>DFWY01000069.1:6886-10539 GCA_002381615.1 Polaromonas sp. UBA4122 | reverse complement strand
CCCGATTCGTCATCGCGAGCGCAGCGTGGCGATCCATCGTTGAACAGGCGGGGGCATGGATTGCCGCGCTGCGCTCGCAATGACGGGATTGGGGCGCTCACAATGACAACCATGAATTCACTACAAATTTAATAGCTGCCTGCGCCCGCCCCATATGGGCTATAGGCACATTTGTACTTATTCATAGCCATCCGGATTCTGGCTTTGCCAGCGCCGGGTCGGCATAGCATTGGGCGACATCTGCGCTTGCCGCTACCCAGCCGCCAAAGCCTGCACAACCTGCTTCACCGCAGCCTACCTCCAGCACGCCGTGGCCCTTTCCGGTGCCCACGCAACAAAACCTCCTAAATCGCCGCCAGATATTTGGAAAATTAATGTGGCGCGTTGGCTTGCCAAGGGTTCGTCAGCGTCAGGCCGTCAATGTTTTCAAAATCTTTGGTGTTGCGGGTGGCCACGGTCAGGCCAGCGGCCAGTGCAATCGCTGCAATTTGCGCGTCCTCTGTCGAGATGGGTTGCCCCTGCCGTGACCTCGCCGCTACGATAACGGCATAGTTTTTTGCGGCAGCAGCATCAAATCCAAGGCAGTGCCCGGCAAAGTCCTGCTCAAACATTTGCTCGGCGGCCACCGCCAGTGCCGTACGGCGTTTACCGGTTGGCAACAAAGCGATACCGGTGAAAATTTCGGCCAGGGTGACGGTGCTAGTGTGCATGGTGGCATGCGTGTTTTGGGCAAACCAGTCAAGCACAGCTGCGGCTGGATGCTCGCGCATCAACTCCGAGAGCACATTCGTATCGAGCAGAAAGCCGTTGCTCATGGCATGTCGAACTCAGGCGGTGTGCGGGCGATTTGCCGGGACGGAATGGGAAGGGATTCCACTTTCAGGCCGGCAAACCTGCGGTTCACACGCTCGACAAAACTGATCTGCCCGGCTTGCTCGGGGGCAACGGTTTGTTGAAGAATTTGCCTGACTTCCTGTTCCATGGACCAGCCATGGCGGGCTGCGCGCACACGCAAGCTATTCTTGACAGATTCATCGAGGTTTCGAACTGTGATGCTGCTCATAGGTTAGCTCCAAGTGATTGCAATGGAATCATTGTAATCATCCGCTAACTCATTGGCTAGCATACTGGGACAGCATACTAGGATAGCATACTGGGCTGCACCCCCATCGCAAGGCCGCAGGTCGCGGCGATCCATGGCCCCGATTCGTCATCGCGAGCGCAGCGTGGCGATCCATCGTTGAACAGGCGGGGGCATGGATTGCCGCGCTGCGCTCGCAATGACGGGCAGGGATGGCACGCAATGACGAAAGTTCCGTCATCGCGAGGCCGCAGGCCGTGGCGATCCATGGGCGGTTTATTTGATCAGGCCAAGCAAATACTGCCCATAGCCATTCTTGGCCAGCGGTGCCGCCAGCTTTTGAATCTGGGCGGCGTCAATCCATTGCTGGGCAAAGGCAATCTCTTCGGGGCAGCTCACCTGCAGGCCCTGGCGCTTTTGCAGGGTGGCAATAAAGCTGGCGGCTTCCAGCAGGCTGTCGTGCGTGCCGGTGTCCAGCCAGGCGTAGCCCCGGCCCATGATTTCGACATTCAGCTCACCCAGCTCCAGATAGCGCCGGTTCACATCGGTGATTTCCAGTTCGCCACGGGGAGAGGGCTGAATATCGGCGGCAATGTCACACACCTGTTGGTCATAAAAATACAGGCCGGTGACCGCGTAGTTGCTCTTGGGCTGTTGGGGCTTTTCTTCAATGCTGATGGCCCGCTGCTGGTCATCAAACGCCACCACACCATAGCGCTCAGGGTCATGCACATGATAGGCAAACACACTGGCGCCGGTGGGGCGGGCACTGGCACTGGCCAGCTGCCTGACCAAATCGTGGCCATAAAAGATGTTGTCGCCCAGCACCAGCGCACTGGGCTGGTTGGCCACAAAATCGCGGCCAATGATGAAAGCCTGCGCCAGGCCATCGGGCGAGGGCTGCACCGCGTATTGAATGTTCATGCCCCACTGGCTGCCATCGCCCAGCAGCTCGGCAAAGCGCGGTGTGTCTTGCGGGGTGGAAATCACCAGCACATCACGAATGCCAGAGAGCATCAGCGTGCTGAGCGGGTAGTAAATCATGGGCTTGTCATACACCGGCATGAGTTGCTTGGAGACCGCTTGCGTGACCGGGTAGAGCCGGGTGCCGGAGCCCCCAGCCAGGATGATGCCTTTGCGTTGTGTCATGTTTTCTTCTTCCCTGATGTTTAGATTACTTTGATTTTTATAGCTGGCTGCGCAAGCTGCGCCGGGGCTAGAGCCTATTCAGGCGGCTTCCTGCCCTGCATACTGCGTCTGCACCCACTCCCGGTACGCACCGCTTTGCACATTAGCCACCCATTCCGGGTTGGCCAGGTACCACTGCACGGTCTTGCGGATGCCGCTGTCAAAGGTTTCGGCTGGCTTCCAGCCCAGCTCCCGTCATCGCGAGGCCGTCACTCTTCGTTATCGCGAGGCGGTAGGCCGTGGCGATCCATGAACCCTGGATTTCCGCGCTGCGCTCTTTTTCTTCCCGACCCCACAGTGCAATGCCTGGGCATCCACCCAAGCCGCCGCTTCATCCGGGCCACGGTGTCACAGTTTGTTGATGGCGTTTTCAGCATTTCCTAGTTCTCGCAGCAACGCGTCAAAACTCGGCGGTTCGGTCATGAACATGGGGCGCATCGTCGCGTAATCCCGCGCCAAAGCGGCCTGCCGCACCTCTGGCGGTACCAGCCGGAAAGTGCCATGCTGGGCCAAATCGTAGCGCGCCCAGCCGCGGGCAAACACCCGGCTTTTCCAGTCCACCACCCGCTCGCATTGCGCCTTGTCGGCCCAAAACAGTGGTGCGCTAGCGTGTGCCAGCCCTGCCGCCGCCTGCTCAAACGCAAGTGCGCGCTTCTCAGTTGTCAGTGCCAAAAATTTTGCTGCCAGCGTCATATTTCCTCCTGGGCCACTTGGCGAAAAAACGGCCGCATCCACGCAGGTGCCAGAGCAATGTCTTGCAACACCCGGGCGCGCTCTGCTGCGGGAATGTTTTGCCGCAGGCGCTCAATGCGCGCAGGGGTAATGTGTGGCGCGCCAAGACTCTTAAAAGCCTGAATCAGCAAGCCGCTCAGTCGACCAGCCGCCGCCATCTGGCGTGGCGTGGTCCGCTTGAAACTGATCTGCATGGGGCCAGCCTTGATTGTGCGGCTGATGCCATCGGTCAGAAAAACAATCTTGGCTGGCACCTGTTCCGAGATGCCCAACATGTTGGCTGCATAAACCCCCGCAGGCTGCGTGCGCAACATGTCTTTGCCTACAAGCGCTTGAACCACGGCATCTACCGTGGGCCACAGAGTGCCCAGCAATTCGTCATGACGCGGTTTGTCATACAGACCACGCGACAAGCGCCGCAGCTCCCCGGCAGCCACCAGCCGTTGCAGGGCCTTGTCAATCGAGGCTCGGCTGCCCACTAAGGCAAAGGTATCTGGGGTAAACACCGTACCAGGGGCACTTTGCTGCACCAGACGTGCAATCTGTGAGCCAGTGCTGTTGGGCGAGGCGGATCGGGGCATTTGGTTCTTTTTACAAAATTCTATTTGTCCGAAATATAGCATGTATTTCGGACAAATTAGCCATATTGCCC
>DFWY01000069.1:0-6743 GCA_002381615.1 Polaromonas sp. UBA4122 | reverse complement strand
CTCTGCGGCCACACCTGAAGATCCACATCAGGGTCGTCCGTCATGTCAGCCATCACACGGGGTTGGGTGCTGCCGTCACCAGCGCGGAATGCCAGCCCCAGCACATTAACCCGCGCGCCCTTGATGTAACTGCCCGCTGCAATCATCTGCTTGATGGTTTGCTCGGCAATGAACTTGCCCATGCCATCGTTGATGCGTCGCCCGGTCAGAATCACCTGCGGGTGATAGCCAAGCGTCTCGGCCTTGTTCGTGAGGTAGTGGTAGGGGTCCACACCGATGCAGTGGCCGCCCACCAGGCCAGGGCTGAATTTCAGGAAGTTCCATTTGGTACCGCGTCAAGACCGTGGAATCTTGCTTCAAGCTCGCTGTGCTGTGCGGCAAAACGCTTTGCGTTGCCAGACTGCAGTTTTTTCAGGTTGAGCAGTTTCCACTTCAGCGCTGGCAGTTCTCTGAGATGCTCGAACGGCATCAGCTCCCAAACGGGTTCGGCTCGGACCAGCGATAGCAAAAACTCGCGGTGGTCCGGGGTCAGCCGCCTGGGCAATTGATCAATAAGGTCTTGCTGTGCCTTTTCAAGCAGTGCCAACGGGAGTTCATCTCGCGTCATGCCCTGAAACTCACTCAAGAAAGTTGCTGCCAAGGGCTGCTTTGTCGGGAACAGCACCTCATGCACTGGGCGGTTGTGGCCAGCAAGGTAGGCCACAAAGCAATCGATAAATGAACTCTGCCAGCCAAAGCGTGCCAGCATCTGCACCACATCGAAAATGTCACGCGGGTGCTGCCGGTCCATGGCCGCTACCAGCTTGCTGCCATAAAGCTCAGCGTATTCAGCACCGGCAGTGTCAGGCCTGTGGCGAACAACTCACGCGCCGCCGGTGCCAGAGGCATTTGAACGACGGGAAGGACCGTTCCACGAAAGACGAAGTTAACTTCAACCTTGACGCTGGCGAGCTCGTCTTCCACCAACAGCTTCACCTCATCGCCTAGTCTGGTCCGCAAGGGCGTGGCTCGAAACCCGCGAGCCTTCAGGGCCGCCTGTAATTGGGACAGAGCCATTGAGATGGCCTCCAAGGCGGCATCCCGCTCAAGCGTGTGGTCAGTGAATACGACATCGATATCCACAGAGAGGCGGGGCATATCCTGCACAAACAGGTTCAATGCAGTTCCGCCTTTCATCGCGAAGCATTGGGATTGAAAGACGGTCGGCGCGATGGCGAGCAACAGCCTGACGGTGTCAACGTATGTTTGGTTCATATTTTTTTCATACGCCTTTAAGGTCGAGTCGCTCACCGGATTTGGAAACCGCTATCCAGCGCTTGCCACCACCCAAACGTTGGCTTTGCAGGGCTGCCAATGGTGCCCAAGGCAGCTCCAATTCCAGGGCGATCGCGTGGGCAAGACGAACCACCTTGATGCGTGTGGTGTGCGTCAACAGCTTGTCGAGCACATCGTTGCGCACGCTCCTCAGCGCCTCGACGAGATGCCGGGCTTCGTCCAGCGATTGGCCCTTACCCACGTCGCTCAGCAGTTCAAGCAGCGCCCGTTCAGGCGTGGACACCAGAACGTCTGGCCGACCGGCGGGGAGCGACTGCAAGGCAAAACCCTTGGGCAGGTCGGCGTCGAAAAGTTGGGTTGACTGATACCGGCATTCGAACCTTTGCGTGAACCAGGCTGGCAGCGGCTTGACTCGGTCACCCCAAAGCGACAGCACTTCACGGAACGCCACGTTATGGCGCACACCACGCAAGCCCAGCGCAGTCTTGCCACCCACGTGCAAGCCAGTCACCTGATTGGAGAGGAACGCCAGGCAGGCATCGCGAGACAGCGTGTCACCTGGCAGCATGTACACCCCGCGGGCCAGATGCGTGAGCCAGCCGCTACGCGCCAGAGCCGATGCGCGGAATGTGCTGACACCATATTGCTGAAGACTCATCGTGCCCAACGGCTCACCACGCGGCAGCTTCGCCAGCACGTTCTTGAATGAAAAAACATCATTAGTTGATTCCATGAGGCAATTATAAGAAATATTTCATTCACTGCCAATAAGTGTGAATAGAAAAAAACTCAAAGTTACTCTCTGACGTCAACTTCATGATGTGCCAGGATCCATGGATTGCGGGTCAAGCTCTCCATGAACCGTCTGTCATTGCGAACGTAGTGTGGCAATCCATGAACCCGCTTTTTTCGACGATGGATCGCCGCGCTTCGCTCGCGATGACGGCCGGAGGTTCAAGGTCCGTGTGCAGTTTTGGTCGCCCGAAACAGGGCGCTCGCAATGACGGAGAGCGGCCTGAAATAACTACAAATTTAATAGCTGCCTGCGCCCGCCCCATATGGGCTATAGGCACATTAGGCACTTATTCATAGCCATCCGGATTCTGGATTTGCCAGCGCCGGGTCGGCATGGCACTGGGCCACATCTGCGCTCGCCGCTACCCAGCCGCCAAAGCCTGCACAACCTGCTTTACCGCAGCCTCCGGCGAGAACAGGCGCGCAGACAGTGACTTGCAGCGCGCCTGAATTTCAACATCCGTTTTCATTTCATTAACCAGCTGTTCTGCAAGAACACGCAGCGTATCAACCGATGCGTCGGTGCTGACCTTACCTACCCGTTCGTGATTAATCACATCTGCCAAATCATTACCCGGGTTGATGCTTGCCAAAACCGGCAAACCAGCTTGCATGTACGAAAGAAATTTTCCGGGGATGTTGTGCGTCTTGTGACGCGGGTCCAGGGCGACCACGCCAGCGTGGCACTGCGCATAAAGGCCCGGAATTTCGTCAAGCGGAATCGGCGTAAGACGACAGCCTTGGGTAGGCACAAGCCCGTCCGGCGCACGCGCAAATAACTCGACCATGACCGGGAAACGCTAGTCCTCTCACCATGGCAATTGCTCCTTGAGCTCATCCAGCGCAAGTTGTATGCGCTCATCCGGGTTGTCCTGCAGACTAAGCGTCAGCGACAGCGGATCCACCGCGCCGGTGCCCGGAAGCAGCGCCGGGGTGTAGCTCCAAAGCTGCCATTCGCACGCACCGGCCGCTGCCTCTGGCAACTCTTCAATGCCGGCCTGCGTGGCTGCCCGCCACTGCGCCGGGCTGATGGCGTAGATTGGCCACTTCGGTTCAGCCAGCATCGAATGGTGCGCCAGCGCGCTCAGCCCAGCCAGCAGCCTCGGCTGACCTGCGATGGCCATGTCATCGTGCACCCAGACGCTGCGCTTGACCGGCGTGCGCAGCATGGGTCTTGCCTGCTCCCAGGTCTGCCGTGGTGTGCGCTCCATCCGCAGACAGCGTGTCCGGCCAAGCATGTAAGGCGTGGCAATGCCAGCCGCCGTCAACTCCTTGACCGCTCTGGAGAGTGTCATCGGCGTGTAGCCCAAGGCAGCGGCAACAACAGACGGTTGCCATTCGGTTTGCCAAGGCCGGCGCAGCAAGGCCGTGATCAGCATGGCCTGCGCTGAGGGACTGAGCGTTGCCGCTGCAGCGATTGAACGGTGGCGAAAGTATTCACGCAAATCTATACCGAGATCTGGCAGGTAAAGCTGATTGCCGGGAACGATGAATGGCACCTTTTGCTCGATCAACCGTCTGCGCTCATAGGAGGCCAAGGCACCTGTGCAATAGAGAACCGGTTGCCCGGCAAGCACCCTCACTTTGTCTAACTGGACGCGAACCTCGCCGAGACGCGGCTTATCAGTCTTGAGATCGATCGCCAACAGGACAGAATGCCCCAGCAAGTCCAGTTCATTGATCTGAAATGCGTCCCGCAGGAAATACGGCAGTTCAGATTCCCGCGCCCACGGTCGAACCTCTGGGGCTGGAATGCCCAAGACTTCTTGAAGGTAGCGTTGAACGGCGGTATCCAGTGTCAGCACGGCAAGTCCATCACAATAACCAAATTAACGCACTATAACATGCTAAATGTTATAGTGCAAATTAAAGTTATACAACATCGTAAGGCCGCAGGTCGCGGCAATCCAGGGGTCATGGATCGCCACGGCCTGCGGCCTCGCGATGACGAAGGGGCTCCCGTCATTGCGAGCGCAGCGCGGCAATCCATCCCCCCTCACAACGGGCAGGCAAAAGTATCCGGCCGCGCCCGGTCAAACACCTCGTTGGCCCACAGCATCACAATCATCTCGTCAGTGCCAATGTTGGTAATGTCATGCGTCCAGCCGGGAACGGTTTCCACAATTTCGGGTTTCTCACCCGTGGTGACCAGCTCATGTGCCTGGCCAGTCTGCATGTGCCTGAACTTGAAGCGTGCCTGCCCCTTGATCACCAGAAACTTCTCGGTCTTGCTGTGGTGGTAGTGGCCACCCCGGGTAATGCCAGGGTGTGCCGTGAAATAAGAAAACTGCCCCGCATCAGGCGTCTTGAGCACTTCCACAAACACGCCACGCGGGTCAGCATGCTGAGGCACGGTGTAGGTAAACGACTCCACAGGCAGGTAGCTGACGTAGGTGGCATACAGCGCCCGCACCAGCCCGGTGCCCACGCGCTCGGTCATCAGCGTAGTGCGGCTGTCCTTGAAGGCCTGAATCTGCCGCGCCAGCTCGCCCATGGTGGTGCTGTACTGCGGCGCCACCTCCGTCATTGCGGACGCAGCGCGGCAATCCAAACTGCCTGGATTGCCACGTCGTTCCTCCTCGCAATGACGGCTGTCATCCATCAACCCCACAAAGCGCCCAATCACATCGTCCACATACACCAGCGTGACCGGTGCGGCCGGGTCGTTGACCTGAATGGGCAGGCCACGCGCAATGTTGTGGCAAAACGTGGCCACGGCCGAGTTGTAGTTGGGCTTGCACCATTTGCCAAAGACGTTGGGCAGCCTAAAGATGTGCACCGGCACCCGGTGGCTGCGCGCAAGCGCCAGCAAAGCGCCTTCGGCCCCGCGCTTGCTTTGGCCATAAGCGTTGTCGCGCCCGGCCTGGGCAGACGACGTGTAGACGATCGGCACCGACTTGCCAGTGGCCTCGGCCACGGCACCCACGGCCAGGCACAGCGCCCGTGTCAAATCCACATTACCCGACACGAACTCAGCCGGGTCTTGCGGCGGTTGATGCCCGCCAGGTGGAACACAAAGTCCACATCCTGCAGCAGCGCAGGCAGCTGGGCCACGTCATCGTCACGGGTAAAGCACACCACCTGCACGTCCTTGCGCTCGGCCAGGTGCAACTGCAGGTTTTTGCCAATGAAACCAATGGCACCGGTGATCAGAATTTTCTTGGTGTAACAGCTGGTTTACGTGGCACTGCGCATAACCGCTTGCAGACCCAAATCCATAGTCAACAGATCCAAGCCATTGCACAGGGCTGTAGCTGCAATCAGCGCATCTGGCAGCTTGACCTGGCGTGAGCGACGCAACTCAATCGCCTTGTCTTCAATGGCTGTGGAAATTGCCAGATAGGTAAATTGGGTCAACCGCTGCCGGATCAATGCATCCTCGCCAGCCGTAATACCGGGGTAGCCCAGCAACTCCATGCGCGTTACGGCACTGAAAGCGCATTGGTGCGCCATCAAGTCCGCGCTGCCCACCATTGCCAACACTTCGGGCGTTGATTTCAACATTCCCAAAATGACATTGGTGTCGAGCAGGTACTTAATGCCACTCATCGCGCAACTGCTGCTGTATGGCCAAGGGCGAACCGATAAAAGTTTGGGTGTTCTCCAACCCGCCGCACAGGCTAGCCAGGCTGGTGTCTGCTGGCTGGCTAACTGTCCTTGCTTGCCTGGCTCGCAAGAAATCAGCAAAGTCAAGAACCTCGGCCAGCAATGGTTCTGGCAAGGACTGGACCGCTTCAAAGAGCCGTTCTGAAGTTGTTGACATCGTATTCATCCGGTTAATTTTGACTATAGTAGTTTACGTTCTTGCCCTTTTCAAAGTGCATGCTGCTGCCAACTATTCCTCCGCCAGCGCGTGTTCACCCCGCGCAATGCGCTGCATAAAGTCGAGCTTGAGCAGCAGCGCCTTCATGCCCGCTACATCCAGCCGGGTGGTGTTGTGGGAGTGGTATTCCTCACTGTGCCAACGTTGGTAATGTCGTGCGTCCAGCCGGGAACGGTTTCCACAATTTCGGGTTTCTCACCCGTGGTGACCAGCTCATGTGCTGGCAGGTACCGCCAAATACCGGTCAGCATGTGCAAAGCTCCCGTCATCGCGAGGCCGCAGGCCGTGGCGATCCATGGCCCCGATTCGTCATCGCGAGCGCAGCGTGGCGATCCATCGTCGATAAAGCGGAGGCCGTGGATTGCCGCGCTGCGCTCGCAATGACGGGATTGGGGCGCTCGCAATGACAACCATGAATTCACTACAAATTTAATAGCTGCCTGCGCCCACCCCATATGGGCTATAGGCACATTTGGCACTTATTCATAACCATCCGGATTCTGGCTTTACCAGCGCCGGGCGTCTACTTACATTTCTGCCAGCGAGCGATGGGCCTGGCAGCCGAACTGCTGTTGCGCCAGCGCCGGGTCGGCATAGTAACCAGTCGGCCCTGCAAAATCCACTTTCAGCGATTTGAGACGAGCACCGACATGGCAAATCCTGCCCCCAGGCACTGACTGCCAGCGACTGTCACACCTTGAGTGAGCTGTTTGACAACAAAGCGTGTCCAATACGCGAGCCAAAACAGGCACAGCAAAAAGCCCTTGAGGCCCAGACGCACCACGGCCCGCATCAACCAGCGCAAGTTGTAGCCCACGGCGCAGCACAGCGCGTGGAGCGCGTCCCCCGT
>DFWY01000070.1 GCA_002381615.1 Polaromonas sp. UBA4122 | reverse complement strand
CGGATTGCCCAACGGCTGATGGTTGAATGGTCGACAGCGACACCGCGCTCCTGCATCATCTCTTCGAGGTTGCGATAACTCAGCGCGTACGCCGCGTACCAGCGGATACACACCAGAATGATTTCTTTCGGAAATCTCATCCCCTATCTATTGAAGCGGGTGACGTCCATATCGCTGCCCAGTCACCTTTTTCGAATCGATCAATTGTGGCTCGTACTGTCGGGTAGCTCAAGCCCGTCAATTCAACGATCTTCATGATCTTGATGGCCTTCTTGTGCAATCGCACGACTTGCTTGCGCCGCTCGTGGAGTTGCTCCAGAGCTTGGTTTCTTGCGTCTTATTTCCATGACCTTCCAATCAGGAAATTCATGAGAAGTTCAAACTTATTTGGGCCGAATCAATAGAAGAGTGGCGTTTGTGAACTTTCGCAACAAGAATCTTCATCGAACCGCAAAAGTCAATTTGACCTCTGTCAAAAATCAAGCAATTGGACAACCCGAAAGCTGCCTGTCGTGAAGGACTGGATACGCTGCTCTGCCGACCGACAAACAGGAAAAATGATTGTTGTCGCTGAATGACAGCTTCCGAGTTTTTGGCACTGGCGGTGAGCGACGGCATGCGGCGAAATTGAAGGTCCGCTTCCCCACTTTCTGGTGGGCTTCATTCTGACCTGGTGTACGTCGGGTTTGGGTCTTTAAGAGTCGGCCACCAGAAAAACTGGCCAAACTTCAGGCCAACGACGCATAAAGACCTTGGATTCAACCGGTCGATGAAACGAGTCGGTTGAATCGTTCAGAAGTAGCTGGCTACCCCAACGCTTTGCACGGGTCGCCAAAGAGGCGGTCGAGGGGCATGGTGACGTCGACGCGGCTTAGCGCTGCGCCTAGGCAGCATCAGCGCCTTGCCGGACTAACGCCCAACGAGACTATCCAGCGACAATAGCGGGCATGCAATCCAAGCGACCCCATGCTGCGGCGGAATTTCACCACGCCTACTTAGCAGCGCTGCGCAGTCAAACTGAGCCAGCGCACGTACTCGCTGGAATTCTGATCAAGAAGCTCTGCGAGCAAGGGATTGATGGCTCAAAACACTTCGAATCCATCAAACGCTCCGCCGAGCAGCTACTAGCCGCCCCATCAAGTGCCGGGCAGTCCACCTTCGATTTGACGCTGGATGACGAGATCACCGGGAGCCGCTCCATCAATTTTTGCCTGGATGGCGCTGATTTGGATCAGGCCGTAGAAGGGATTACGGACGCCATTGAAAGCGCTTCGCAGGATATCTTCGACTTGCTCAGTCAAAGCGCCTTGCGGAACGTTCTCAAGGACCCGGCCGCACGCCTATTGCACCTGACAAATGAGCGTGATGCTTTCATGCGGCGCCTTGAATTGACCTGGGCCGAGCCCTTCAAGCTGCTGGATATACATGTCGCCCTATGCCAAGAGATCGGCGCCGTGCGCAATCACTGGCTGCGGAAACAACGCCGAAGGGCCAGGGACCTGGTCGTGGTGGACGTCGTCACGCGGCTGCACGGTCGGACCCTACAAGTCGCGGGGGAGGTACAGGCCCTGTTGCGCAACGGGTTCTCCGACGGGGCACTGTCCCGCTGGCGCACGATGCACGAACTGACCGTTACGGCGATGCTGATCGCCGAGCGTGGACCAACCGTAGCGGAACGCTACGTTGCACATGTTGGCGCGGACTCGATCAAGGCTGCCCGCCAGTACCAGCGATTCGCAGCTGTGCTGCAACATCGACGGATCTCTACGCGCGACCAAAAGCGTCTCGATGCGCTGGCGCTCGATCTTGAGCGCAAGTACGGCAAGCCGTTCCTCAATGACTATGGCTGGGCCGCAGACACGCTGAAGAACCCCAATCCGACATTCGCAAGCATTGAGGCTGCGGTCGACCTTGATCGGCTGCGGCCATACTTCAGACTGGCAAGCAACACCGTACACGCCGGGGCGAAAGGCACATTCTTTCGCTTGGGCATCCTCGGCGACCAAGACGGCATTTTGGCGGGCGCCAGCAACGTTGGTCTCCAAGAAGCTGGGCGGCTCGCAGCTCTTTCGCTGGCTCAAGTTACGGCGGTGCTGCTTCTAATCCATCCGAACACCGACAGCATCATCTGGTCTCGTGTGGTCGGCGACATTTTTTCGAAGGTTGAACTGCAATTTGTAAAGACGCAGCGTCGCATCGAGCGGGAAGAGCGCCAGCTTCGGAAGGACGGAACGGGTTAAGTCATGAGCGGACCAGAAAAAAAACCGGCCGACAGCGATTTCGGAACGAGCACATTGGCCAGTGGGCCGGCTGGGACTCATTTCGAAGGCCAGGTCGGTGCGTTCTATTTGCTTGCCATGCTCAGTGGAGCGCCCCCGCGGGGACTTCCGGGCGCCACGATTGATCGTGTCGCCCTGCAACAGGCCAATGTCGGCCGCCCGCTTGATGACGTGATTGTCCATGCACACGACAGCGTTTCCGGCAAGGCGGCCGTCCTCGAGATTCAGGTCAAGCGGTCGATCACATTCGCCGCTGCCGATCCGGTCTTTCGTAAGGTCGTGGGCCAGATCGCCAAGGCGTCGCAACGGCCCGAATTCTTGACGCAGCGCTACGAGCTGGCGATTGCGACAACGAAGGGATCGCGCAAGATCGATGGGGCCTATCAGGATGTCCTCACCCTCGCGCGGCAGACTGGAGATGCCGCCACGTTCTCCGCTCAAATTGGCTTGGCGGGCGCAGCGAACGACGACATGCGCGCCTTCGTCAGAACGTTCAAAAGTCACCTGCGCGATGAAGGTTCGTCGGACGACGACGAGACAGTCTGGCTGTTGCTGCGCCGACTGCAGATTCTGACCTTCGACTTCACGGCCACGGGCTCCGCGTCGCATGACCTGGCGCTGGAACGTGCCGTGCGGGTGCTGCATGCCGATGATGGATCGCGCGCTGGGGCTCTCTGGGTAAGCCTGATTGAGCTGGCAATCGACGTGGCGAAAAGTGGCGGCGAAAAAAGCCGCGAAACGACGCTGCAAGCTCTTGCCCTCCTGGGCTATCGGTTCGTAGGCGAACGCCGGCACGCGGCGGCCCGAAGCGCGCTTGCGGAAGCCTCTCGCCTGGCTCTGACTGACATTCGCAACCGCGTTGGTAAAGTTGTACTTACGCGGCAAGAGCGCATTACCGCTACGCGTGTAGCACTGGATGGCGGGCGCTATGTTGAGGTCCGTGGCGAAGCCGGCGTCGGCAAGTCGGGTGTACTGCGGCAATTGGCTGAGGCGATGCAAGCTGAAGGTCAGGTTATCGTTCTCAGTCCTGGTCGCTGTGTTCCCCGCGGATGGCACGCAATGCGAGCGCAGCTCGGCTTCGACGGTATGCTTCGAGAATTGCTCGTGGAACTCGCCAACGACGGCGGCGCCACCATCTTTGTCGACAACCTCGATTCCTTCAGCGTCGAAGAGAGGCTCACGGTCGTCGACGTTATCGGGGAAGCGTCCTTGGTTCCGGGAGTAGCTGTTGTCGCCACGGCGCGGCCCGAATTTGGGGTTGATGAGCCTAGCTGGCTGCCGAACGACGCACTTGCGCGCCTAGTTCGAACCGAACCGATCACGATAGGTCAGCTGAGCAAGGCGGAAATTGAACAGCTGACGACGACTGATCCTTCGCTCGCGCCGCTACTCGCGGACGGCCATCCCGCACGCCAAGTTGCCAGGAACCTGTTTCGCCTCGCACGACTCGCGGGCCAGCCAGCATCCGCTCCCGTACCGCGCACTGAAGTTGATATGGCAGAGCAGTGGTGGGCCACGGCCGATGGTGCACGCGACAGCGGTTGGCGTGATCGATCTCGACTACTGCTGGACGCAGCCGCGCAGACCTTATCAGGCGCAGACTTTCTCGACGTTGGAGCTCAAGCTGCGGCGCCGATTGACGCGTTGGTTTCCAGCGGCACGCTGCGAAATCTTGGTATCGACCGCGTGGCGTTTCGGCACGATGTACTGCGGGAGTGGGCGATCGCAAATACGCTCCACGCCGATCCTGGGTTAGTCGACCGGCTGAGCCTAGATCGGCCGGCTACCGCAATGTTCGCCCGTGGCGTCGAGCTGGCAGCACGCATGGCAATCGAACGCGCGCGCGATGGCCTTGCCTGGACCGCGCTCGTCGAACGGCTGAGCCGAACAGGCGTTCATCGATCCTGGCGTCGCGCTGCACTGCTCGCACTTGCACGATCCGAAGCTGCAGTGGCACTTCTGCAACGCGCGGCACCCGAACTCCTTGGCAATGGTGCTGCCCTACTGCGAGAGCTGCTCCGAACGGTCATGGCTGTCGACGTGCTCCCGGCAGCAAAGGCGTTCGCGACAACAGGCGTCGATCCGGCGCTCATACCGGCGTCCCTGAATATTCCACGCGGTCCAGCGTGGACCACGCTGATCATCTGGCTCTTGAGCATCGGGGATAGTGTTCCTAACGAAGCCGTTCCAGAGACTGTCGAGCTATACACCGGGTTCTCCGTCGGCACGCTTGGCGTCACCGATATCACGCCGTTTACAACGCGGCAAATCTACCGCTGGCTCAGGCTGATGGAGCCGCGCGATGCCATGCCGGCGCCAAGTGAAGGCCCTGTGTTCTGGGCGCATCTTGATCGCGACGGAGTCCAGTCTCTAAAGTCGGATCTGCGCAACGCGTTCATCATGTTCGCGCGGACGACGCCGGAGCTTGCCGCCGAATATCTGAAGGCTGTGGCGCAGAGCGAGCACAACGAAGAGATAGTGCGCAGCATCCTGAAGCTGCGCGGCACATTGGCGCAAGCGGCTCCGTCGGAGCTGGCTGACCTAACGGCGCGGGCATTGATCGCAAGGCCGCGGCGACGCGACCGGCACTATGACCGCGAGCGTGAAGAGGCATTCACCTATATCGATCACGAATTTCTTCCAGTGTCGCCGGCCCAGGGCCCATTCCTCGAATTGCTAACAAGTTCTCCCAAGGACGGTTTGGCGCTGGTGCGTCGCTTGGTCGCACACGCGGTTGCCCACGGAAGCCGCAGCAGTGACCCTGGATCAGACGCGTTCAGCTTGTCATTTCCTGAAGCCGCACGCACTTTTCCGTGGACGCAGACCTACTTTTGGTCTCGCAACAGCAACTACTACAGCGTCACTTCGGCGCTCATGGCGCTCGAAGCTTGGGCGCACCGCCGGATCGAGGCAGGCGAAACTTTCGAGAGTGTTCTGGCAGACGTGCTCGGGCCGCCCGGCTCATGTGCCACCTATTTGCTTGTAGCAGTGGATCTGATCATCTCCCATTGGCCGAAATCGCTTCACGTGGCGGCGGCGTTTTTAGGTTGCCCCGAACTCTTGTGCATCGATCACACGCGCCAGGTGCACGACCGTGTCGAGATGCCAGATTTCTTTGGCCTTAGCGCATCACGGACTGAGCCACGAGGGGGGGTGAGTGTGGCCGATCTCAAGCGGCGGCCGTCTCGGCGGACAACACTCGATGGATTGATCGGTAACTTCACGTTTCTAGCATCCCCGGAACAGCACGCTAGGCTCGTCGCGCTGCTGGAGGAAGCGGCGGCACGCCTCGGTCCCCCCGACGCGGATGCGCATCTGGGCAACCCGGATTTCATGGGCCTGCACGCGCTGAATCTCGCGGATGTCTCGAATTGGCAGGAAATCGAAGTGACGCTGAAGGACGGCTCTATGGCGACGGTACGGCAGTATGTACCGTCAGCCGCTGAACAGAGCCACATGCAGGCGTTGCAAGATGCCGCGACAGATAGGTCTTTGGATTTCGAAATGCAGTCCGCTCTCAGCCTTGCCGTCGACGATCCCTCCCGGCTATTGCCGGAAGGTCGATCGGCTGCTATGGCATGGGCGCGGCGGCCCTTGACCAAGGTCGAGGAGGACCCAGACGACGATGCTGGCGAGCAGCGCATGCGAAAAGAAGCGGTTTTGGCCGCCGCCATGGTCGCCATGCGCGACGGCGACGACGCCTTGCGCGCCGAGCATGGGGAGTGGGCACGATCCCAACTGGACGAAGCGCTTAAGGAGCTAGACGACGACCCAGCGCGGCAGATTCGAGGGGGCCGGCGCTTCAATCCGACCGCAATCGCATATGCCGGATTGATTCACGCCCTGCAACATCGGCACACGCCGGAAGACGTGCGCGCGCTTCTCGAAATAGCGGCGGCCGGTAATCATGCGGCTGCGCATGGCTTCGGCGCCGCGGTGGCGGCACTGGAGGCCGTCGACGGCCGGCTTCCGCGCGCGATATTGCGATGCGCCCTTAGTGCCTGTGTCGCAGAAAACCGGGTTTGGAACCTACCCCAAGAGGAAGTTGCGGCATGCTCAGCGCGCCGCTTGGCGCGGGCCCAGGCCGCTGCCGCCGCGGAGGTGGCCTGGCTGGGCGCTGCGGGCATGGAGCCGCAGTGGCCGATCTTCCCGGAAGAGCAAGCCCGACCAAAAAGGCGTCTTCGTTTGTCGCGGGGCCATGTTGCCGCGTCGGCCCCCCCAGAGGCAAGAACACCGCCGCCAACAGAACATGTGAATCACCAAGCGGCGGCGCTCTGGCTGCGACAGGTGCGTGGCCTTCCTGACGCTACCCTGCTGACCTGGCTTAGACCGATGGTCAAAGCGTATATGGGCTGGACGACCGTAGCAAACGGTTCCGAACTCGACGACGGGGATGAAACCGATCGCCCACCATCGGAGTGGAACGACACGTTCTTTGCCACGGTTGCTCGCTGCGTCGTAGGTCTGTCATCTGCCGAGGTCTATGAACTGGTCCTGCGGCACGTCATCAAGCTTCCAGAGCGCAATTTCTACGATGTGCTTGTCGACTTTGTGCGCAGCATTGACGCGGTGTATTTCGAATGCGGCGACATTCCGACGCATGTCGCCGTGGACATTCGGAGAGCCTTTGCCGACCACATGTTGAACACCCGTGGATGGGCGCGCCTGAATCGAAGCAAGGACCTATCGGTCGAAATGCACATTGGCCCGGCAATCGCAGTCTTGTTCTTCAACGACCATCATTTTGGGCAAGGTAGTAAATGCTATCTGTATGAAAAGGGCGCGGAGCGGGTCGGACCGTTTCTTCCCGTGTTGGGCAAATTGGTCCAGGCTGGACCATCCCTCGTCGTCGCCCTTGTGCTGCTTAATTTGTTGGAGGTTGCTCCGAGGGTCGAATACGTGGATGTGCTCGTCGCGGCCGCAACCACATGGATTGATGCCTTCCCGGAATTCCGACAACTATGGATCGACCACTGCGTCGGCCGGCGTTGGTGCCTGGTGATGGAAGCCATACGCGCCCGGAGCCCAGAAAGTGTTGGTCATAGTGCCGTCCCCAGGCCTGCCATTGACCGTGTTGTTGCGGAATTGGTAGCCCTAGGTGTGCCGGAGGCGAGTCGGTTGGAGGAAGACCTTAGCAAGCACTAGTACTTCGCTCATTTGCATCAGTGATCGGTACTCGGCCGAGACATTGAGTTCAGTGGCTACCCACGACCGGCAGCAACCACTACACAACAGCCGACAAAGGTCATATTCCACTTTGGCAGACTGAACGACCGGTATCGGAAATTCGGTTGGCTCAATGACTGCAATGGGGCAACTGGCCCCAATGTCGGGACTTGGTCGAGACCAGCCCATCAACAATTTTTTTATGGGGGAACCGTTTTATTCATAAAGCCGTGCGGCACGACTGGTTAAGGTGCTCTCGGAGCGGAAATAGCCCAACACCGTCGCCACGCTGTGGTGCCCCGTCATGCCCATGGTCTCAGCCAGTGACACGTTCTGCCGTCCGGCCTCGGTCACAAAGCCCGAGCGCAGGGAGTGGGCCGAGAAATCGCCTTCAACCCCCGCCAGGGTACAACGCTCCTTGACGATGGTGCGCACCGCCGCCGGGGAGAGCGCTTCTCCCAGATGCCCGCCCTTGCGGATGCGCCTGAAAATCGCTCCCTCAGTGATTTCACTGACCTGCAGCCAATCATGCAGTGCCAGTCCCGCGGCACCGAGCACCGGCTTGCCACTGTCCGGCTGCTCCGCCCCGGACTGATTGGTCTTGGAGAAGGCCAGGGTATAGATGAAATCGGTCGGCCCGACGCGCTTCAGGAACTGGAGTTCCGCGTTCGTTACTTCTGAGCGCCGGCGCCCGCCGCTGGCCCAGGCAAACAGCAGCAGGGCGCGGTCGCGCTTGCCGCGCAGGGAATCGTCGCAGGTGGCCAGCAGCGCCTGCAGCGGATCTTTCGTCAAGGCATCCTTTTTCTGGGGCAGGGCGCCGCGCTTGGCATAGGCCTTGCGTGTGCGTGACAGTAGCTCGCGTACCTTGGGATCGTGGCAGGGATTCTTAAACTCGCGCATCTGGTGCGCCTTGGACAACACCGCGATCCGGTGCACCAGCGTGTTGTGCGCCAAGGCGCCGGGCTTGCCTTTGTAGCCAGCCTGGACCAGGGCTTGGTCAATCTCGGCCGGAAGCTCCGACACGAGTCCTTTGTCGGTGGTGCGCTCGGCATGGTCGACGATGAACTGCAGCACGCAAGCGGTCGGTACCGGTAGCTGGATCTGGCGGCCATACCGAATTCCATACCAGGCCGCCCAGTAGCGTAAAGCACTACGGTAGCTGGCCAGGGTGTTGTGCGACTCGCCCTCGCGCAGCAGCTCCTCGACGGCACGTTGCGTGACATCGCTGAGCTCGGTGGGCTGCAGGGCAGGGACTTTTTGCAGGACGGGCAGGCGCATGTTCATCAAGCCAAGGTCAGTATTTGATTAATTTCATACATAGCATGTATGATGTATTACGTAGATTAATAATAAGTCACGATAACAATCTCTTATCGTTGGTAAATATAACCGATGGGGCAGGGCGATGCAATCGAAAAGTACGAGGGGTGTGCAGCAGGAGGATGTGTGGGCCGCAGCCGATGCGCTGATCGCAGAAGGCCTGCGGCCGACCATCGAGCGCGTTCGCCAAAAGATCGGCCGAGGTTCACCCAATACCGTGAGTCCGATGCTGGAAGCCTGGTTTGCCACCTTGGGTCCACGCCTGGGTGTTAGCGGTGCCAAGGAAGAGGCGGGGGATCTGCCGGCGCCAGTGCGACAGGCAACGGCCAAGCTGTGGGAGGCCGCCCTGCTATCGGCGCGGCAACAAGCTGTGCAGGCCCTGGAACAGGCGCAGCATGCATTGGCCGAAGATCGTACCTCCCTCGAAATGCAGGAAGCCGATTTGGCACGCCGAGAGCAAGTTTTAACGGAACGGCGAGCCGCTGCTGATGAATCGCTGCAGGTCGCCCGCAGTCAAATCGCAGACCTGGCCACCCGCCTGGACGACTCTCATGCGCTGCTGGTCCGGCGCGACAGCGAAATCGCGGATCTCCGCTCTAGGTTGACTGCTTTAGAGAAACAGCGTGATGCAGACCGGCGCCGAAGCGACGAGGATGCCAAACGCCACGCCGAGGAGAGACGCCGGCTGGAGGAGCGGGCTGCGGCCAGCGAGCGGCGATTGATGGAAGAAATAGATCGAGAAAGGCAGGCGGCCAAGCGTGCCAAGGCCGCAGTGGAAGAGACGGAACGTCGCTATCAAGTCACCCGAATCGACCTTGAAACAAGGACTAAAACCCTTGAAGACAGATTGAGTTCCACAGAGGCAGAGCTGAGATCTACGCGGCAGGCTTTAGTCTCGGCGAATGAGCGTGCGTCGGAGCTCCGCGAACTTTTGGACAAGGAACGCGCCGCTACTGGTACGGCATTGGCTCAACTCAACCGATTCGTTGGTGAAACTGGGCGAAAAAACCAATCCACACAATCGCGCAAGAAACGGCCTATTTCTCTGAAAGATTAGGTTGATCGGCTGCTGGTAATAGCACAAATCGTGCGCCGCCGATCAACCCCTCCATTCCTGCAGTACGCGTAACTGGTGCGCAAACCAATAATGAAAGACAAAATCCTGCACCCATTGCGCCGTGCCAGATCGCGGGACGATTGCAAGTCTCGCCCAGAGGGATATGCCTCGTCCTCAGGATGACTATGCCATTCACCGAGATAACCAATCAGGCCTCCAGAGGCCTTCCATCGCTGCCTGGCAAGCGCCAAATGACCCGCGGGCATTCGAACATAGCCGGTGCGCTGGCGACGGTCGCTCTTCTGCGGCGGCGTCGCCTCAGTAATCTCCAAGGTGCCGTCCCACTCCCGTCCCATTACGATGCCGCAGGCTTCACGCGTTAACGATCCAGCCTGCCGGTGTGCGGAGAAAGTAAGGAGCGCCGGGCCGTCAATGACAACGCGCAAGTCGGCGACTTCAAGGATTAGCCGCTGCATCCGGGGCAGCTCTTGGCTCGTGACAGGTCTTTGGCTACCGAGGGATGAATGCCTTTGCCTTCCGAACTCCGGGACCGAAAGCGCGGTGCCGCGTTGCCTGCTCGCCAAGACATCAAAGCGTCGGTCGCTAGAGCCGCAGCCGCCATGGGCGCTGACACGGAAAAGGGCGTCATGGTGG
This sequence comes from Polaromonas sp. UBA4122, assembly GCA_002381615.1. Lineage (GTDB taxonomy): Bacteria > Pseudomonadota > Gammaproteobacteria > Burkholderiales > Burkholderiaceae_C > Polaromonas. The sequence continues at coordinate 18,472 of DFWY01000070.1, read as the reverse complement.
CATAGCCATCGTCTCCATGAGCATTCCACTTCGCGTCGCTGTAGGCGGGATGACGTGGACGCGGTTCTGTACCTGCTGTGTAGCTCCACATACAGTCATAGCAGGCGCAGGATGCATCATCCTGAGCCAGGCCGCGGACTACGCCGCCGCGTCCTTCTAGCCAGACGTGCAGCAGAAAATGTGGGGGTCTGAGCCAGCCGGCTGCCCGCACCGTTTTTGAGACGTGCCGGCCGAATGTTTCATAGCCGGTCGCATCAATGATCACGTCATAGCGCTCCAGCTCGCCTTCAAGCGTGTGAAATCCCGTAGCTATTGGACGGACGGAGACACCAGGCCTGAGCCTTTTTAGGTGGGCGCAAAGTGCATCCGCTTTCGGCTTCCCCACATCTTGCGTTCCGAGTACATGACGTCCCACGTTCCCTCCGGACAACAAGTCACGATCGCAAATGTGCAGCATTCCCTTATTTTCAGCAAGCAGTGCCAAGCTACGCGTGGCGGATTTTTTACCCGCTTGTTTGAGAATTTTCGCTGTTTCGACTACCACACGTTTCGGCGCACGGCTTCCTCCAGCACCGAGTTGGAGTAAGTTTTGCGCGATGAAGCCACCGATGGCGCCAGCCCCAACCAGCAATACTTGCAGTCCGCGCAGGTCAGGGACCTCGGCCTCCAAGTTACGCCTCACCAAGTAGTCTTCGTCCATGCGCTGGGCACTTAGGCGCTTGATGGGCAGGGGATCCTGGTAAACATTGGTGCCGAGGAAGGCCCGTATTTCCTTGGCGCTGTGTACACGGCGCGCAGTTTTGGGTAACGCCACGAAGTAGCCGAGGAACTGCCTGCCGCTGGCAAAAAAATGATAGGCCACCCCTGATTGGTAGTGGGCGGACGATTGCATCTGCGCATGCCAGAGGGCGTAGGCCGCAGGAGATACTTGTTTGAGCCAGTTGGCAAAGGCAAGCAGATTGCCGGGCGGGCCCATGGAGGTCAAATATAGGTTCTCGTGGATCTGGCTCGGGTAGACCATCGCGTCATGGCTGGCAATCAATTGGCTTTGCACACCAAGCTTTCTGGCCAAGGCTGAAGGATCCTGACCCACGAAAAGCTGTGGGCCACCTGCCGGACTGGTGTACAAAAGCGACTTGCAATGAACCGGATGCTCACTGAAGGGGGCATCCAGGTAAACCTCAGCCTCAGCCGCAGCGTGGGCAGGTTGCCACAGCCTGTGCAGCTCCCGCTTACTGTCTTCTACTACGCTGGCAGGTTCGGCAATTCGGTCTAGCGTTTGTCGGGCATCTTCAATCACTCGGAGGAGTGCAGGCCCCGGCGCGTGTGCGAGCAGCTGAAATTTCTCATGATCGCTAAAGCATAGCTCCTCTACGCCTGTAGAGCCCCATTCCCGGAGGTGAGGCCTCCACCCAGCGAGCCAGGCTGGGCGTTCAGGGATAAGGACAGCCGGAGGGATGACAAAGCTGAGGTCTGAAACGTAAAGATATGCCGGAACCGCGCTTCTTGCTGCCTTGATGTTCCCGAAGAACCACAAGTCCTGACGTACGCCCTGAACCTCGTCGGAACTCAGTGCTCCAAGGAAGGCTGGCCGTTGGGTACGGACAAAGCCTGGCGACGTTAGATCCCGCTCAAGTTGTTCCATAACCACTGTGCTCATGGTCGCCTCTCAGGCTCGGCCCTGCATCTTAAACATGCCCTCGGCCTTCATGCGCCAGTCGTGCGATGAATCCGCGCTTGGGGATCCGGTTGGCTCTTCGGTATTGCTGCCAAGAAGGGCACGGCAGTGGGGCGACTTGATTTAACCAAGGTGGAGTCGTTGGGGATACGCGAACCAAATCGTTCACGCACCAAGCTGATGACTTGATCGGCTGTCATACGCTCGTCCTGGCCCGCACGGCTGAGATTCGAAGCGCAATGCCTGGCGTACTCACACCATTGGATTCGCGCTTCTTGCGTTCCTGCATTGAGGTCTTCTGCTTCCCGACCCCACCTCACCATGACAGGGCCTGACAAATGCAAGGGGAGGTGGTTAAACACGAACTGCAGTATGTGGTCTTCCCTGCTCGAGGCCAGCAGTTCGCGCACGTCGGAACGGGAGACATCCAGTACGCGGTGAACTGCTTCCATCAGCAAAATGGAGGAGGGTCCGCCGCCTTTTTTCCAGACATGATCACGCCAAGCCTTAACGTAGCGCCAAAGCTTGCGCAGCACAAACGGGTGGCCCGAAGCAGCCATCGCATCCTTGAAGTGCTTTATCGTCACCTGGACATCACTTTCCTTCCATTCGCCCTCGCGAGTCGCCATCACCACGACTTCCAATTCGTCCCAACCGTCCCGGTCAATTTCGGGAGAGATGTCGCGCTTCGCCTCGGCAAAAACAGCGCTATCCATTGTCAGAAACTTCAAAGCAACCTTTTCGAACTGCTCGTTCGGGGCCGCATACAACGGAACATCAATGTGCGCGTGCACTCCTTTAGGGCTTAGGTCAATCCGGCAGCAGGTATCTTTTTTGGTTTCGCCCTCTGCGTAGCGCCAACCTTCTTTGTTGCAAAGGCTTCTTAGCGCCTTATCCACTAGTTCAAAATAGGCTTTGGCAAGTGTTGCGGCGGGTAGACTTTTCTTTGGAGCACCAAGCAGGTTACCCATAAGTGAAGTCGCCTCAAAAAATGCCGCCGCGATATAGACGCCATGATCGACATCGACCTGCTGATCGGGTACGTGTGCTGGGGCATTTTGGGTCTTATATACGCTGGAGCCCTGGGGTCGGAATTGTGGCTCTGACAGCGGCCATTTCAAGCCATTACTCTCGGCAAGCTTCTTGAGCAGGGGCCGCAGCGTGCTCTCAACCTTGGTCACGGCTTCTTTGAGCATACGGGCAGTGGCGGCGTCCAATTCCAGACGGCTTATAAACGCCTTATCCGTGGCGTTCTGAAAAAGTGCGTGGTAGTTAATTGCGGTTTCCATGATCAAGCCTTTTTAGAAAGAAGTGATATTGGCGCGGACCTCGTCGAGGGTACGCGCGCGGTGACTGAAGAGTGCACGAAACGGCGCTTCGCCGAACGCGTTCTGCGCGAGATTTCGTGCTGAAGACCGAAGGATTTCGGACGATATAGGGGTGACATCCGCCAAGCCCGGCGCACTCTCTGGGCGTGCATCAATGGAGGGCAGCCGGATGACCTTCCCAGGAAGCATGTGCTTGTCGATCATGTAGGCTGCCATGGCCTCCTGCGCAGACATGGCCAAGTCAAAGGCCCCCGTCCCCCACCCGATAAGACCTTGGTTAAGAGGGCGGCTTGCATCGGCGAAGTGCCTGGGAGACAAAGTGCCGATGGATAACACCTTCAAATCGTCGCATCCCGGAGTGGCGTCGCCATAGAGAGCAGGGCGGACACCAAAGAACATCATTGCTTCATGTACCGCCACCTGTGTGGGATCGTTCGCAATCAGCCCGCCGTCAACGATGCGCTGATCGTCGATCTTGTGGACAGGGAAGTAAATCGGCGCAGCAGATGTGCCTAAAGCCACATCACGGATCATCAGGTCACGGTCAAACGTCAGTTGAGGGCTGTGGTCCGTCTTGAAGAATTTTGGCCCACCTGAGCTGTAATTGACGGCCGGGATGATCACTGGATGCTTCAGATCGCGCATTGTGCGGTCGCCAAAATATTGTTCCGACGCAAGCGTCCTGGCCAGCGGCTCCGGCGTATACCAAGCTGATTCGGCATAGCCGCCTTCCTCGGCAAGTGCCGCGCGATGTTTGAAGCCGTGGAGCGCCTTTCGCCACATGCCCTTGCATGCGAGCAGCCGGCGTACCGCGATGAACGTAGGCGGCGCCTTGGGGAAAAGCATGGGGCCCAATTCTTCCAGCGTTTTACGAATGTCGGCCGCTGGTATGCGGGCCGCCAGACCTAAGGCGATAATTCCGCCGATCGACGTACCTGCGATCAAATCGAAGTGATCCGCAACCTGGCCGTTGATCTGGCTTTCGATGATTTCCAGTATCTGTGCCACATGCAAGCCGCGATATCCGCCGCCACTAAGGGAGAGAATCTGGAATACCCGTGGTTTGGTTCGACTCAAAAGTTGCTCTTGTTTGGGGACCACTACTCTCATACCGGAAAATATGCTGGAAATTCCGGCAAGCTGAGCAAGTTATCCACGGTCGTGGTGTCACGCTCAGTTTTCAAATATTGGCTTCCAGACGGACTTTTTGCAACTTCTACCCAGGCCTGTTGCCCACCCGCTGCAGCGAAAAATTTCCATTCATTGCTTTGAGCATGCGTGATAGCCGCATGTAATGGTATTCTCCAGTTTTTGCCGTTGTAGACACCGCCTACTTCTTGTATGGCGTGATACCGGTCTTGGCGAGGAATCTTATGGATAAATTGAATTTGAATGTTGGTAGCCATCTGTTTTTTCCGGGCGCAGCCCTAAGTAAAAAATACTCTGTGAAACAGCTAACCAATCTCAAATCGTGTTAAAAAGTTCGATTGTCAGTTGATCTTTTTTTGATCTGACCCTTCCCGAGCTGTAAGCAGTTTGGGCGCAGAAGCCAAGGTTCCCGCCTTGGCTTCTGTCGTTTTGATCTTGCAATAGTTGGGTTTGACAACTAATGCTTACACACTATATACAGTGTTCGCGATGAATACAACCCACTACTGGTAGTGTTTTATTTTCTGTGGATAGATGTTCCTACGAAACTCCGGGCACACCATTTTCCGTGCGGGATCCAAAGTGTGAAATGAATGTTCATGCGGCCTGCGCTGGTTTTTTACCTGCTGCGGCGCGCTACCTCTAGAGATCAGCATCTGTTTACTACTTGTGGACAAGATGTCCTAATTGACAAACTTCTGGAAGTTAATCCCCAAGGTCCGTAAATCAGCGTCAAACGCGGCTTTATAGTGGTACAGCCGCATTTATTTAAGACACTGGTCAACCGTCACACAGTGGGTCTGACCGTCTTTTAACCGAAGTCTGATTTACTTCGCCGGATGTCGAGCTTGAGGCGAGTAGTTACAACTTTAATTGAAATATAGTTACAACTTTAGTTGTGTGAACGCCGATACCTGCGCAAGTGCATTGATTCGAGGCAACATATTATTTAACATAATATACATCGTGGAACATACACTGGAGCGGTGAAGAAGGACCGCAACACCCCGAAAACCCGCGCCCAGCTTAACGCCCGCTTCAAACTGCTGTGCATGGATGCGGGCCTGAATGTCGATGCGGTCGGGAAACTTCTTCACGTCACGCCGCGCACCGTGCGGTACTGGTTTGCCGGGAAAACCGCCGTGCCGTATGCCTCGTACCGGCTGCTGCGGATTCTGGCGCGGTATGAGCTGCCCGGCGATGCTTGGGCGGGCTGGCACATGCACAGTGGCAAGCTGTGGACGCCTGAGGGTTACGGCTTTGACCCGCACGACTCAAACTGGTGGGGTTTGCTGGTGCGCAAGGCGGCGCTGTTCACTGAACTGTATGACCGCAACCGCAAACTGGAAAACCTCCTTCTGGCGGGTGGGAGGTCTGACGCGCCCGCGTCGGGGATGCGTAAGCGTCCCCTGAGCGGGAGCGTCGAGGCCGTCCCGTCCGACGCAGTCGGGCGGGCGCCGCAGGCGCCCCGCCCTAATTTATTTATAGAACACTTTAGCAAATTAGCGGATACCGGCGCGTCAAAAAACCCGTCTGTCATTGGAGAAACCAAAAAGTGGGCAGGCCAGAGCCTGAAGGCTAAAGTTTCACATGGTGGAAAACAGGAGGTGCGGGCATGAGCGCCATCTTCGAAGCGGTCAACCTGCTGAACCGGCGACTTGTCCTGGCGGACACCATCGGTCAGTCCCTTGATGAGGCTGGCGGCGAAAACGCTCCGCCATGGGTCCATGTGTTCCGGGATCAGGTCGAGTCGATCCGGGAAGCCTCCGAAGCGCTCGAAACGCTCCTGTCGGGGTATGGGGGCACGCCCCCATGGAAGCGAAGCGAAACTGAACCCGCTTTGAGCAGATCGCACACCACAGCCAATCCTGCAGGGTTGGCCCCTGACGTGGGGCACGCTGCCCGAACTCCACCAGGCGAATCCACACGCCATGAAAGACCGGAACCCGCATCAGGCGGCTCCGCAGGAACGCAGGACCCCTCCCATTTATGCACGAATGAAAGAATTTCCCAATGAAATCAACTACTTGCAGTTCTATACATCGTGGAATATCAAAGCCAAGGGTAAAAAGACCCGCCAATGCCGCGCAGACCGCATGGAGCATGCCTTGCGCTTCCGGGCCATGCTTGCCGAGTTGGGCCTGCCGCACCCCGACGCCGCGCAGCTTCTGCACGTCTCGCTGCGCACCTTACAAAACTGGCTGAGCGGTCGCCATGAAGTGCCATATGCGGCCTACAAGCTGCTGCGGCTGCTGCGCTACATGGAGCTGCCGGGCCAAGCTTGGAGCGGTTGGCACTTCAGCCGGGGCCAGCTGGTGACTCCTGAGGGCCGGACGATCTCCGGCAAGGATGGCTCGTGGTGGTCGCTGCTGGTTCGCCAAGCCCACAGTTTCGGCGAGCTGTACCGTGAACTCCAGCTTGTCAGAATGTCGCAACTTGGCGCTGCAACACCAAGGGGGATCAGGGCCGAAGGCCGCGCAGCGGACTCGGCTTCGATCCCCGGGCTTGTCTCAGTATCAACAAGTGCAACGGACAACATAGATAGGAGGGGTCACAATGGGGTCATAATGGAACCATGGCCTACAATCTCAGACTTCCCCCTGCCCTCGATGCTGACGCCCGCGCCCGCTGTGAGCGTCTTGGAATCAGCCTTAACGCCCTGCTCTGCGTTGCCCTCGATGCCTATCTTCGGGACGCCAGCAGAGCCGCTCCAAGCCCTGACAGTCCCGGCCAAGCCGGGCCAGAGCCTGCCGCTGCTGGCCGATTCGTGGCTGAACCGGGCTTATCTGCCGCACCGTCTGCACCTGCCCAAGCAGGCATTCAAAAGCTCTCCAAGCAGCAACGCCGGGAGATTACCCGGCTTGAACGGGCATCCCGCAAGCTCTGATCTGGTCGGGGGTGCAGCATGAGTCATACACCGCAAATTTTCAGACCTGAGATACGCGTTCAAGACTGCTGGGACTGGATAACCCCTGAGGACGTGTGCCGCCCCACGCGCTGGCGGCCTTCTATCTGGCTCGTGACTCCATGAAACAGCCAGCCGGCCAGCGGTTCATGGACGCTGACGGCCTGCCATGGTCTGGCCGGGAAAACTTCGGCGACACCATGAAAACGCGGGAGGGCGGGATTTTGCAGGGGCTGACTCTGGCGGATAAACGGGCGCTGCCGGGTGTGCTTCGTTCGGCTCCGGCTGCTGCTGCGGCCTAACTTCCTTAATGGCTGATACCTACGTCACATGTTCGGTGTCTCCGTGCACCGTTGTGATTCAACTTGATTCGCCTTTGCTGAGCATGGACTCTGCAACGGCGTTAACTCTGTGCGCTTCTATCGTCGGCGCGTGGGCTTTGGGGTTCGTCATTCAGATGATCATCAAAGTTATCAATGGCGGTGAAACTGAAACTGAAACTGAAAAGGAAACTTAAAAATGGATACCTGCGGGGAGTCATCCCAGCCGCTGCTGCCGATATCAGAGCCGGTCAAGCCGGGCCTGAGCCTGACGGCGCTGTCCGTTTACCGGCAACACCGGACCCTGAAAAGCCATCCAAAACAACTTTTCAGCGCCTCGCAGCTGGCGAACCTGTCAGCATCCCCAGCGCCAACCCCTCGGGTTTCCCGTGCCGAACGCCGGAAGTTCACCCGTCAGCAAAGGCTTGAGCGCAAGCAGCGCTAAGGCGCCAGCACAGGCCAGCGCGATAAGGAGTGCAGCCAGCCATACACAATTCTGACGCGGGGGAAACGCAGCGTGGGCCCGCCAGCACGGCAGCTTCGGCTTCAGCAACCATGCCAGACGCACCGTCGGCATCAGGGTTTCCGTGCTGGCGTCGTTGACCGGCAGTGTTTCAGAAGACGGGGCTTTGACCCATTGGACTATTGATGTAATGCGCGGGACAAGCAGTCATGGGAGCGGTCATGTCGGTCTCAGCGCCGGTCGGCAAGCAGTGAAGTGAAAGAAAGGCAATGGGTAATGGGCAAGAGGCTGGTTCGGGGTTACTTTTCTATTAGCAAGCTTGGTTAATTTGGATAAAAAATTTTAAACAGCATTCAAAACTAGAATCAACTTGACATTTAGTTACTAAATCTTTGATTTATTTGTTGTTTTTAGTTAACCAATTTACGTAAAACCGGTTGCGCCGGACTCCCGTGAGTCTTAATCTAACTTTCATGAGTTGAGGATGTCGCACCCCTGATCATGAAATATGGGTCAACCCTGAATTTCACGTTAAAAGAAATCGTGATGTATGAGTATCTACAAATACACCATAGCTGACCTTCCACCGCTACGCCGGTAGAAAATCCGGCAGAAAATTTTTATTCCATGCACTGGTTAAAAACCACTTTGAAAAGCAGTTTCATGGCCTTGTTGGGCTCGGGTGATATCACATCTTCCATGCTCGAAGACCGCACCGAAGACATTCGCCAATTCATTCTCGATGAGCTTGGGGAATTTGGTGAAAAACACTACCCAAAGGTCGCCCGGCATGTGCGCTATGCCCAGGATGCCCAGGGCCTGTGGTATGCACGAGGTGATGTCATGGCCGTACTAGCGGCCGTGCACGGAGAAATCATCGCACGCGAAAAAGTCGGCCGCATCACTGACAAATTCGAGGGGCTGCTACCACGCGGCCTGAGTTCAAGGCCGAGCTCGCTCACCACCTGATCCCTCAAGCAGCTCAATCAAACAGATAAATCAATCAGCTTCGTACTGGTTGATTTTTGGCTGCGCATCTACCCCAAAGGCAGCTAATGCTGATGGCCCCACAGTAAGAATGCATCCCTGCCCTCCACGGCCAGGGTAGTTTTGCAGCCTACGGGCAGCAGCACTTTGGTGGCCACATGGCCAAACGGTAGTCCGGTCAGCACGCGCGTCTTGATCTGGCTCTGCAGCCAGGCCACCACCGTAGTCAATTTGAAGCCCTTGTCGTGCGGCACCAGCTTGTAATTACTGAACTGCCCGAAAATGATGGCCTTTTGCTGTGCCAGCACTCCCGCATGCAGCAGTTGCGTGAGCATGCGTTCCACCCGGTAAGGGTGCTCGCCGACATCTTCAATAAACAAAATTCCGCCTTTGATGACGGGCAGATAGGGCGTTCCCACCAGCGACGACAACATCGCCAGGTTGCCGCCCCACAGCACTGCATCTCTAATGCTAAATGTCCCCGTACCGCCCGATACACCTGCACTGTCAGCTATTGAATTAATAGCATTCTTGGGTAGCTGCCAACCGGTGCCCTCGCCCTGCCCTGTGATCAGGTCGCCAAAACAGGCCTCCATGATGTCGTCTGGGGCGGCCTGGGTGCCGAAGTCTTCGCCCAGCGCAGGGCCCGCCCAAGTCACCGCGCCGGTTTTGGCCAGCACGGCCGTTTGAAACGCCGTGAAGTCGCTCAAGCCAACAAACTGGGTTCCCTTGGCAATGGCCTTGGCCACAGCTTTGTAGTTGATACCCGGCAGGATGCGCGTGAGGCCGTAACCGCCGCGCGAAATAAGGGCCACATCGGCGCCACTGGCAGCCGCACGGTGGACGGCCGCAAGCCGGGTTTCGTCGTCGCCGGCAAAACGCTGGTGACTCGCCAGCGCGGCTTCGTCAATTTCGACCTCGTGGCCCAAGGCTTGGAGGCGCTTCACCCCACGTTTGAAGCTGGCTTTGTCGCGCACTGCGCTGGAGGGTGAGTAGATGTAAATATGTTTTTTCACGGGTCAGAGTATCCCATTGCCCCTATTTAAAAGACGAGCCGGACTGGTTTAATTTAGCGCGGCCCGACAATGCGCAACACAACGTCTTCGCGGGTCTGCAACACTTCATCAAACAGCATCAGGTTAAACATGTTGTCTTCATGTAAGGCGCACGCCATGACCTTTTATCGAAAAAAAATGCACCGCTTCGGCTGCGATGGCTGCGCCATGCTCCGGCACGAAGTGGCCTGCCTGGGGCAGTAGCATCAGCGGGCCGATTTCGGCCCCACGGATGCAGTCCCGCAACGCCTGCATGACGGGCAGACCGAGCACCGAGTCTGCGGTGCCGACGGCCATCAAGGTCTGCCCGGTCCATTGCCTTTGCCAGAACTCGCGCGCCTGCCGCGACACCGCTGCACCATCGGAGTCCCTGAATTCAGGAACCCTGCGTGGAAATGCGCGCAATGCAGCGCGGTGGCCCTTGTCGGGAAACGGAGCGCTGTAGGCCGCACATTCTTCATCGCTCATCTGCGGGTTGCCACGGGCCAACAGGCGCGCCACATCGAATTCCGGATTTTTGGCACACATCTCTCGCCAGGCTAAAAAGCCGGGGGGCAGTGGTGCATCACCGCAAGCCAGCAGGGTGTTCATGACCAGCAGGCCCTTGTAGCGCTGCGGCGCGGCCATGGGCAGCGTGAGGCCGAGCAAACCGCCCCAATCCTGGACGACCAGAACGATGTTCTGCAAGTCCAGCTTTTCAACCAGTTCGAGCAGCATCTGACGGTGGGTGCTGAAGGTATGAACGCTGTCTTTCTTGGGTTTGTCGCTTTTGCCAAAACCGATCAGGTCGGGGGCCACCACCCGGTGTCCGGCCTGCAGAAAGGCCGGGATCATTTTGCGGTACAGGTAGCTCCAGGTCGGGCAGCCATGCAGGCATAGATACGTCAGGCACTGACCGCTGCCCTCCTCCAGTTCGTCCAGGTAATGCATGCGCAGACCCGCCAATGCCGGCAAATCGCTGATGTAGCGAGGTTGCCACGGATAGCCTGCCAGGCCCTCGAAAGCGGCGTCTAGCGTGCGTAGCGCATCGTCGCGAAGCGGATGGCTCAACCTGGACGTCTCGCGCTGGTCGGCACGGCGCTGGCGAAAGAAGTCTTGCAGCAGCGCACCGCTTTCCGCGGCCAGCACCCCGCCCTGCAGTTGGGTCTGGTGGTTTAGCTGCTCTTGTGCAAACAGGTTGATGACCGAGCCGGCAGCGCCGGTCTTGGGATCAAGCGCGCCAAACACCACGCGCTTTAGCCGGGCCTGCAGCATGGCACCGCTGCACATGGCACAAGGCTCCAGCGTGACAAACAGTTCGCACTCATCGAGCCGGTAGTTGTCCAGGGCTTGCGCTGCGGCGCGCAGGGCCACGATCTCGGCGTGGGCCGTCGGGTCGTGCCCGTCAATCGGCGCGTTGCGGCCGGTGGCAATGACCTGACCCCGCCGCACCACCACCGCGCCCACCGGGACTTCCCCTGCGGCAGCGGCTTCACGGGCCTGCACAAGGGCAAATTGCATGAACGTGACATCACGCATAGAGACTACGATTTTGATAGCTGGTCACGCCCGTACCGCTTAGGCCAAAGGCACTTTTCACTACTTTATTTGTCATCAGGCATCGGCCGAGCCTGCTGCATCGTGCTTTCCACCGACTGCTTGATCTGCTGTTGTAGCTGCTGGCTTTGCGCTTGAGGTGTGGCGCCCGGGGAAGCGGCTGGTAGAGTGACCTCTGAATCAGCCGAAGTCGGCATCTGGATATGAACGGGCGCAGCCGACAAAGCGCCCAACTGCTTTTTCGCCAGCACGCCGACCACAACCAGCACGATCAACAGGCTCAGAACTCCGAAAATAGCGCGCATCTTAGGTCTCCTGACCGTTGTTCGAAGCAGAATTCAAACTCAAACGGTCCATCCAGTGGGCCAGGGACTGCTCATTTTCATTGCCAGCAGCATATATCGCCCTCATGGCAGCATGCGCCTCGGGCCTGTGCTGGTTGATTTTGACCTTGCACTGCAAGTCAGTCACCTGCAACTCAAACGCGACGATGCCTGCCAGCATTTTGTGGGCAAACTCTTCGCCCAAACCTCGCCACTGTTCGGCATAAGGAGGCTCGTGGTCCGCTATCAGTTTTTTCAGCAGGCGGTCTTTGGCCAGCGGGTCTTCAATCAACGTGGCTTGCACGGTGCAATGCACGGCCAGGTAATTCCAGGTCGGCACCCGCGCCAGGTCAGGATAGACCTTGGGCGATAAATACGCATGGGGCCCAAGAAAAGTCACCACGGCCTGCGGCCTGGCCCGCAGATAGCGCCAATGGGGATTGGGCTTGGCAACATGGCCTAGCAGCACCAGCTGAGCCTGTCCTGAGCCTGCCTGCGGACGTTCTTCCAGATGCAGCGGCAGATGCGTCACGAAAGGAAGACCCGAATCGTCCACGCTGATCAGGCTGGCAAATGGATGGTCTTTGACCAGCGCCGCGGCCTGCGCGCGATCACCTTTGAATTGTAGAGGCAGGTACATGGTTTAGAGCATAGGCCAAAAACACAAATATCAGGCTGCAAAAAAGCAACGCTGCTCAAAACCCCGGAGTCAACGAACCATCTTCACCCATGAACATGAGATCGCAGTCCCTCACCTAGACGAATCCCGCTTATTCCCACTCAATCGTCGCCGGCGGTTTGCTGCTCACGTCATAAGTCACACGGTTGATACCGCGCACTTCGTTGATGATGCGGCCTGAGACTTTTTTTAGCAGCGCGTACGGCAGTTCAGCCCAGTCGGCCGTCATGAAATCACTGGTTTGCACCGCGCGCAGGGCGACCACGTACTCATAGGTGCGGCCATCGCCCATCACGCCCACGCTTTTCACTGGCAAAAACACCGTGAACGCCTGGCTGGTCAGGTCGTACCAGGTCTTGCCTGTTTCGGCATCCTTGAAGTTGCGCAATTCTTCGATGAAGATGGCATCGGCCCGGCGCAGCAGATCGGCGTATTCTTTTTTGACTTCGCCCAGAATCCTCACCCCCAGGCCCGGCCCGGGGAAAGGGTGGCGGTAGACCATATCATGTGGCAGGCCGAGCGCTACACCCAGTTCACGGACTTCATCCTTGAACAGCTCACGCAAAGGTTCCAGCAGCTTCAGACCCAGTTGCTCGGGCAGGCCACCGACGTTATGGTGGCTTTTTATGCTGACGGCTTTTTTGCTTTTAGCGCCACCCGACTCGATCACGTCGGGGTAAATCGTGCCTTGCGCCAGCCACTTGGCGCCTTTGGAGCAAGCGTTCGCAGCTTTGAGCTTGGCCGCCTCGGCCTTGAACACTTCGACAAACTCACGGCCAATGATCTTGCGCTTGGCCTCTGGGTCACTCACACCGGTGAGGTGGCCGAGAAACTGGTCGGCGGCATCGACGCGGATGACTTTGGCGTGCAACTTGCCAACAAACATCTCCATTACCATGTCGCCTTCGTTCAGGCGCAATAGACCATGGTCGACAAAGACGCAGGTGAGCTGGTCGCCAATGGCGCGGTGAATCAGCGCCGCGGCGACTGATGAATCCACGCCGCCCGACAGCCCGAGAATGACTTCCTCGTCGCCGACTTGCTGGCGAATTTTCTCGACCGCTTCGTTGATGTAGTCGCCCATAACCCAGTCAGCACGAGCACCGCAGATGTCGAGCACGAAACGCTCCAGAATGGCCTTGCCCTGGAGGGTGTGCGTGACTTCGGGGTGAAACTGCACCGCATAGTATTTGCGTTCTTCGTCGGCCATGCCCGCAATCGGACAGGAATCGGTGGAGGCCATGACCTTGAAGCCGGGCGGCATCTCGGTCACGTTGTCGCCATGGCTCATCCAGACATGGAGCATGCCGTGGCCTTCCGGTGTGACGTAATCCTGAATGCCATCGAACAGTTTCGTGTGGCCGCGGGCACGCACTTCGGCATAGCCAAATTCCCGCTTATGCCCGCCTTCGACCTTGCCGCCCAAGGCCGCGGCAATGGCGTACATGCCAAAGCAGATGCCCAGCACCGGAACGCCCAGTTCAAACACCGCTTGCGGCGCGCGAAGCGTTTCGTCTTCCCACAGGCTGGCATGGCTGCCTGAAAGAATTACGCCTTTGAGCTTGCCGTCTTTGGCATAGTCACGAACCCAGTCGTCGGTCACATCGCAGGGATGGACTTCACAAAAAACATGGGCTTCGCGTACGCGGCGGGCAATCAGCTGGGTGACCTGGGAGCCGAAATCAAGGATGAGAATTTTCTGATGGGACATGGAGTTAGTTGGCTCAGGGCCGCTGCGCCGGGCCGCCCCAAGCAAGGCCAGCCCCCTCGGGGGGCAGCGCATTACACGAAGTGACAAGCGTGTGGGTCATTCAATCAGCCCGGTAGTTCGGCGCTTCGGTGGTGATCTGCACGTCATGAACATGGCTCTCACGGATGCCGGCGGTCGTGATCTCGACAAACTCGGCTTTGTTGTGCATGTCTTCAATGGTGGCGCACCCGCAGTAGCCCATGCTGGCCCGTAAACCGCCGGCCATCTGGAAAATGAGGGTAATCATTGAGCCTTTGTAGGGCACACGGCCTTCGATGCCTTCAGGGACCAATTTGTCAGCATTGGCGTTGCCAGTGCTCGATTCCTGGAAGTAGCGATCGGCGCTGCCTTGCTGCATGGCACCGATGCTACCCATGCCGCGGTAGCTCTTGTAGCTCCGGCCCTGGTACAGAATGACCTCGCCCGGTGCTTCTTCGGTGCCTGCAAACATGCCGCCCATCATCACGGAGCTGGCACCGGCGGCGATGGCCTTGGCGATGTCGCCGCTGTAGCGGACGCCGCCATCGGCAATTAGAGGGACGCCGCTGCCGCGCAATGCTGTTGCTACGCTGTCGATTGCCATGATCTGCGGCACACCGACACCTGCGACGATGCGGGTGGTGCAAATGCTGCCAGGGCCAATACCCACTTTGACGCCGTCTGCACCGGCTTCGACCAGTGCCAGCGCCGCCGCGCTGGTAGCGATATTGCCGCCAATCACATCGATTTGGGGGTAATTCTGCTTGACCCAGCGTACGCGGTCGATCACACCTTTGCTGTGCCCGTGCGCGGTGTCCACCACGATGGCATCGACACCGGCATTGACCAGGGCTTCGACACGTTCTTCGGTACCGACGCCCACGCCGACGGCCGCGCCCACGCGCAACTGGCCACGCGCGTCGCGCGCAGCGTTGGGAAAGCTGGTCTGTTTGAGGATGTCCTTGACGGTGATCAGGCCCTTGAGCTCGAAATCGCTATTAATCAGCAACACCCGCTCCAGCCGGTGCTTGTTCAGCAGCGCCTTGGCATCCGCCAGAGACGCGGTTTCGGGCATGGTGATCAGGCGCTCACGTGGCGTCATGATGTTGCTGACCGGCAGATCCATGCGGGTCTCAAAGCGCATGTCGCGCCCGGACACGATGCCGACAACCTTGCCGCCGTCAATCACCGGGAAACCGGAAATGCCAAGCTGTTCGCTCAGAGCCATGACCTGCCGCACCGTGTGTGTCGGGGTGATCACGACCGGGTCGCGCAGCACGCCGCTTTCATAGCGTTTGACTCTGGCCACCTCGGCCGCCTGCTGCTGGGGTGTCAGATTTTTATGCACGATGCCAATGCCGCCCTCCTGGGCGATGGCAATGGCCAGCCGGGCTTCGGTCACTGTGTCCATGGCCGCCGAAACGAGCGGCAGGTTCAAGCGGATATTGCGGGAGAACTGGGTGGAAAGCAAGGCGTCCTTGGGAAGGACTTGGGAGAATGCTGGCACCAACAATACGTCATCGAAGGTGAGCGCTTTGCCGAGTAGGCGCATAGGGAAAGCTCCAAAAACGCGATTGTACCCTTGCCCTTGAGCCCGCCAGCGTTAGCTCTGGCGCACAATTTTCTGCTCAGGCTGAAGATACACACAAAAACTGCACCGCACAGCGCTACACTCGACAAATGAACGCCAAACGTGCTTTAAAAACCCTTATTTTGGCCGCCCTCGGCGGGTCATTTGCGCTGACCGCATTGGCCCAGTGGCAATGGATTGACAAGGACGGTCGCAACGTCTTCAGCGACCGCTCGCCACCTGCCGAAATTCAGGAAAAAAACATCCTGAAACGCCCCGGCAGTCATCAAGTGGCAGCGGTGCCCGCCAGCGCAAGCACGGCTGCGTCCCCTACCGCAGCAGCTTCTGCCGCGGCTGGCAAGGGCAACGCCCCAAAGCTGTCGGGCAAGGACGCACAACTTGAAGCCAGGAAAAAACAGGCTGAAGAAGTAGAAGCCGCTAAAAAGAAGGCCGAAGAAGAAAACGTAGCAAAGGCCAGGGCCGACAATTGTGAACACGCCAAAGGAGGGCTGGTCAATTTTCAATCAGGTCTCCGGATTTCTGTGACCAACGCCAAAGGTGAACGCGAGGTCATGGATGACAACGCTCGCGCAGCAGAGACGAAACGCCTTCAGGGCATTGCAGACAGCGACTGCAAATAACAAGTCGGCGAAAAAATGGCCGTGGCAGGAAATGTCGTCGGTACTTCTGCGATACGGATAGTTCTAGACGGCATCAATAGCCTGCTTTGGCCCCAGCCCGGGTCTTGGCGAACAGCCCGGCCCTTTTTACGCCTTGACCGTTAAACCGCTCGCGACGCGCCACTTTGGGGTCTACCCGCAAGCCACGGTAGATTTCCACCCGGTCCCTGTCGTGCAGCCTGTGCCCCAGACTGGTTTTCCGGCCCCAGATGCCAATGGCCATGCGGGCCGCCTGCAACTCCGGAAATGCTTCGAAAACGCGGCACACCGCAAGCGCCTGCGCTACGGTGGTGCCTTCGGCAAGCTCAAGTGCCCATTCGCGAACCTGCCGGGGTGCCGGTGAGTAAACAAGGGATATTTTCAAGCCTGTCCTTCCCTCATACCTTCAGGCCTCGCCATAGACTTGGGAAGCCCGTTTGACGAAGGCATCCACCAGACTGCCTGCAATCTTGTCAAACACAGGGCCTACCAGCGCGGCCAGCGCGGCATTGTCGAAGTCATAACGCAAAGTGAGCTCAACTTTGCAGGCACGCTGGGTTCCGTCGCCCAGTGGATGAAAGTCCCATTGGCCGTCCAGCTTCGAAAAAGGGCCCTTTACCAGCTGCAGGCTGACCTTGCGGTCTTTTTCATGCACGTTGCGGGTCGTGAAGCTTTGCCTGAGGCCAGCGATGGAAATGCCGACCTTGGCAGTCATGCCGTGCGCATTTTCCTCAAGTACCGAAGCCCGGTTGCACCAGGGTAAAAACTGGGGGTAGCTGGCAACGTCGGTGACCAATGCAAACATTTCAGCTGCGCTGTACCAAATTAGAACGGACTTGTTAACGGTTTTCATACAATCAGCGGTTGGGCGCTAATTGTATTAGCCGATGCCGCCCCTACCTTTTAACTATGGCCACCAAAGAAGCATCCTCCTCCAAAAAACCTGCTGCGGCATCATCCGGAAAAGCCGCCACCAAGGCCGCACTAGCTGCTGTACGCATTGCCGACAACAAAAAAGCTGTCTTCAATTACCACATTGAAGAACGCTTTGAGGCAGGTATGGTGCTCGAAGGCTGGGAAGTGAAATCCGTGCGCGAAGGTAAGGTGCAACTCACCGATGGCTACGTGGTGATCCGCGGCGGCGAGCTCTTCATCATCGGTTGCCAGATCAATCCCCTGGGTACCGCCTCAACCCATGTCCGCCCTGATTCCGTGCGCACAAAGAAGCTGCTCATGCACAAGGACGAGATCCGCCGGCTCATGGGCAAGGTCGAGCAAAAGGGCTTCACGCTGGTGCCGCTGAACATGCACTGGAAGGCGGGCCGGGTGAAGTGCGAGATCGGTCTGGCCAAGGGCAAGGGCGAGCATGACAAGCGCGACACCATCAAAGACCGCGAAGGCAAGCGCGAGGTTGAACGCGCCATGAAAAGCCGCAACCGTTAAAGCGCCGGGCGCTGACCCTGCAAGAGCGCAAGGCTGCGCTATCGAGCGCCTGTGCAGCGGTGCCCAGTGGCTCAAGCAACCGCTATTCGGGCTAATCGTACTTTCGGTGCAGATTGACACGATTACGTTGAAAACCTAGATTCCATGCGGCTCCCCGGGCTGTCGGCAGTTCATGTAAAGTCTGAAAATCATCCCGATTCGATGGTTTCCCATGTCCAGTGATGAACTTCGGTTTGTAGCTGTTGACAGCCTTCCGAGCCGTTTGTCCGACTTCGATGTCCAGCAGTACTTCCATCTTTCTTCAACGGACGTTACTGCACTGCATGCGCGATTTCGATCGGACCGTCGGGCCAGTGCCGCGCGGTACTACTGCTTTTTTTGCGGGCCTCGTGCCGTGCGTTGGACCGGTTTACGACCTTACCCAGAGCATCGCTGCAATATGTTGGTGAAGCGCTTGATGTGCGTGCTCCCACGATCGCTTCGCTGCGTTCGCTGTATGCCCGGCGGCAAACACTAGGGCACTTCTATAAATCACGTTTGAGAACCGCTGCGGCACGGCCAGGGAGAGTCTGAATTTGTGTGTGTGAGGCGCGGTAAGACTTTCCCATCGCATTGGGCGGCAAATGGCAAATGGCAACTGCCGACCGC
>DFWY01000004.1 GCA_002381615.1 Polaromonas sp. UBA4122 | reverse complement strand
AGCCAAAGTAAGTGCCATTCCGCTTAACCCGTCGCTCTTTGCCAGTGGTGCACTTCGCCTTTTGCGGACAACTTTTGCAGGCTGATGTCCAATAGGCGTTGATTTTCATACCGTTCTCCACCATGGAGCTACGGTAGGGTAGACGCCGCTCGGCGGGGCACAGGTATTCGTTGTCTTTTGCGATGTAAATGAAATCGAGTTTGCTGTAGCGCCCTTGGGCTTTGCTGTTGGATGTCATGACGGCATGGCTCGCTGGTGGTGATCGGTACATCAGCTTCTTGAAAGGGCGCACGGACGTAGCGGGATACTTCAAGCTATTTCTCGGCTGTAACGATGTGCACTTGGCGGCAGAGGAGTCCAAGAAGCTTCTGCAGGGGTTAGAGATCAGCACAAGAACAGCAGGGCACATTCGGTGCCGTCGAATCAGGCGGCACATGGATATGCTGACGCGGCGGCAGGGCGATCATTTGACCTTCGTTTTTACCCTACGATAGAAATCCCATTGTCCAGGTCGACACCAAAGCATGGCGCAACGCTTTACAACGGGCCGGGATCGAAGATTTCCGCTGGCATAACCTGCGGCACACCTTCGCCACCTGGCACCGGGAAGCAGGCACACCGACCCATGAATCCAATAGGTAATCCCCCGGCTATGCCGGGGAGACAGTAGGAGTTTGACATTTGCGTCGGTATGGGTGTCCATCGCAGAAACTTCCAATCGTGAGCCGCCAAGCAAACGAAAGGAAAAAACTGGATGGACAAGATAGAAAGCCTAAACCACACGAAATGGGACTGCAAGTACCACGTCGTGTTTATACCGAAGAATCGAAGAAAGGTGTTGTACGGTCACCCTTTCTGCTCAGCTGTGCTGTCAACTGCCATGAACCCTTAAAGTTAACGCGATCTATTCAAACGGCGGCATTCTCGCAGCTGACGAGCAATCTTAATCTTGCGACGATCGGTTCGTCTCATTTTCCAAACGTGAACACCCGCCATGATCAGCAAGCCACCACTGAATAAGGAGATCGCATTCTCCAAGGTGGCGATGGTTACTCCACCTGCTGCAACGTAAAGATAGGGCAGCCTCTCATAGAGCCACATAGGTTTGTAGAAATCAAGCACGTTGAACCCCATAAAAAGTGTCGCGCTGAAGAAAAACCAGTTCATAGCTGGTCAATTTTTTGTCGGCGCCAACAACGATAATTGCCGATAGCAGAGCCGCAATCAATGGCATAGCATGTCATTCTTGCACTCTCAAATTTTGAATCAAATGTGAACCACACCAATTCAAATCCTAAATCAGTTGATGATGAAGCGCTTGATAAATGTCAAAGGAGCGGAGTGTGGGACCAGCAAATAGAAAAACGTAACGCCCGTCAGGAGCACTGCATTGCTACCGTTCACTCAAGTTGGTTCAAGCAAGCAGCAATGACCCTCAAGGCCAGCCAGCACGGGTTCCCGATTTCAGTGCGATGTTTTTCCATCGGAATGGCTGACAGGGTTGAATCGGAATAGCTAGCTTTTTGACAGGGCTACGCAATCTTGGGTTAGGCCTGGTCAGAACGTGGACTGGAGCTGCGAGGTGTGTCACTATCCAGAACACCCAATTCGGCGTCCATGACCATAGTTTTCGTCAGTAAGCAGCACGCACCTAAAGGCGCAAGATAAATGGAAACCACTGAAAAGATTGTCGAGTCGTACTGCCGTTACATCAAGCGATGGTTCACCATACCGAACATCCGGTGCAAGGGTCAGTACGAGGTTGACCTTCTCGCTGTTGATACGACCAAGCGTGGCAGGTTGAAGCGATACCACGTTGAATGTGGCGTTTTAATTTCGGGGTCCTACTCAAAACTCACTGACAAACCTTTTTCAACAGAAGAGCTAAAAATTCGTGTCAAGCAAGCTGGACAGCGTAGGACGGTTGGGTACTTCATCGAGAGGAAATTCAATCTCCCACAGGTCAAGGATGAATTGGCGAAGTATGGTTTTGTTGACGGGAACTATGAGCGGGTCATCGTCATATGGGGGTCAACCAGCGAGGCTCGAATCCAAGCCGAGAAGAGCGGCGTGTCGCTGTGGGATTTCAGGGACCTTCTGAAAGAAATCGCCGAAGGACACAAAACTCAGCGAACTTATTTCACTGACGATACCGCCAGGACAATTCAGCTCTTTGCTATGGCCGCTTCTGAACAAACCCGGTGAGGAAATTGACGTAGTGCCAGCGTGCGTGGTGGCGTTGCGGTGCTCATCGGCCCACGTCGAGATGGAAGCCAGGGTTGAGCTTGGTTCAAGTGCCAGGAGCCTTCGGATTAGGGCAAGGGCACTAGGAGCCAGCTGAGCCTCGGTGAGCTTGGCGGTCACCTGGATGCCCTCAGAGCCCCCAGCCTGTGTCGCACTTGGGAGTGATGGGAAAGGGGTAGGGATCACGGGCCAGGTGTTTGAGGGGTTCAGGCTGAAATGTGTTTCCCTTGTTTCCCTACCAATTTGGCAGAGGGAAACAGCCAAAAAATATTTAACCGCTTATTTTGTTGAAACTGTACTTTGTTGTTTCCCTGTTTCCCTGTTTCCCTTGTTTCCCTTGTTTCCCTTGTTTCCCCCGCGCCGATTTGGCTGTGACCAGTGTTTTCAAAATCGTATCCCTGGTCAATTTTGAATCGGCATAACCCGGTTTACCTGGTCAATTCCTGAGTGGCCGCAACAACTACCTCTCAGCGCAGCTCGCCGCCGCGGCTGTCGAGCGGAGTCAGGAAAGAGTTCCCCTGATGCAAGCCGGAGCCAAAGATGCTCAACTCGCTGTCGGCGGGCAGGTGGCTTTCGGGGCCACTGTCCGAGGTGCGCCCAGCGGTGGAGGTGAGTGGGGCACGGTCGCTGTAGCGACTCTGCCGCTGGCGATCGAGGGAAGCGCTCAGCTTCATACGCGCTGAGGTAATCATCGCATCCTCCCGTTCGCGCTCAAGTGTCGTGGAGTCCGTTTCACCCAGAAACTCGGTACGGATTTCGACCGGCGTGGGCAGCTTGGAGGACTCTACCACCCAATATGCTATCCCGAACTGTGACAGCAAGGATTGCTTGAGTTGCCGGTTGCTGCGCGGCAGACCATGGCGGCCCAGAACATCCACACAGCCGACCACGTGGCCGTCGACCCTGCAGACGGTGAAAGTGCAATACACGCCGCTAAGCAGCTTGTACCAGTGCAGACCCTGCTTTCTGTTGCGCGGCAGCATAAAGCGCGTGACCGGGAGTTTGATCATGACGTGGTGGTCGGAAAAAGTCTGGCAAAGCCAGAGCCACACCTTGCGCTCGTCGGTGTTAGCCAGCACGCGCGGGTCAAGTGGCCACCGTTTGGGCATCATTCGGCGCTTCCGGGCGGCCCGGCGAGTCCACCACACAAACAGCAAGACGCCGACAGCCATGCCGGCCACAGCCGTCACAATTATCAACAACCAAACTGAAATCTGGTTCAAGAACTGCACCTCATGAATTTCTGTTAGTTAATGTAACAACATCGCCGCATGCAAATCAAGGGCAATTGTTCACACAAAACGTACTTTTGACGCCCGTGTGAAGCGATAGCTGCCCGTCTGCCCGCGTAGGCCCCATCGGCGACAATGGCGGCATGGCAAGTATGCAATTGCAGGAAATTCTTTTCTCCCAGGGCTTTGGCACGCGGCGTATCTGTGCGGGGCTGATTCAACAGGGTTTTGTGGCTGTAGCTGGCGTCCCATGTGCGGAGCCAGCTATGGAATTTGTAGCGGATGGCTTGCGCTTCATAGTGCAAGGCGTAGCCTGGGAATACCATGAAAAAGCATATTTGATGCTGCACAAGCCCGCAAGTTACGAGTGCTCGCAAAAGCCCAGTACCTACCCCAGCATTTACACGCTGCTGCCCCCACCGATTCGCCAGCGCGGCGGTGGTGCGGCGGCGGGGGTGCAGGCGGTGGGGCGGCTCGACCAGGATACGACCGGCTTGCTGCTGCTATCGGACGACGGCAAGTTCATTCACCGCATGAGTTCGCCCAAACACCATGTGCCCAAAGTCTATGACGTAACGGTCAAACACGCTGTGGATGACAAACAGATTCAGAAATTGCTGGCCGGCGTGGTGCTGGACGATGATCCCAAGCCGGTTCGGGCGGCTGCCTGCGAAAAGACCGGCGACCTGCAACTGAGCCTGACGCTGACAGAGGGAAAATACCACCAGGTCAAGCGCATGATTGCCGCAGTGGGCAACCGGGTGGAAGGCCTGCACCGCTCACGCATTGGCGCACTGCCGCTGCCGGCGGATCTGAAACCCGGGGAGTGGCGATGGCTGACGGCGCAGGATCTGGCCGGCATTGCGGCCACGCCCTAATTCAAGCGTGACATCAACCCGGTAGAACTTGAGGACAGGCTGCTCAGCCCGAACAGACTAAGGCGGACTGTCGTCTCCAGTCACCTGCATCGGGGTTTTGTCAAAAATTCAAGCGGAAAAGGCTGACCGAGCCCAGCCCTTCGTGCAAAAAACAATGGGGCCAAGGCGGTCGGCCCCACAATCTGCCGCACTTTGAGCCGGGTGCCGTGGAAAGTTAGCGTGGTGTTGCTCGTTATCTGGCTCATAAAAATGTGTCTTTTCGTACATACCGTCATTGCAAATCCGCGCGATACCGGAGGTATTAGCTGTGCTTTGCGCCTCGCCCCGACCAAAAATTCATAATTTTTATTTGCGCCAGCAAGCGCGCAACACCATACAAGCAAATTCATCACACGCTCGTAAAGGACGGAAAGATCGGCTCATTGGGTGCCATTCGCAGTTGGAGCTGCCTTGGCCACACCCCGGCTGGCCAATCGCGTTATCCTCCTTATCATGAGCAAGCTTCTTGATTCCTTTTGGCGGGCGGCGATGTACTGCCTGCATCCCCGCGTCATTGCCTTGTCCGTTCTTCCGGTTGTGATCATGGGGGTGCTCTCGCTCGGCTTGGGCTACTTTTTCTGGGAAAGCGCGCTCACGCTGGTGCGCAGCAATCTTGACAGCTACGAGTTGGTCAACACCATGGTCCGATGGCTGGAACGGCTCGGGCTGAGCGGCCTTCGCCTGGTCCTCGCGCCTGCGTTGCTGCTTTTTCTGGCCATTCCCGTGATCGTGATCAGCGCGCTGCTGTTTGTGGCGGTGTTCATGACGCCGGCCATGGTGGCCCTGGTGGCTGAGCGGCGCTTTCCGCAGCTGGAGCGCAAAAAAGGCGGCTCCATGCTGGCCAGCCTGTTCTGGTCACTCGGCTCTACCGCGCTCGCCGTTATTGCGCTTCTGGTGTCGATTCCGTTGTGGCTGATTCCACCGCTGATATTGATCCTGCCGCCCCTGATCTGGGGCTGGCTCACCTACCGCGTCATGTCGTACGACTCGCTGGTGGAGCATGCAAGCAGCGAAGAGCGGCGCCAGATTTTCAAGGAGAACCGGGCGGCGCTGCTAGGCATCGGGGTGCTCAGCGGTTATCTCGGTGCCGCACCCAGCCTGATCTGGGCTTCGGGCGCCATGTTTGTGGCCATGGCTCCGATTCTGGTGCCGGTGGCCATCTGGATTTACACCCTGGTGTTTGCCTTTTCGTCGCTCTGGTTTGCCCACTATACGCTGGCGGCCCTGGAGCAGCTTCGCAAACGAAACAATGCGCTTTCCCCCGACCCGCTTGCGCAGGAAGCTATTAAATCCATAGCGGAAGAACTGGCACCTGAAGCCTCTCCGGGCTCGGCGCCGCGCTTCGGTTCACTGGGCGGCCAGCCCGACTCCCAGTCATAACTTCAAGGCTCTCCCTGTATGACCACACACTTCGGACTCGTCATCATCGGCGATGAAATTCTCTCTGGCAAACGCGCCGACAAACACCTGCCCAAGGTCATTGAACTGCTGGGCGCGCGCGGCCTGCAACTGGCGTATGCCGATTATGTTGGTGACGATCCGGCCCGCATCACCGCCACGCTGGCGCGTGCCTTTGCTGCGGCGCGCGAAACGGGCGATGTGGTGTTTTCGTGCGGCGGTATTGGCGCCACACCCGACGACCACACCCGGCAATGCGCGGCAAATGCCCTGGGCGTTGAACTGGCGCTGCATCCAGAAGCCAGGACGCTCATCCAGGAACGCATGCAGGATGTGGCGAAAGAGCAGGGCGTGGTTTACGAGCCTGACCGCCACGACAACGTCCACCGACTGAACATGGGTGTGTTTCCGGTGGGCGCCCGGATTATTCCCAATCCATACAACAAGATTCCTGGCTTTAGCTGTAAATCGGGAGAGGGCGCGGTGCACTTTGTGCCGGGCTTTCCGGTCATGGCCTGGCCGATGATCGAGTGGGTGCTGGACAACCGCTATGCCCAGCTGCATCAAAAGTCGGCCTATACCGAAAAGTCGGTGATCGTGCTGGGTTCCATGGAGGCCATGCTGACACCGCTGATGATCGATATTGAAGCGGCGCATACCGGCGTCAAAGTGTTCAGCCTGCCCAGTGTGGATCACCCCGAATATGGGCGGCATATCGAACTGGGCGTGAAAGGCGCGCCCGATGCCGTTAACCAGGCCTATCCGGCTTTGCTGGCGGGCCTGCACCGGTTTGATCTGAAGTTAGGTCCTGAATTGGTGCGGTAGTTTTTGCACCATAAAAGTGCATTGTTATTTTTCACCTTTATGGTGCATGCCAATGGCACTTTTTTTGACTTTTACATGCGCGAAACCCTGAAGAGTCCCGCAGATAACGGCACAATCCAAGGTTTGAGGGAAAACTGAACAGCCATCGGCTTTGGCACAAAAAGTGCATTCAGCAGGCCCGAATACAATTTTTTCAACCACCCATCCAGCACAGGAGATTCTGATGGCAAAGACCGTCGCAGACGTCATGAAAATGGTCAAGGAAAACGAGGTCAAGTTTGTTGACTTCCGTTTTACTGACACCCGGGGCAAAGAGCAGCACGTGACCGTGCCTGTGTCGCACTTCAACGAAGACAAGTTCATTTCGGGCCACGCGTTTGACGGCTCATCAGTTGCTGGCTGGAAGGGCATTGAAGCTTCCGACATGCAGTTGATGCCTGACGCCAATACCGCCAACATTGATCCTTTCTTTGAAGAAACGACGCTGTTCATGAGCTGCGACGTGGTGGAGCCGAGCGACGGCAAGTCTTATGACCGCGATCCACGCTCCATCGCCAAGCGCGCTGAAGCCTACCTCAAGGCTTCCGGCCTGGGCGACACCGCTTTCTTCGGGCCAGAGCCTGAGTTCTTCATCTTTGACGACGTGCGCTGGAACACCGACATGTCGGGCACTTTCTTCAAAATCGAAGAGTACGAAGCGCCCTGGAATTCGGGCAAAAAGCTCGAAGGCGGCAATCGCGGCCACCGTCCCACCGTCAAGGGCGGCTACTTTCCCGTGCCTCCGGTTGACAGCACGCAGGACATGCGTGCTGAAATGTCCCTGATCCTCGAATCACTGGGCATTCCTGTCGAAGTGTTCCACCACGAAGTGGCGGGCGCTGGCCAGAACGAGATCGGCACCAAGTTCAGCACGCTGGTAGAGCGCGCCGACTGGACGCAGGTCATGAAGTACGTGGTGCAGAACGTGGCCAATGCTTACGGCAAAACCGCCACCTTCATGCCCAAGCCCATCGTTGGCGACAACGGCTCCGGCATGCACGTTCACCAGTCCATCTGGAAAGACGGCAAAAACCTGTTTGCCGGCGACGGCTATGCAGGCCTGTCCGATTTCGCGCTGTACTACGTCGGCGGCATCATCAAGCACGCCCGTGCCCTGAACGCCATCACCAACCCCGGCACCAACAGCTACAAGCGCCTGGTGCCTGGCTACGAAGCACCGGTCAAGCTGGCTTACTCGGCCAAAAATCGCTCGGCCTCCATCCGCATTCCTTATGTGGCCAACCCCAAGGGCCGCCGCATTGAAGCGCGTTTCCCCGATCCACTGATGAACCCCTACCTCGGTTTCGCGGCCCTGATGATGGCCGGTCTCGATGGCGTGGAAAACAAGATCCATCCTGGCGAAGCAGCCACCAAGGACCTGTACCATCTGCCCCCCGAAGAAGATGCAAAAGTGCCGACCGTGTGCCACAGCCTTGACCAGGCGTTGGACGCACTGGATGTGGGCCGTGGTTTCCTGACCAAGGGCGGCGTGTTCACCGACAGCATGCTGGACGCCTACATTGAGCTGAAGATGGGTGAAGTGACGCGTCTGCGTCAGGCGACGCACCCCATCGAGTTCGAGATGTACTACTCCCTGTAATTGGGGCTGTACGCTCCCGATCATTTACTGCTCCTTACAGTTTGTGGTCAAAAAAGGACGGCATTGCCGTCCTTTTTTTTGGCCATACAGGTTATGGGTTTGCTGTCTTTGTATTTTTGCCGCTTTGCCGCATACTCATGGATCATCCCAACCTTCACAGGCACAGGGAACTCCTTATGAAACACACCTTTTTGTCGTCCCTCTTGTCCTTGCTGCTGATCAGTGCGGGGAATGCTGCATGGGCACAGCAGATTTACCGTTGCGTCGCCGTAGGCGGTGGTTCGCCCGAATACATCAACAATGCCAAGGACGCCCAGAGTCGTAACTGCAAGCTGCTTGCGGGTGGCAATGTTACGGTGGTGCAGGGTACTGCCGTGGCTAAAGCGCCGGTACGGGTTGCCGCAGTGGCTGCTTCAGGCGGACCACGCACTGATGGCAGCACTGAGCAGCGCGCCCGCGACAGCGACTCGCGCGGCATTCTCGAATCAGAGCTGAAGAAGGCCGAAGCCAAATTGGCCGAGCAGCAAAAAGAATACAACAACGGCCAGCCCGAAAAGCAGGGCATCGAAGGGCGCAACTACCAGCGTTACCTCGACCGCGTGGCCGAGCTCAAGGACAGCATCGCCCGCAACCAGAGCGACATTGCCGGCATCAAACGCGAGATTTCCCGCCTTCCGGCCGCGAATTAAGCGCCATTCCCCATGCTTCTAAGCCAAAATGGATGGCTTGAACAAGCCCTATTTCTCCGCCGTTTTAGCCTCTTCCTCCCCGGTTTCCGGGGTCTCACGCTTTCAATCGTTTGACCTGCTGGCCACGCTGGTGGCTGTCGTGCGAACTGACGGCACCGTCGTGTTTGCCAATGCTGCGCTTGAAGACGCGCTGGGCATCTCCCGGCGCACCATCGAAGGCTCGCAGCTTCCCGAGTGTTTCACCGAGCCCCTGATTCTGCAAAACGCGCTGGCGGGTGCCGGTAGCAATGAGTTTGCAGCCCTGCGCTACGACGCCTGGCTCAGGAGGTTGAACCACGAGCCCCTGCCCGTGCACGTGGTGGTGGCGCAAACCGATACGCCGGGCGAAGCGATTGTGGAGTTGCTGCCGCTGGAGCAGCAGGCCAAACAGGACCGCGAAGAACGCTTGATGGACCAGGCACAGGCCAACAAGGAGCTGATCCGCAATCTGGCGCACGAAATAAAAAACCCCCTGGGCGGCATTCGCGGCGCAGCGCAGTTGTTGCAGATGGAAATTGACAAGGACCTGACCGAGTACACGCAGGTCATCATCCACGAAGCTGACCGCCTGCAAACCCTGGTAGACCGCTTGCTGGCCCCGCACCGCCGTCCACATTTGGTGGGCGATGTGAATATCCACGAGGTGTGTGAACGTGTGCGTTCGCTGATTTTGGCGGAGTTCCCCAAGGGGCTGTGGGTGATGCGGGACTATGACATTTCGATTCCCGAATTCCGTGGGGACCGCGAGCAACTGATCCAGGCGGTGCTGAACATCGTCCACAACGCGGCCCAGGCGCTGGCAGAGCGCATGGTGGCAGGCGATGCCCAGATCACTTTCAAGACACGAATCGCCCGACAAGTCACTTTTGGCAAGCAGCGCTACCGCTTGGCACTGGAATTGCATGTGATTGACAATGGACCGGGCGTGCCGGACTCCATCAAAGACCGGATTTTCTATCCCCTGGTGTCGGGGCGTGAGGGCGGTTCGGGGTTGGGGCTGACATTGGCGCAAACTTTTGTTCAGCAACACCACGGTTTGATTGAGTGCGAGAGTAGGCCGGGCTTTACAGACTTCAAGATTCTGATACCGCTGCCTTGAAGTGTGTGTTCATCGATGGTTTGATAGATAGCGCGATTAGCGCGAACGGCACCGAATGCACAAAAAGGAACTGCACAACATGAAACCGATTTGGATCGTTGACGATGACCAGTCCATCCGGTTCGTTCTGGAAAAGGCCCTGCTCCGTGAGGGTCTCCCCACGCGCAGTTTTACCAGCCCCCGTGAAGTACTGGCAGCGCTGGAAAATGCCACCGAAGACGACGGGCCGCAAATTCTCGTCAGCGACATCCGCATGCCCGGCGGTTCGGGCCTGGAACTGCTCGAAAAAGTTCATGTAAAGCTCCCAGGCCTGCCGGTCATCATCATGACGGCATTTTCTGATCTTGACAGCGCTGTGTCCGCCTTTCAGGGCGGCGCGTTCGAATATCTGCCCAAACCGTTTGACCTGCCCAAGGCGGTTGAGCTGATTCGCCGTGCGGTCGAAGAAAGCCAGCGTGAGGAAGTGGCTGAAGAGCGTATGGCCGCCGCCCCGGAAATGCTGGGCCAGGCACCTGCGATGCAGGACGTGTTTCGTGCCATTGGCCGCCTGAGCCAGAGCATGGTGACCGTGATGATCACCGGCGAATCGGGTTCCGGCAAAGAGCTGGTGGCGCGCGCGCTGCACAAGCACTCGCCGCGCGCCAATGGGCCCTTTATTGCCATCAACACCGCCGCCATTCCGAAAGACTTGCTGGAAAGCGAGCTCTTTGGCCATGAGCGCGGCGCCTTTACCGGCGCGCAGACCATGCGGCGCGGCCGCTTTGAGCAGGCCGATGGCGGTACGCTGTTTCTCGATGAAATCGGCGACATGCCTTTCGACCTGCAGACCCGCTTGCTCAGAGTGCTCAGCGACGGCCACTTTTACCGAGTGGGCGGCCACACTGCCGTCAAAGCCAATGTACGGGTGATTGCCGCCACGCACCAGGATCTGGAGCAGCGCGTCAAGGACGGCGGTTTTCGCGAAGACCTGTTTCACCGCCTCAACGTGATTCGCCTGCGCCTGCCCGCATTGCGTGAGCGGCGCGAAGATGTGTTCATGCTGACGCGGCATTTCCTGCAGCAAAGTGCCAAGCAACTGGGCGTGGAGCCCAAGCGCATTTCGGATGCGGCGCTGCAGCAGTTAAGTAACTTCAGCTTTCCCGGCAATGTGCGCCAGCTGGAGAACATCTGCCACTGGCTCACTGTGATGGCCCCGGCTCAGGTGATTGAACCCAAAGACCTGCCGCCTGAAGTGCTGGGCGCTACGCCGGGGTTGAGCAAGACCTTGGCGCCAGTAGAAAAAACTGAGGCAGTGAAGCCGGAGTGGGTTGAGGTACCCGAAATGGTGCCCGGCACGCACCAGCCTGAATCTTCTGCACCGGCGGCGCAGCAACCGGCTATGGCCGGCCTTGAGCAAAACGGGCAAAACTGGCAGAACTGGGAAAGCGGACTGGAAGCCGAGGCCTCGGCCCTACTGGCCGCTGGCCGCAGTGACGTGTGGGACGTGCTGACGCGCCGCTTTGAAGCCAAGCTGATCCAGACCGCGCTGCTCAATACGCGCGGCCGCCGCATCGAGGCGGCTCAAAAGCTGGGTATCGGGCGCAACACCATCACGCGCAAGATCCAGGAGCTAAACCTTGAGTAAATAATGCCTGTAGCCAAAGTAGCACGGGCGAAAGAAGCTATTAGTTTTATAGCGTAGCGAGTTTCACAAGGCGGCGCGCTTGGTCGCTGGGGCGTTCGCTTTTGCGCCGGGTTTTGTCGATGTGGCAGGCCCAGGCCAGGGGGTGTCGCGCCGTCCTCCTGGCGCTGCTTCAGCGTCGGCACGAAAATCAGTTTCGTTAATTGTTATTAAAAGTTATTAATAAAACTACTTTAATCACGGCAATTGCGCACAATCACTCACCATCCCATCAATCACTGGAGAGCGTCATGCGTATCGGAGCCCCCAAAGAAATCAAGAACAACGAATACCGCGTCGGCCTGACGCCAGCCAGTGTGCGCGAGCTGGTGGCGCACGGTCATCAGGTACTGGTGCAGCGCGAGGCCGGCAGTGCCATAGGGCTCGATGATGCGCTGTACCAGGCCGCCGGTGCCGAACTCGTCGACACGGCGCAGGCGGTGTTCGAGCGCGCCGAGATGATCGTCAAGGTCAAGGAGCCGCAGCCTGTGGAATGCGCCATGCTGCGGCCAGGGCAAGTCCTCTACACCTACCTGCACCTGGCACCCGATCCGGAGCAGACGGCGGCGCTGGTCAAGTCCGGTGCGGTGTGCATCGCCTACGAAACCATCACCGGCCCGGGCGGCGGTCTGCCGCTGTTGGCCCCTATGAGTGAGGTGGCTGGGCGCATGGCGATTCAGGCTGGCGCGACCTATCTGGAGAAGGAGCATGGCGGGCGTGGTCTGCTGATCGGTGGCGTACCCGGTGTTGCCCCCGCGCACGTGGCCATCATCGGTGCGGGCGTGGTCGGAACCAACGCGCTGCAAATGGCCGTCGGGCTGGGTGCGCGCGTGACGGTGCTTGACAAGAACGTGGACCGCCTGCGCCAGCTTGACCTGGTGTTTGGCAACCGTATCAGCACGCTCTACTCGACGTCCGCGAGCATCGAGGAAGCCGTGCTGGATGCTGATCTGGTGGTCGGCGGTGTGCTGGTGCCAGGTGCCGCAGCCCCCAAGCTGGTGACGCGCTCGCATGTCTCCCGCATGAAAAAAGGTGCCGTGGTGGTGGACGTGGCGATCGACCAAGGGGGCTGCTTCGAGACCTCGCACGCCACCACCCATGCCGACCCGACTTACCTGGTGGATGGCGTGGTGCACTATTGCGTGGCCAACATGCCCGGTGCCGTGGCGCGCACGTCCACTTTTGCCCTGAACAATGCCACCATCGGCCACGCCTTGGCGTTGGCTGACAAGGGCTGGCAGGCCGCGCTGCGTGACAACGTGCACCTGCGCAACGGACTGAATGTCTGCCAGGGGCAGGTCACCTATGCGGCGGTTGCGCGCGCGCTGGGCCTCCCCTACGTCAGCGCCGACAGCGTACTGGCCTAGAGCCGAAGCGGTCCGTGGGTTACCCGAGCGTCAGCAGCACCGGTACGTGGTCGCTGGGCCGCTCGTTTTTGCGCGGGGCCTTGTCAATGGTGCAGGCTGTGACCAGGGGCTTGAGCGCGTCGCTGACCAGGATGTGGTCAATGCGCAGCCCGCGGTTGCGCCGGAAGGCTAACTCCCGGTAGTCCCACCAGGAGTAGCTTTTTTCGGGCTGTTCAAACAGGCGGAAGGCATCGCTCAGACCCAGATCGAGCAGCGCCTGAAAGTGCTGGCGTTCTTCGCTCGTGTGGTGGATGGTTTCGCGTAAGGCCACCGGGTCGTAGCTGTCGCGGTCGTCGGCCGTGATATTGAAGTCGCCCAGCAGCACCAGATTCGGGTGCGCCAGGAGTTCTTCACGCAGCCAGTCGCGCAAGCCGTTCAGCCATTTCATCTTGTACGCAAACTTCTCGCTACCCGGCGCCTGGCCGTTGACGAAATAGCCGTTGACCACGCGCACTTCACCACCCGCCAGCTCGCCGCCTGGCAGGTCAAGCGTTGCGGCGATTACCCGTGATTGCTCATCGGTGAAGCCCACGATGTTTTTCACGACGTTGCGTGCCGACGTGCGGCTCAAAATGGCGACCCCGTTATAGGTTTTCTGGCCAAACACCGCGCTCTGGTAGCCTGCAGCCTCCAACTCCTTCAGGGGAAACTTGTCATCGCTGAGTTTGAGTTCCTGCAGGCACAGCACATCAACCGGATTGGCCGCCAGCCAGTCCAGCACCTG
>DFWY01000034.1 GCA_002381615.1 Polaromonas sp. UBA4122 | reverse complement strand
TCAGGTCATATTGGCACGGGGGGCCCTTGGCGCCTGAGATGCCTTTGTCCACGAACTCTCCCACCACTTCCCAACCGAGGCGTTCTGCTGCTTGGCGCAATTCACGCAATTGATTCTCGGTAGATTGCCGGTCTGTCGAGATACGGGCATACAGGGCAGCACGTGCCCTCCCACATGAACAGCCGTATCGACGAATTGCTCCCCCATCGCTGGCAACCTCAGGCTTGAGGCTGTAGTCCACATACACATTTGTCGGGTGCTCCGTCAAGGTGGCATGGCTGTTTGCTTACATTTGCCCCGTGCGATATCGCGTACAGTCAAGCGCATGCTCAAAAAGAAAAGCTTTGCCACGTACGCTTCCTCAAGACGATCGAGGTGTTGCCGGCTGCCCGATCAAAAAGCATCCGCTGGGTGAAAAATCCATGAACCTATTCAACTCGCTACGCTATGTAGTTGCGCTGCATGAGCACAAGCATTTCTGGCGTGCAGCACAGGCTTGCGGCATTTCGCAGTCGGGTCTGTCCAATGCACTGCGTGCGCTCGAAGAGGAATTTGGCACCACCATTGTCAAGCGACGGGGGGTATTCGAAGGATTCACACCAGAAGGCGAACAGATATTTCTTGGAGCCCAGCGCATCCTGCATGAGCATCAGTTGCTCATGCAGGGTCTCGAAAGTGTCGCGGGCAACCCCAAAGGGCAACTGCGGATCGGTGCCGTACCCTCGGTCATGCCAATTGCGGCTCGTTTCTCGGCGATGCTGCAAGCGCGTCATTCGGGTATCGTGCCCATCCTTCGTTCGATGAGTTCACCTGATGTCGAAACGGGTCTCAAAAACCTGTCAATCGACATGTGCTTGGGCTACGTGGAACGACCAGGTCGCCGAGGCGTGCAGTTCAAGATCATTGATCAATACACCGAGCGTTACTTTTTGCTGAGTCGTCCAGCCGGGCCATCGCTCGCAGCGCTGCAGATCGGTAGTGCGGTGACATGGAAAGATGCTGCTCGGCTTCCCTTGTGCCTGCTGACTCCGGAGATGTACAACCGAACGATTGTGAATACCGCTTTTGCCGAAGCGGGGGAGCAAGTCATACCAGTTATGGAGACGGACTCGGTTCTGGCACTGGCCCTCAGCGTTATGGATGGAGTGGTGTGCAGCATTCTCCCCGGCGCTCTGGTCGGTGTGATTCGCCGCTTCGGTGAGTTGAAAGCATCGCCGCTGGTTAGCCCTGTGGCCGAAACCTCTATCGGGTTCATGGTGATGAATAGCGGTAGACCCTCACACACCTTGAATGCCGCCCTTGAATTTGCTTGCGATTCCGATTGGATACGGCACGCGACTTCTTGCAGTGATTTATCTGCCAAGTGACCTTGCCCCTGGATTCCGTATCCCATAACTGAGATCATGAACTGGCTTGCATAGCCTGAGCCGTGTGCCAGTTTTGCTCGAACCGCATCGGGCTGACATAGGCCAGCGTCGAGTGCAGTCGCCAACGGTTATACTAAAGCAGCTACGCGATAGTTTCGTCCTTGGCGTGGCGCCTGCTCACAAATCGCTGCTCGTATAGCGCTCCACCTTCAGTGAATCGAACAGCGTCTCGCTGCAGGTATTGTCCCAACAGTTGCCGCGCCGACTCCCCGAAAGCGAGACAAGCCATGCAACAGTACCGCGGCGAAGTGCTCATAGTGGGGGGTGGCATTGCGGGAATCGCCACGGCACTGGATCTGCTCGACAGCGGCAAATCGGTGGTACTGCTCGATCGGGATGAGGGCGACGTTTTCGGTGGCTTGGCACGCGAAAGCTTTGGCGGCATGTTTTTTGTCGACTCACCAGAGCAGCGCCGCCAGGGCATGCGCGATTCGACGGAACTGGCGCTGCGCGACTGGTGCAGCTTTGCCGAGTTCGGGCCGAACGACGATTGGCCCAAAGCCTGGGCCGAGGCTTATGTGCACCGCTGCACGCCGGATGTGTACCAGTGGGTGCGCCAGTACGGCGTGCGTTTCATGCCGGTCATCAACTGGGTGGAGCGCGGGGAATTTCGGCCCGGAAATTCCTTGCCGCGGTTTCACATGGTCTGGGGCACCGGCAAGGCGTTGACGGAGCGGCTGATTGCAGCGCTGCGCGACCATGCGAACGCAGGCAAACTCAGCTTGCGATTTGGGCACCGGGTTGAGCGTTTGCTTGTGAAAAATGGCCAAGTCTGCGGCGCGCAAGGCATCGAAGAGAAAAGCGGCGTTCCCTTCGAGGCCAACGCGGAGCAGGTGGTGGTGGCGACCGGCGGCATCAACGGCAGTCTGGACATGGTGCGGCGCCATTGGCATGCCGATTGGCACAAGCCCCCGGCCGAGTTGCTCAATGGCTCGCACCGCTTTGCCGACGGTACGATGCACCAGGCCGTGGCCGATGCCGGGGGCAACCTGACGCATCTGGACAAGATGTGGAACTATGCCGCTGGCGTGCATCACCCGCGGCCGCGCAAGCCGCAGCATGGTCTGTCGCTGGTGCCGCCGCGCTCCGCTTTGTGGCTGAACTGGCGCGGCGAACGCATGGGCCCGCAGCCGCTGGTGTCGGGATTCGATACCCGGCGTCTGGTGACCGATATTTGCGCGCAGGAGCGGGCCTACTCCTGGCAGGTACTCAACCAGCGCATTGCGGTGAAGGAGCTGGCGGTATCGGGCGCCGAATTCAATCCCTCCATCCGCGACAAGAAGGTATTCGCCTTTCTGCGCGACATCGTGTTTGGCAACCGCTGGCTGGTCAACGACATGACCCAAAACTGCCCGGATTTTGTGGTGGCCCGAACTCTGCCGGAGCTGGTTGAAAAAATGAACGCGCTGCAAGGTGACGCCTCCGTGCAACTGCAATCGGTCGCCGATGCGGTGGAGCACTACGACGCCACGATTGCCCGTGGCCGCGGTCTGATGAACGATGAGCAGTTGCGCCGCATTGCCGAGCTGCGGCAATACCGTGGCGACAAGCTCAGGCTGTGCAAATTCCAGCGCATTCAGGACCAGAAAGCGTTGCCGCTGATGGCCATTCGCGAATTCATCACGAGCCGCAAAAGCCTGGGCGGCATTCAAACCGATTTGCACAGCCGCGTGCTGAGCCTGTCGGGCCAACCGATTCCGGGCCTTTACGCGGTGGGTGAAGCGGCTGGCTTTGGCGGCGGCGGCGTCCATGGATTGCGCGCGCTGGAGGGTACGTTTCTTGGCGGATGCATCCTGTCGGGGCGTATAGCGGCCAAGGCGATTGCTGACTTTGTTTGATTCACCGGCCATTCAACAGGAGACGACACAATGAAAAAAACAGGTGCATGGCTCGCGACTTACGCGCTGGAGCAGATCGGCGCGCGCTTCACGTTCGGCATTCCGGGCGTGCATACCACCGAGCTGTACGATGAGTTAAACAACTCCCAAAAAATCACCCCGGTGCTTGTCACGCATGAAGGCGGTGGCGCTTTCATGGCCGATGCAGTGAGTCGGCTGTCCGACTCGATCGGGGTCTTGACGGTGGTGCCGGCGGCCGGGTTGACCCATGCCAGCAGCGGTATTGGCGAAGCCTTTCTGGATGGTGTGCCGATGCTGGTCATTTGCGGCGGCCCGCGCAGCGATTCGGATTACCGTTTTCAGTTGCACCAGATGGACATGCACAAGTTCATGAGTGGGCTGACCAAGGCAACTTTCAAGGTCACCAGCCACGAGCAGGTGGTGCCGACCCTGTTCGAAGCCTATGCCATTGCAACAGGCGGAGAGCCGGGGCCGGTATTCATCGAATTGCCGGTGAATATTCTGCTGTACACCGGCGAGGTGAGCGATCTGCCCCGCTATGCGGCACCGCTGCCTGAACCCTTCGGCTTTGAGCAGGAAATTCTCCGTGCGGCCGAGTTGCTGCGCCATGCCAAACACCCATGCCTGTTTGTCGGCTGGGGAACGCGCAATGCATTCGATCAGTTCAAAGCTGTGGCTGAATGGCTGGAAGCGCCGGTTGCCACCACGCTCCAGGGGCTGTCGGCATTTCCAGGCAATCACCCCTTGCATGTCGGCTTCGGTTTTGGCGCGTCAGCGGTACCGGCTGCGCGCAATGCCTTCAAGGATTGCGACTGCTTGCTGGCCGTCGGCACGCGGTTTTCTGAAATTGCCACCGGCAGCTACGGCGTCGATGTGCCGGAAAATTTGATTCATATCGACATCAATCCCGAAACCATAGGCGCCAACTACCCGGCCAAAGTGGGCATTCCCGGCGATGCCGCATTGGTGTCGAACCAGTTGCTCAAGGCACTGCAAGCGTCGGGGCCGCGGCGCGCAGTGCAGTCGGCATTGCGCGCGCAAATTCGAAGCGACAAGGAGGCGTATCGTCAGAGCTGGTACAAGAGTGACGTGCCCGATCGTGTCAATCCGGCCCGGTTTTTTGACCAGTTGCGCCTGCAAACGCCTGACGACGGAATCATCGTTGTCGACGATGGTAATCACACCTTCCTGACCGCCGAGTTGATGCCGATTCATGCGCCCAGGAGCGTGATCCTGCCGACCGATTTCAACTGCATGGGCTACGCCGTGCCAGCGGCTATCGGGGCCAAGCTATCCCATCCCGGGCGGCTGGTGCAAACCATCGTCGGAGACGGCGCTTTTCTGATGACGTGCATGGAGATACTGACGGCCACGTCGAACCACTTGGGTGTCATCTACTACGTGTTCCACGACGGCGAACTCTCGCAGATCGCGCAAGCCCAGGAAATTCCCTACAACCGCAAGCCCTGTACCAAGCTGGGACCGGTCAATCTGGAAGGCGTCGCCCTGGCCACCGGCGCTGCCTTCGTACGCATGCCGGACAATGATTCCATTGATGGTGCGATCCGTCAGGCGATTGAGATTTCGTGCTCGGGACGTCCGGTGATTGTGGATGTGAAGATCGACTATTCAAAGCGGACGGCGTTCACCGAAGGCGCGGTGAAGACGAATTTCCAGCGTTTTCCATTGAATCAAAAAGTGCGCACGCTCACGCGGGCGTTTACCAGGCGTGTAACGGGCTAGCAGTCTGTCGGGTTGCTGGGTAGTGCCGCCAGTGCCCACCATCCACATGGTTTTGCTCGCCAGGCCGTCGTCCTTTGTTATCTATCATTTTGTTTCATCATTACATCGCGCCCCTGGGTCGAACCCACCCCATGCCCGGATCGTTCTGACGAAATCATCGCCGCACCTTTGTCAATTTGCACCGCCCGGAAGTCCTTAGCCAACGGACTGCCCAGGCGCAACGATCATGGCGTGGGGATGATGCGTTCAGGCCGTGCCCCAGACCTCCTGTGCCGTCTCCACCACCAGCCGCAGTTTGGCGCGCTGTGCTTCGACCGCAATGTCATTGCCGTGCACGGTGCTGCTGAAACCGCACTGCGGTGACAGCGCCAGCTGTTCCAGCGGCGCATAGCGCGCGGCTTCGTCGATGCGGCGTTTCAGGTCGTCCTTGCTTTCCATCTCGCCGAACTTGGTGGTCACCAGGCCCAGCACCACGGTCTTGCCCTTGGGCAGGTAACGCAGCGGCCTGAAGTCGCCGCTGCGGCTGTCGTCGTATTCAAGGAAGTAAGCGTCAAGGTCCATTTCCTTGAGCAGGGCTTCGGCCACGGGCTCGTAGTTGCCGGCGGCGGCGTGCGTGCTCTTGAAGTTGCCGCGACACAGGTGCATGGCCAGCAGCATGCCGACAGGTTTTTGCGCGACCACCTTGTTGATGAATTTGGCGTAGCGGTGCGGAAGTTCATTGGGGTCGTCACCGCGCTGGCGTGCGCCTTCGCGCATTTTTTCGTCGCACAGGTAGGCCAGGTTGGTGTCGTCCATCTGCACATAGGTGCAGCCTGCTGCGGCGAGGCTGCGCAGTTCGTCACCATAGACCTTGGCCACATCGTCGTAAAACGCGGGGTCGAGTTCGGGGTAGGCCTCTTTGCTGATGCCGGCGCGGCCGCCGCGGAAGTGCAGCATGGTGGGCGAGGGGATGGTGACCTTGGGCGTATTGCCTTGGCTGACCTGGCTCTTGAGGTACTGGAAGTCGGCGAGCTGGATGTCCTTGACGTGACGCACTTTGCCCGTCACACGCATCACGGGTGGCGCCAGTTCCAGCGTCCCGTCGGGCTTTTGAATCGTGACCGGGATGTCGGTCTTCACGCCGCCAATCTGCTCCAGAAAGTCGATGTGAAAGTAGGTGCGGCGGAACTCGCCGTCGGTGATGCTTTTCATGCCCACGTCTTCCTGGAATTTCACGATCTCGGTGATGGCCTGGTCTTCGACCTTGCGCAACTGCTCGGGCGTGATCTGGCCTTTGGCCTTTTGCTCACGCGCTTCAAGCAGGTACTTGGGACGCAAAAAGCTGCCGACATGGTCGTAATGGGCGGGAAGTTTGGCGGTCATGGGGAAGTCTCCAGAGGGTTGATTGAGTCCAATGAGGCGATGTTATTCCACTTTTAAACTGCTCTAATGAATACATTAAGTCAGTGAAAACCCTTATTAATTGGGTTTTTAGGCCTATTTTTGTTGAAAATCAACCGTCAATGTATACACTGCGTATTCATGAATACAGAAAAGTCCTCATTTCCGCTGAACGCCTGGTATGCCGCTGCCTATGATGTGGAGGTCGGCCGCAAGCTGATGCCCCGCACCATCTGCAAGCAGAAAGTCGTGATGTTCCGCAAGACCGATGGCACGGTTGCGGCGCTGGAAGACGCCTGCTGGCACCGGCTGCTGCCCCTGTCGATGGGCTCGCTTGAGGGTGACGAGCTCACCTGCGGCTATCACGGCCTGGTTTACAACGCGCAGGGCCGCTGCACGCATATGCCGAGCCAGGAGACGCTGAACCCCTCGGCCTGCGTGCGCAGTTTTCCAGTGGTCGAGAAGCACCGCTTCGTCTGGATTTGGCCCGGCGACCCGGCCAAGGCCGACCCGGCGCTGGTGCCCGACATGCACTGGAACGACGACCCGGCCTGGGCCGGCGACGGCAAGCTCATTACGGTGAAATGCGATTACCGCTTGGTGGTGGACAACCTGATGGACCTCACGCACGAGACCTTTGTGCACGGCTCCAGCATCGGCCAGCGCGCCGTGGCCGAGGCGCCCTTCGTGGCGACGCACGGCGACCGCACCGCCACCGTCACACGCTGGATGGAAAACATTGATGCGCCGCCATTCTGGGCGGGGCAAATCGACCATGCTCGCGGCTACAAAGGCAAGGTCGACCGCTGGCAGATCATCAGGTTCGAGGCACCGTGCACGGTGAACATCGACGTCGGCGTGGCCGAGGCGGGCTCTGGCGCGTCACCCAAAGACGGCCAACCGGGCGACCGCGGCAAGGGCGTCAACGGCTTCGTGC
The DNA here is from genome assembly GCA_002381615.1 of Polaromonas sp. UBA4122. GTDB lineage: Bacteria > Pseudomonadota > Gammaproteobacteria > Burkholderiales > Burkholderiaceae_C > Polaromonas. Next base: position 9,756 of record DFWY01000034.1, on the reverse strand, counting down.
TGAACACCGTGACGCCTGAGACCGACGGCAGTTGCCACTACTTCTGGGCTTTTGCGCGCAACTACTGCCTGGATGAGCAGCGCCTGACGCACCAGTTGCGCGAAGGCGTGGCCACCATCTTCCGCGAGGACGAACATGTGCTGGAGGCCCAGCAGATCGCGATGGACCAGCATCCGGACCACCCCTTCAACAACCTCAACATCGACGCTGGCTCGATGTGGGCCAGGCGCCTGATTGACAAGCTGGTGGCGCAAGAAAAATCGCCAACGCCGGTGATTCCAATTCATCGCGCAGCCTGACCTGAGGCCGGCATTCATGGCAATTGCTACTGATTCAATAGCTATCCACGCAGAAGGTGCAAGGGCTTACGGCCAAAACACCGCAGAAAGCGCGCAGGTCCGGGCCCAATTACAGCTGCGCGAAATGATTCTGGCCGGCGAACTGCCTGGCGGTGCTCGCATCGCCGAGTTGTCCATCGTGGAAAAACTCGGCGTTTCGCGTACCCCGATTCGCGCCGCGCTGATGCGGCTGGAGCAGGAGGGCCTGCTGGAGTCATTGCCCAACGGCGGCTTTGCCGTCCGCACCTTTTCCGAGCGCGACGTGTCTGAGGCAATCGAGTTGCGCGGCACCATTGAAGGCCTGTCGGCGCGGCTGGCGGCCGAGCGTGGCGCCCCTGCCGTGGTACTGACCGAAGCCCGCGAATGTCTGGACAGGATTGACGGGGTGCTGAGCCAGCCGGCGCTCGACGACGAGGCCTTTTCCCGCTATGTGACGCTCAACGAAAGCTTTCACACCCTGCTCAGCGAGATGGCGGGCAGTGACGTGATTGCCAAGGAGCTTGATCGCGTGTCCAGCCTGCCGTTCGCCTCGGCCTCGGGCTTTGTCGTGGTGCAGGCCAATTCGCCGGGCGCACGCGACATGCTGATCGTGGCGCAGGACCAGCATCGCCAGGTGCTGGAGGCCATCGAACAGCGCGAGGGCTCACGCGCCGAGGCCATCATGCGTGAGCACTCGCGCATGGCCCAGCGCAACCTGCGCGGAGCCATGGCCAGTCACAACCTGGATCAGCTGCCCGGCGTGCGACTGATCCGCAAACGAAGCTGAAAGCATTTACCCATCCCATGAGAAGCACCCAGACCTGGACCGATGCGGTCATTGAATCCCTGCAGGACCTCACGCCCACGGTGCGCGAGTTCTGCATCCGCCCCACCGGGGGCCTACAGCGCCATGCGCCCGGCAGCCACTTGCAAGTACAGGTGCTGGTGAATGGCAAGCCGCAGACGCGCTCCTATTCACTCGTCGGCGAACCTGATGGGCAAACCTTGCGCATTGCCGTGAAGCGGCTCGATGAAGGCCGTGGCGGCTCACTCGCGATGTGGCAGCTGGCCGTGGGCGACCGGCTTCAGGTGAGCGAGCCGCAAAACCATTTTGCGCTGGACTTCAACGCACCGGCGTACCTGCTGGTCGCCGGCGGCATTGGCATCACGCCGCTGGTGCTGATGGCGCAGGCCCTGGCCAGCCGCAGCGCAAGCACGGGCCAATCCGTGCGCATGCTCTATGGCGCGCGAAGCGAGACCGAACTGGCTTTCCTGCCGCAATTGCGCAGCAGCCTGGGCGAGGCGCTGCACACCGCGGTCGCCACGCCGATTGATTTCGCCGCGGAAATCGCCGCGCTGCCCACGGGGGCGCAAATGTATGTCTGTGGTCCGGTGCCCATGCTCGATGCCGTGCGCCGCGCCTGGGAAGCCTCCGCGCGGCCGCAGGCTGATCTGCGCTACGAAACCTTTGGCAGCAGTGGCCGTTTTGCGCCGCAGGCCTTCCGGTTGCAGGTTCCGCGCCATGCGCTGGACATCACCGTGCCGGCCGACTGCAGCCTGCTTGACGCGCTTGAGCAGGCTGGCGTGCAGACCGTCTTCGACTGCAACCGCGGCGAGTGCGGCCTATGCGCACTCGACGTGCTGGCGCTGGACGGGGAGATCGATCACCGCGACGTGTTTCTCAGCGGGCACGAAAAGCGCGAGAACAAACGCATCTGCGCCTGTGTCTCGCGGGTGCTCGGTTCAATCACGCTGGATTCTTCGTACCGACCAGACGCCTGAAAATCACGGTCCGGCGGCAAAAATTTTCACATCCGGATTTTGCCGCCCAGCCGTAATTTGGCAAGTAAAAAGTTCGTAGTTCGAACACTTGTCCTATAAGCGAACATTTACTATACTCTCGTCGGCATTCCGTAACCACCAACTTTCTGGAGACAACCATGAAAAGACGCCTCTTCACCGCAGCCGCCCTTGCAGCCGCCACTTTTGCCGCAGCCACACCGGCGCTGGCCCAGGACAACGTATTCAAGATCGGCCTGATTCTGCCGATGACGGGGCAGCAGGCCACGACCGGCCGCCAGATCGAAGCGGCAGCCCGGCTGTACATGGCGCAAAACGGCGCTACCGTGGCGGGCAAGAAAATCGAGCTGATCGTCAAGGATGACACCTCCCTGCCGGATGCCACGCGCCGCCTGGCGCAGGAGCTGGTGGTCAATGACAAGGTCAACGTGCTGGCCGGCTTTGGCATCACGCCTTCAGCCCTGGCCACGGCACCCATTGCGACCCAGTCCAAGACACCGATGGTGGTGATGGCTGCGGCGACCTCCAGCATCACCCAGGCCTCGCCTTACATCGTGCGCACCAGCTTCACGCTGCCCCAGGTGTCGGTCGCACTGGCCGACTGGGCGCCGAAGAACGGCATCAAGAAAGTGGTCACGCTGGTGTCGGATTACGGCCCGGGCATTGACGCCGAAAAGTATTTCAAGGAGCGCCTGACCTTCAACGGTGGCCAGGTGACCGAAGCGCTGCGGGTGCCGCTGCGCAACCCCGACTTTGCCCCCTTCCTGCAAAAAGTGCGCGATGCCAAGCCCGACGCGCTGTTTGTGTTTGTGCCGTCAGGCGCTGGCGCTGCGGTGATGAAGCAGTTTCTGGAGCGCGGCCTGGACAAGGCCGGCATCAAGCTGATTGCCACCGGCGACGTGACAGACGACGACCAGCTCAACGACATGGGTGACGGCGCGCTCGGCGTGGTCACTTCACACCACTATTCGGCGGACCACCCGTCGGCACTGAACAAGAAATTCGTCGCAGCCTTCTCCAGCGCCAACAAGGGCATGCGCCCGAACTTCATGGCGGTTGGCGGATACGACGGCATGCGCGTGATTTACGAAGCGTTGAAGACCACCAAGGGCCAGGGCGGCGGCGACGCCTTGCTGGCGGCCATGAAGGGCCAGATCTTCGAAAGCCCGCGCGGCAAGATCTTCATCGACGCGCAGACGCGCGATATTGTGCAGGACGTGTACCTTCGCAAGGTTGAGAAGAAAAACGGCCAGCTCTACAACGTGGAATTTGACGTGATCAAGGACGTCAAGGACCCGGGCAAAGCGAAGTAAGCTCGCAGCTACGCTCCAACGACCCGAAGATTGTCAAATCACCGGCAAGGGGCTCCAGGTAACTGGAACCCCTTGCCGTCTTTGCGCTGACCAGACACACACATGCTGACCATTCTTTTTGACGGTATTGCTTACGGCATGCTGTTGTTCATCCTCGCGGTAGGCCTCGCGGTAACCATGGGTCTGATGAACTTCATCAATCTGGCGCATGGCGCCTTTGCCATGGCAGGCGGCTACATCACGGTGCTGCTGATGCAGCACTTCGATGTGCCCTTCCTGCTGTGCCTGCCGCTGGCGTTCCTCGGCTCGGCGCTGCTCGGCGGCGTGCTGGAACGCACGCTGTACCGCCCGCTGTACCACAAGCCGCACCTGGACCAGGTGCTGTTTTCCATCGGTCTGGTCTTCATGGCCGTGGCCAGTGTGGACTATTTTGTCGGCTCGACCCAGCAGATCATCCAGTTGCCCGAATGGCTCAAGGGCCGCACCGAACTCGGCAGCGGCGCCTGGAGGCTGGGCATGGGGCACTACCGGCTGTTCATCATCGCCGTGTGCGCAGCCCTGGTCGTGGGGCTGCAGTATGTGCTGACGCGCACGCGTTTCGGCAGCCGGCTGCGCGCCTCGGTCGATGACCAGCGCGTAGCGGCGGGCCTGGGCATCAATGTCAATGTGGTGTTTCTCTCGACCTTTGCCGTGGGTTCGGGACTCGCCGGCCTTGGCGGCGCACTCGGCGCCGAGGTGCTGGGCCTCGATCCCGGCTTCCCGCTGAAATTCATGATTTATTTCCTGATTGTGGTTGCCGTGGGCGGCACCTCGTCCATCACCGGCCCGCTGCTGGCCGCGCTGCTGCTCGGAATTGCCGATGTGGCGGGCAAGTACTACATCCCCAAGCTGGGGGGATTTTTTATCTACACCCTGATGATCGTGATCCTGATCTGGCGCCCACAGGGCCTGTTTGTGCGCAAGGGAAGGAAGTGACATGAACGCCCAACAATCCCTGCTCAACAGAAGCCGCTGGAAGCTCTGGGAGCCGGCACTGTGGCTGCTGGCTTTTGCCGTGCCGATGTTGCTGCCAAGCCATGCGCTGATCATCAACGAGATTGCCATCGTCGCGCTGTTTGCCATTTCGCTGGACCTGATCCTCGGCTACACCGGCATCGTCTCGCTCGGCCATGCGGCCTTCTTCGGCATCGGCGGTTATGCCGCGGCCCTGTTCGCCAAGCTGGTCATGCCCGATCCGCTGGTCGGGCTGGTCGTGGGCATTGCGGTGGCCACGCTGCTGGGTGCCGTGTGCTCGTTCACGATCATGCGCGGCAGCGACCTCACGCGGCTCATGGTGACGCTGGGCGTTGGCCTGATCCTGCTTGAGCTGGCGAACAAGTTTAGCGAGCTGACCGGGGGCTCTGACGGGTTGCAGGGCGTTGTCATGGGCCCGTTGCTGGGGCATTTCGAGTTCGACCTGGCCGGCCGCACGGCCGCCTTTTATTCAGTGACGGTATTGCTGGCGTTATTTGTGCTGATGCGCCGGGTGGTGCATTCGCCGTTTGGCGCAACGCTGACGGCGATCCGCGACAACCGGCTGCGCGCCATGGCCATCGGCATTCCGGTGACATCGCGGCTGGCCGTCGCCTATACCTTGGCTGCCGGCGTGGCCGGGGCAGCCGGGGCCTTGATGACGCAAACCTCGGGGTTTGCCTCGCTTGACCTGTTCGAGTTTCACCGCTCGGCCGATGTGCTGCTGATTCTTGTTATCGGCGGCACCGGCTGGCTCTATGGCGGTGTGGCGGGCGCCATCGTGTTCAAGCTCATGCAGGACGCGCTGTCGGCCATCACGCCGCAGTACTGGACATTCTGGATTGGCCTGTTCCTGGTGGTACTGGTGCTGGTAGGCCGTGAGCGGCTGATCCGTCCGTGGACCTGGTTTCCCCGGATTTTTGGCGGACGCAAGGCATGAGCACGAACCACAACGAAACCGTTCTGTCCGCGCAGGGTCTGGTGATGCGTTTTGGCGGCATCACGGCCACCAACAACGTGACGCTGAACCTTCAACGCGGCGCGCGCCATGCGCTGATCGGCCCCAACGGCGCCGGCAAGACCACGCTGATCAACCTGCTGACCGGTGTACTGCAGCCGACCGAAGGGCGGATCACGCTCGAAGGACATGACATCACCCGTCTGGCACCGCACCAGCGCGTCAAGCGCGGCATGGTGCGCACCTTCCAGATCAACCAGCTGTTCGATTCGCTGACACCGCTGCAAACACTGGCGCTCACCGTATCGCAACAAAACGGCCTCGGCAGCAAATGGTGGCAACCCCTTGGCCATGGCAAACAAGTGGCCGAGCGATGCGAGCAGCTGCTGGAACAGTTTCACCTGACAGAAGTGATGAACCAGCCGACCCATATGCTGGCCTACGGCAAGCGCCGCTTGCTGGAAATTGCGATTGCGCTGGCCTGCCAGCCGCGTGTGCTGCTGCTTGATGAACCGGTGGCCGGTGTACCTGCCGGCCAGCGCGAGGAGTTGCTGCAGACCGTCGCTGCCTTGCCGGCCGACGTGTCGGTGCTGCTGATCGAACACGATATGGACCTGGTCTTCAGCTTTGCCACTCGCATCACGGTGCTGGTTAACGGCACCGTGCTGACCGAGGGCGACCCGGCGCAGATTGCCAGCGACCCGCAGGTCAAGGCGGTGTACCTGGGCCACGGCGAGGAGTTGAGCGACTCCGGGCCGTACCACGGCGCGAAGCACCCCTCGGGGGGTAGCGCAGCACACGAAGTGGCCAGCGTGGGGGTCCAAAACCATGGCTGAACTACTGAGAGTGGACGGGCTCAGCGCCGGCTATGGCGAAGCCGTCGTGCTGCAAGGTGTCGCGCTGTCGCTGGACCAAGGCTGCACACTGGCGCTGCTGGGCCGCAACGGCACGGGCAAGACCACGCTGATCAACACGCTGGCCGGTGCCACGCGCCAGCATGCCGGCTCAATCTCGCTGGGCGGCGTGGCCCTGCACAAACTGGCTTCGCACGAGCGCGCCGCTGCCGGCATAGGCTGGGTGCCGCAGGAGCGCAACATCTTCAAATCGCTCACGGTGCACGAGAACCTGACGGCAGTGGCGCGTCCCGGAAAATGGAACCCGGACGGCGTGTACGAGATGTTCCCGCGCCTGGCCGAACGCAAGACCAACCTCGGCACGCAGCTTTCGGGCGGCGAGCAGCAGATGCTGGCAGTGGGCCGCGCGCTGGTGCTCAATCCCAAGCTACTGTTGCTCGACGAACCGCTGGAAGGCCTGGCGCCCATCATTGTGGAGGAGCTGCTGCGGGCGATACGCCGCATCACGCGCGACGAAGGCCTGTCCGCCATCATCGTCGAGCAGCATCCGCAGGCGATTCTGGCGATCTCCGACAGCGCGGTCGTGCTCGACCGCGGCACGGTGGTGCATGCCGGCACGGCGCAGCAACTGCGTGATCAGCCGCAGCTGCTGGAGCAGCTTCTGGGTGTGGCGCGCTAACGTTTTTGAGAGCTTCGAACGCGACAACCGCTCTACCATCCGCCCTGAGCCTTTCCCGGCGACTGATGAAGGTCGAAGTCCGCCCTGTCTACTAAATCCAATGGGTAATCCCCCGGCTTTGCCGGGGTGACAGTAGGCGTTTGACATTTGCGTAGGTATGGATGTCCATCGCAGAAACTTCCAATCGTGAGCCGCCAAGCAAACGAAAGGAAAAAAACTGGATGGACAAGATAGAAAGCCTAAACCACACGAAATGGGACTGCAAGTACCACGTCGTGTTTATACCGAAGAATCGAAGAAAAGTGCTGTACGGCCAATTGCGGGTGCATCTCGGTGAGGTGTTTCGTGGACTGGCGCAGCATAAGGATAGCCGGATCGAAGAGGGGCACTTGATGGCCGATCATGTGCACATGATGATCTCGATACCGCCGAAATATGCGGTATCGAATGTAGTGGGCTACATCAAGGGGAAAAGCGCGATTCACTTGGCCAGAGTGTATGGAGAGCGCAAGAGGAACTTTACAGGGCAAAGCTTCTGGGCGCGTGGGTACTTTGTGTCGACGGTAGGTCGAGATGAGGAGGTGATCCGCAATTACATCCGGCATCAAGAGCGGGAGGACGAGCGCTTGGAACAGCTTGGGTTGTGGAGATAAGTTGCCACCGTTTCGGTGGCGCAAAGTGTTGGGGCCGCGTTAGCGACCCCGTTTAGCCGCTTTGAGCGGCTCACAATTTTGAAAGCCCCCGGCTTTGCCGGGGGATGGTTACTAAATATGGCTACATCCCAATAAATACGGGTGCTTACAGCTATTAAAAGTGTAGCATTCAGGTCGGCCGGTCAAGGCGGCAGGCTCAGCCCACAACCTTCATTTCAAGCAGCCACTGCGCCAGACGCTCGGCAAAGATCCTGCAGCCTTGCGCGCTGGCGTGAAGCTGGGTCAGCGCTCAGCTCGGCGCGCGACAGCGCATACGACCAGCCGCCAGCAAACAGCGCCACGCCGGTCTCCGTCGCCACGGAGCGACAATTCACAGATCCATGAAAACCATTCTCCCCCTGCAACTTCCGATTGCCCCCGACAAGAACGACCCCCAGCCGCTGGTCATCTACCACGGCCGCAGTTGCCCTGACGGCTTTGCGGCGGCCCTGGTGGCCTGGCTTTACTACGAGGGCCGTGCGGAATTTTTGGGGCTGGACCACGGCGACATCAGCTCGGTGGAGGACCTGCCTGCGCTCAGCGGCCGCGCCGTGTACATCCTCGACTTTTCGTTCTCGCCCGAACTTCTGCGCGGCATCGAAGAGCGTGCCGCCAAGCTCGTGATGCTGGACCACCACAAGAGCGCGGCGGAAAAGCTCACCGGCTTTGCCTGCCGCTGCGGTGTGGTGCACTTTGACATGCACAAGTCGGGCGCCAGGCTCGCCTGGGAGTTTTTTCAGCCTGCCACGCCGGTGCCAGACCTGGTTCGCTTTGTGGAAGACCGCGACATCTGGGTGTGGCAATACCCCGAGAGCGCAGGTTTTCTTGCAGCGCTGGACATGGAGGCTTTTGACTTTGCACGCTGGGCCGAAATTGCAAAATTCAGCCCCGAACAAGTGACGGCTTTCATGGCGCGCGGCCAGGCCATGGACGAGAAGTTCAGCAAGCTTGCGGCCGACATTGCCGAGGGCGCGCAGCCCGTCACCTTCAACGGCCAGCGCGGGCTGATGGTCAATGCACCCGGCGTGTTTCACAGCCTGGTGGGCAATATGCTCTCCCAGCAGAGCGGCACGTTTGCATTGATGTGGAGCGCCGCCAAGGGCGGCGTCATCAGGGTCGGGCTGCGCTCGCAGCGCGGCTTTGACTGCATTGCCCTGGCCGAGAGCATGGGCGGCGGCGGCCACGCGCAGGCCTGCGGCTTCAAGATGGGCACAGAGCGTTTGCCCGAGTTGCTCAGCGGTGCGTTTGACGCGGCCGCCAAGCTAGCGCAGACCTAAGCCGACATCTGCAAGCCGGCCTGCGACTCAAACCGGCAGCGCCTCACCCCAGTAGTGAAAGGTGAAAGGCCGGGGGCCCGGCAGGTAGCGCGTGTGCAGGTCGGACAGTCGAAAACCCGCCTCCTGTAGCAGCGCCGGAATGTCGCGCCCCAGGTGGCAGCCACCGGCTACCTTGCCCCACAGCGGCTGCAGCCGGTCCTGCCAGCGCCGCACCGATTCATCCGGCGCGCGGCCATGCTCGCAAAACAGCAGCCGCCCGCCGGGCGCGAGGACACGGCGCATTTCCCTGAGCGCCGCCAGCGGATCGGGGATGGTGCACAGCGTGTAGGTGATCAGCACCGTGTCAAAGCTTGCGTCGGGCAGCAGAATCTGTTCGGCCGACAGCTCCAGCAGTTCCACCTCCAGCCCGGCCTGCGCGATGCGCTCGCGCGCCAGTGCGTGCAGTTGCAACGCCGGGTCCAGCCCCGTGATGTGCGTCACGCGGGTCTTGTCGTACCAGGGCATGTTCAGCCCCGTGCCAATGCCGACCTCCAGCACACGGCCCTGCGCCAGCGGCACCACCAGCTGGCGCTGCCGGCTCACCATGGGCAGGCCACAGGCAAAGTCCAGCGCGTGGGGCAGGATGTGCTGCTCGTACCAGGAGGGGTTCATTCCAGCTCACCGGTCCAGAACGCCACGCGGCCGCGCACCATTTCGCCCTCTGGCTTGGGGGCGGGATAGTACCACATGGTGTTGTCACTCTCGGCAATGACGGTGTTGTATTACTTGCTCTTGCGGTTGAGTTCCAGCTGGGCGTCAACCAGGGCGACGACTTCGTCGATCACCGGGTTGCGCAGGCCTTTTTGCGCGGCAATG
>DFWY01000142.1 GCA_002381615.1 Polaromonas sp. UBA4122 | reverse complement strand
CTAATGAAACCCCTTTAGGATGCAGAGTCTTACCGGATTCAAATGGATCACATCTATATCTTTGAATGCAAAGTAGTATAATAGCGTCTGCGCGGCCTGCTGGTGCTTGCGGTGGGCGTCGATTTGACCGGCCAGGCTGGCGATATGCCCGCGCAGTTCGGGCATCAAGCCGGTGTCGTCGGGGAAGGTTTCAAAGCAGCGGGATTTGTTGCCGCGCTGCCGGTCATCGATAAATTTGTCGGTGCCAGTCCAAAGCCGGCGCGCAAAGTCAGATGCTGATCACCATGCCGCAATCGCGCCATCGGTACGCGGTTCGGTGCCCCCGCAGAGGACGCCCTCTGCATTGCGCCAGATGATTTGCCCGCGGCCGAAGGCCATCCGGTTGTTGCACCATGACACCTCATGCCCAAGTCCTGCCAGGCCATGGAAGAGGTGCTCCGGTGTCGAGCGTTCGATGTTGACGCGCTTGGCGCTTTCCCATTCCCAGCGCGGCGCGTCCAGCGCGGCTTGCGGATTCAGGCCGAAGTCGATGGTATTCATCACCACCTGCACATGCCCTTGTGGTTGCATGAAGCCGCCCATCACGCCGAATGGACCGACTGCCTTGCCGTCCTTGGTCAGGAAGCCGGGAATGATGGTGTGATACGGCCGCTTGCCGGGCGCGAGGCAATTCGGATGCCCGGCTTTCATTGAAAAATTGTTGCCGCGGTTATGCAAGGCGATGCCGGTGCCCGGCACCACCATGCCGGAACCGAAGCCCATGTAATTGCTCTGGATCAGCGACACCATATTGCCTTCGCCGTCGGCGGTGCTGAGATACACGGTGCCGCCACGCGGCGGTTCGCCCGGCAAAGGGCTGATCGCCTGCGCGCCGATCAGGGCGCGGCGCTCGTCGGCATAGGCATCTGAGAGCAGATCAGCCACCGATACCCGCATATGGGCTGGGTCAGCAATATGCGCCAGGCCATCGGCGAAGGCGAGCTTGATCGCCTCGATCTGGCGATGATGCGTGAGCAAGGTATCGCGCTCGCTGAAATCGAAGCCCTTGAGAATGTTCAGGGCCATCAAGGCCACCAGCCCGTGACCGCTGGGAGGGATTTCCCAGACATCGTAGCCGCGGTAATTGACGCTGATCGGGTCGCACCAGTCGACCCGGTAGTCAGCCAGGTCTTCCGCACGCAGGTACCCGCCGGCGGACTGGATGAATGCGCCTATGCGCTCGGCCAGCGGGCCGCGATAAAAACTGTCTGCATTGGTGTCGGCGATCGATTGCAAGGTGTCGGCGTGCGCGCCGGAGCGCCAGATCTCGCCGGCCCTGGGTGCGCGCTCAGGCGCAAAGGTATCGAACCACGACTTGAAATAATCCTCCTTGAACTGCTGGCGGAACAGCTTGGTCGCCTGCTGCCAGCCAAAGGCAACTGATGGCGATACCGGAAATCCGTCACGCGCCAGCTCGACCGCGCGCGCCATGGAGGTACGTAGCGGCAATCGACCGAAACGTTCGGCCAGCGCCGCCCATGCGGCCGGCGTGCCGGGCACGGTGACCGGCAGCGGTCCGTATTTAGGCACCTCGGTCAAGCCCTGCGCAGTCATTTTTTCAAGCGTCATGCCGCGCGGCGCCGGACCGCTGGCATTCAGGCCATGCAGCTTGCCCTGGTGCCAGACCAGAGCGAAGGCGTCGCCGCCGATGCCATTGGCGCTGGGTTCGACCACCGTCAATGCAGCGGCGGTGGCGATTGCCGCATCGATTGCATTGCCGCCAGCCTGCAGCACTTGCAGGCCGGCCTGGGCAGCCAGAGGCTGCGAGGTAGCGACCATGCCCTTGTTGGCATAGACCACGTTGCGACGCGAGGCATAGGGATAATGTAGTGAATCGAATGAGAGCATGAAAGGAGCCGTGAATTATTTATGCCTTGGATCGAGCGCATCGCGCAAGCCGTCGCCAAGCAGGTTGAACGACAGGACCAACAGGAAGATCGACAGGCCTGGCCAGACTGCCATCCAGGGTGCATTGTCTACATAATTCTTGGCGGTGTTGAGCATGCTGCCCCAGCTCGGCGCTGGCGGCTGCTGTCCGAGTCCGAGGAAGGACAGGCTGGCTTCGGCGATGATGGCGGCGGCAATCGCCAGCGTGGCCTGCACGATCAGCGGCGGCAGCACATTGGGCAGGATATGCCGCAGTGCGATGCGCCAATGCGGATTACCGACCGCCCGCGCGGCTTCGACAAAATCCTCGACCTTGACTGCCAGCACCTGGGCCCGCGTCAGCCGGATGAAGACCGGCGTCGCCGACACGCCGATGGCGATCATTGCATTGCTAAGGCTAGGCCCAAGGAAGGCGGCAAGCGCGATCGCCAGAATCAGGAAGGGCACCGCCAGCATCGAGTCGGTGAAGCGAGAAATCAGGCCATCGGTCCAGCCGCCAACATACCCCGCCAACAGGCCGATCGGTACTCCTAGCGCCATTGAGATACAGACCGACACCAGGCCCGCCATCAGTGATGCGCGCGCCCCCCACACTACCCGCGACAATACATCGCGACCGATCTCGTCGGTGCCGAACAGATATTGCATGCTGGGGGCCTTGCGCACCGCACTCCAGCTGGCCGCGATCGGGTCATAGGGGGCGATGCTCGGGGCGAACAGCGCCAGCAACACGAAAAACAGCACGATCACCAGACCCAGCATCGCGCCGCGGCGGCGCAGCAGCCGGCGCAACGCGCGCCTGGCCGGGGTAGCGTCTCGCGCTATGACTTGTTGCGGAATCACTGCACTCATGGACTACCCTCGCAGACGCGGATTGACGAAAAACTGGGCCAGATCAGCCAGCAGGTTCAGCACGATATAGACGCTCGAGGTGAATAGCACGACGCCCTGCACCACTGCGTAATCGCGATTGAATACCGCATCGACGATCAGCTTGCCGAAGCCGGGAATCGAGAACACTTGTTCGGTCAGTACCGCGCCGGAAAGCAGCGTGCCGAATTCGAGCGCGCCGAGGGTGATGATCGGTGTCAGGGCATTGCGCAGCGCATGCTTGATCACCACTGTGCGCTCGTCCAGGCCCTTGGCGCGGGCCGTACGCACATAGTCGGCATTCAACACTTGCAGCATCGCGCTGCGGGTGTGGCGCATCAGCACCGCCGCGATGGCATTGCCCAGCACAAAGGCCGGCATGATCATCGCGGACAGATTGGCTTTCAAGTCTTCAAACGGACTGACATAGCCGGAGGCCGGCAACCAGCCGAGCGACACCGAAAACAACAGGATCATCAGGATGCCGAGCCAGAAATTAGGCGTCGACAAGCCCCATAAGGCAATCACATTGGCAGCGTAATCCCACACCGTATCCTTGCCGACCGCCGACACGATCCCGGCCGGAATGCCGATCACCAGCGCAATCAGCATCGCGATAGCAGCCAGCTCCAGCGTTACCGGCAGTTTCTCCTGAATCAGCTCCAGCACCGGCTGCTGGATGCGCAGCGACTCACCCAGGTCGCCATGGAACACTCCGGCGATCCAGTAGGCGTAACGCATCGGCAGCGGTTCGTCGAGATGCATTTTCTTTTGCAGATAGGCGATCACCTCCGGGTCCTGGTTTTCGCCAGCCAGGATCATGGCAGCATCGCCGGGCAGCAATTGCTGCAACCCGAAGATGATGATCGTGACGAAGAAAATTGTCGGCACGATCGCTGCCAGCCGCTTGAGAAGATAGTGGAGCATGGGTTCGGGTGGTCGTGACGCGTATTACATTTTCATACCTTGTACCCGCACCAGTCCATCGGGGATGGCACGCATGCCGGTCAGCTTTTTGTTGTAGGCCCACAGCCAGTTGCGGTGGAACAGGTAGACGATCGGGCGTTCCTTGGCAGTTTCGGCAGCCAGTGTCGCGAACACCTTGATGCGGCCGGCCTTGTCAAGCGTGCTGCGCGAACGGTTGAGCAACTCGTCCCACTGCGGCCTGCACTCGCCACTGTAGTTCAGCGGCTGCTTGCATCCATAGAAGCTGTACAGGTTGCCGTCAGGATCAGCCCGACCGCTCCACGCCAAAATGTAGGCATCGAACTGCCCCTTGTCGGCAAGGTTGAGCGAAGTGGCGAATTCGGTGGACTGAATCTTCACGTCGAAACCGGCCTCCTTGGCCATGGCCTGCACGACCTGCGCTACCCGCTGGGCATCGGAGGTGGTTGCCGTCATCAGGGTGAAAGTCGGATTGGTGACCCCGGCTTCTTTCAGCAGCGCCTTGGCGCGGGGAATGTCGCGTTTCGGGATCGGAACATTTTTGGCATAGAAGCTGTTGCTCGGTGGCACCCATTGGTTGCCGGGTTCGGCTTCGCCATCCATTGCTACCCGGACGATGCCGGCGCGGTCCAGCGATAGCTCGAATGCTTCACGCACTCGGGGGTCGCGGCCCAGCGGGTTCTTTTGTGAGAGCTCGCTTTTACCGGTGTTGATGGTAATACCCTGATACCCGAGTTCAGTAATGCGCGCCATGGCGAGCTTTTTGTCGGCCTTGATCGAGGCCACGTCGGATGGGGCGACTCGTTCGATGAAATCGAGCTGGCCGGAGCGCAGGTTGGCCAGCCTGACCGTGGCATCGACGATGGGCAGGAAGATCACCTTGTCAAAGTGGATGTCGGCCTTGTTCCAGTAGTTCTGGTAGCGCTCCAGAACGATGCGGTCCTGGGCGACGCGTTCCGCGAAGCGAAAGGGACCTGAGCAGACCGGCTTGGTGCCGAAGTTGGCAGGGTTGGCTTGGGCCGCCTTGGGAGAAACCATCATGCCTGCGCGGTCCGCCAGCACAGACAGCAGTGGCGAAAAGGGGGCGCTGAGGTTTATTTTCGCGGTCAGGTCATCGATGACGTCGACTGTCGTCACGGGCGCCAGTTCGCCGCGGCGGTTGGAGCCTGGCATGGTTTTGTGGCGGTCAATGTTGAACTTGACGGCGGCAGCGTCGAATTTTTCGCCATCATGGAAGGTGACGCCGCTGCGCAGTTTCATTGTCAGGGACTTGTTGTCGGCTGACCATTCATAAGAGGTCGCCAGTTGCGGAACTATGTTCAGTTTTTCGTCGATGTCAAATAGTTTGTCGCAGAGGGAGGCGAAGACTATGCGTCCCACAAAACTGCGCGCCAGGGTGGGATCCAGGATGTCGGGGTCCTCGGCCAGTCCGATACGCAGGGTTTGGGCATGTGCCACGAATGTGGCGACTGCCATGGTCAGTGCCAGCAGGAATTTTTTATTCATCGCGTTTTTCCTTTACAGTTATCCGTTGATTAAAGTGCTTTCCGCCTCGTTACCCCTGCTTGCCAGGGTCGTCACTTCAGCGGGAGTGACGATCAAACACCCCGCGCGTGAAACGCCTCTTGCAGCCGAACCAGCCGCTCATTCACCGAGGCACCGGCCACCACCATCACCGGCGCCACAATCTCTTCCCAAAAATGGCAGGCCACCGAATGCCCCTCCATCGCCCTCAGGGCTGGCACCTCCTGCGTACACTTCTCACGCGCATGCGGACATCGGGTCCTGAACCGGCATCCCGAAGGAGGATCGATCGGATTGGGCACATCGCCCTGCAACAAAATCCGCTCGCGCTTGATGCCCGGCTCTGGAATCGGGATCGCCGACAACAAGGCCTGCGTATAAGGATGCCTCGGCTTGGCAAACAAACTCCGCTTGTCCGCATACTCGACAATTTGTCCCAGATACATCACTGCGACATGCGAAGCGATATGCTTGACCACCGCCAGGTCGTGCGCTATGAAAACATACGCCAGCCCGAGCCGTCGTTGCAAGTCCTGCAGCAGGTTGATCACCTGAGCCTGGATCGATACATCCAGCGCCGACACGGCCTCATCGCACACAATCAATCTCGGCTCCACCGCCAATGCCCTCGCAATGCCAATCCGCTGCCGCTGGCCGCCAGAAAACTCATGCGGGTAACGCTGCAAATACTGCGGCGCGAGCCCCACCAGGTCCAGCAACTCCGCGGCCCGCTCGCGATGCCGCCCGCGCGCCAGACCATGCAGAGCCAGCGGCTCGACCAGCGTCTGCTCCACCGTCATGCGCGGATTGAGCGAGGAATACGGGTCCTGAAAGATCATCTGCAGCTCGCGCCGCTTGGCGCGCATGCGCTCCGGCGCCAGCGACATCAAATCTTCACCATCGAACCAGACCGTGCCAGAGGTGGCGTCCAGCAAACGCAGCACCAGGCGCCCCACCGTGGATTTGCCGCAGCCGGATTCGCCAACCAGCGCCATGGTTTCGCCAGCGCCGAGTTCGAAACTCAAGCCATCGACCGCATGCACTACCGCGGTCTGGCGGCCAAACAAATGCTGCCGGATCGGGAAATGTTTGACCAGGTTTTCAACCCGCAACAACGCGCTCATGCTGCCTGCTCCATGCCGGCTTCCAGAGGCGCGCGCCAGCAGGCGGCTTCGTGGCCATCGCCGAGATTGATCAGCGGCGGTGCTTCCTGGCGACATTGGTCGACGGCAAACGGACAGCGCGGCGCGAAACGGCAGCCCTGCACTTTGGTCATGGGCGTTGGAACCTGACCCTCGATGGCATTGAGCCTGTCCTGCTCCAGGTGCAGTTTCGGTATCGATCCCAGCAAACCGATGGTGTAGGGATGCTGCGGATCGGCGAACAGACGATCGACACGGGCACGCTCGACAATCCGGCCAGAATACATCACGACGACCTCGTCGGCCAGTTCAGCAATCACCCCCAGGTCATGCGTGATCAAAATGATTGCGGTGCCCGTCTCTTCGCGCAGCGTGCGCATGAGGTCAAGTACCTGGGCCTGGATGGTGACATCAAGTGCGGTAGTCGGCTCGTCGGCAATCAGCAGTTTCGGCTCGCAAGACAGCGCCATGGCAATCATCACGCGCTGCCGCATGCCGCCCGACAGCTTGTGCGGATACTCATCGATGCGCTGCTCGGGCGATGGAATCCGGACCCGACGCAGCATCTCGATCGCATGCACTCTGGCTTCTGCCTGGCTGATGTCGCGGTGACAGCGGATGCCCTCGATCAATTGGTCGCCAATCGTGAAGGCGGGATTCAGCGAGGTCATCGGTTCCTGGAAAATCATCGCCATCCGGTTGCCGCGCAAGGCGCGCATCGCAGCCGGCGTCAGCGTCTCGAGGTCGCGGCCTTCGAAGCGGATCGAACCGGCGGAGATACGGCCTTGCCCTTTCGGCAGCAAACCCATGATGGACAGCGATGTCACGCTTTTGCCGCAGCCGGATTCGCCGACGATGCCCAGCGTGCGGCCGGACTCGACCGAAAAGCTGACGCCATCCACCGCGGCGAATTCGCCGCCGCCTTCCAGTTTGAAGCTCGTGCGCAAACCACTGACCTCCAGCAAGGCTGTCATGCGGCCACTCCGCTGCGCCGGGCTTGGAAACGCGCTACCTCGGCCTCGATCAGCGCACGGTCTGTGATACCGGCCGGACGCTTGCGGGATGGCAGACAGGCAGTGAACGGCTGATAGCGTTCAAGGCTCTTCTGATAGAGCCGCTGCAATTCCCGGATCGGTTCCGGATGATCGTCGACCCGCAAGTCGAGCGCACAGTAATCCTCGGTGGTGTAGATCAACAGCGCCGCAGCCTGCTTGCCGCGCTTGTCGCCGCCAACGGCTTCGCCCGCCGCCAGCGCAACGATCAGGCGCTCGGCAAACGACAAGCCGGAATTCGCTTCGTATGCCTCGGCCGTCGCCGCAATCACCTGCGGACCGGCCAGCATGTTGCCAGCAACCGAAAATCCGTTGCCTGCCGTGTGACCGCACCACTCGACGCAGGCGGCGCCGGTATAGGCAGCGGAATTGCTTCCGGCATCGATCAGGTGCAACTGGCGATGATCACGGCCTTCGTCGGCAGCAGTCAGCCGTTCGATGATCAGTGCCGGATCGATGCATTTACCCAAATCTGTCATGGCCGGGCCGGCATACAGCGGGTTCACGAGCGCCTGGGTGGCAAGCGCGCCGACCCCGCTACGCGCATGCGGGCACAAGGCGCCCACTGCAAAGAATTTACTCGCAACAGCGATGCCAAACGCACCGGAAAAATCGCGCGCGATGATGGACCAGGTCATGAAAGTGCTTTCGTCAGGAATTGCGTCTTTTAATTAGACGGCTTGAATATTATTCACCAATAAAACAGATTCGGTCCGAGCGATTTTCCACTTCGTGAAGATGGATGCCCATATCATACCAATGCATCCTTACCTCGACACGCCTCTGTAGGTGGATTGGCCGGAACGATTCGAGCGACGATCGGATTTTTTGAATGATTCATTTTTTCGAATTAGACGCAATGACTTTTTGAACCCATGTCCACATCGTTGTGCATTTCACAAAGCGACCCGGCGCTCAGGCCACCGGCCTGCGCCACACACTGGCCAGCCAAGACTGCTGTTCGAGCGGCTGGCCGGATTGAGCCCGGTTGAGTTTGAAGAACGCTACGCGAGCTTGACTGTGTGTCCGTGAAATTGGTGGAATCCCCAGATTTTAAATCGCGCCTGACTCTGACCGCTTTGGCCTTTTTCAAATCTGCATGATGTCGCTGATCACTGTTGCTGGTCCAGTGGGAAATTTTGAGGCCACGCGATCTGGCGCTCCACCCAAACGGCAGCTTCAAGCAATCTGCGGTCATCGCCCCAACGCCCAATCAATTGCACACCCATCGGCAACTTGTTTTTCGATTCGCCGGCTGGAAGTGAAATTGCCGGTGCCCCCACCAGCGTAAACGGGATGCAAAATAAAGCATCGCCGGTACTTTCGAGCCCGGTGGGTGCCTCGCCCAAGGCTGGCGCCGTGAGTGCAGCATCAAAGGGCTCCATCAGTGCTGCGAATTCCCGGACCAGTGCCTGCTGGGCGTCTTTCGCCCGGATATAGTCGACCGCGGACAAGGCCTCCCCGCGAGCCACCAGCGCCAAGCTAGGCGGGCTGATACGAGGCGGGGTCTCGCGTGCCAATGTCCCGTTGATCACAGCACCTTCAGCCTCGCAAAGGGTTTGTGCAATTCGCCACGCGTCTTCAAAGGAGGATGGCAGCGCAATCGGCGTGATGACCGCACCACAGGCTTCAAGATGACGCGCCGTCGATTCGACCAGCTGTTGCTGCTCTATGCTGAGGCGCTGCCAAGCCGAGGTACGCAGCAAGGCAATCTGCAGCCGCTCTTTGGGTTGCGCCAAAGGCCAAACGGGCGACGGAGAGGGCGTATTGCGAAAGTCAACGCCGTCGCGCCCAGTCAGGGTTGACACTAGGAACGCGGCATCGACGACGCTGCGTGTGAACACGCCGATATGGTCCAGGCTGGGTGCCAGGGCATAGACTCCCGTGCGGGGGATCGTGCCAAAGCTGGGCTTGTAGCCAACCACACCGCAAAAGGCGGCAGGGCGGATGACTGAGCCAAGGGTCTGCGTTCCCAAGGCCGCAGGCACACAACCACAGGCGACAGCAGCGGCAGATCCGCTCGATGAGCCACCAGGGGTGTGATTGAGATTCCAGGGATTGCGGGTTTTACCCGGATGGCGCCAGGCGAATTCCGTCGTCACGGTTTTCCCGAACATGATGGACGCAGCACCGGCCAGTACATCGACCACCCACGCGGAATGTTCCGGCACGTGGCCCAGGAATGCAGCAGAACCCATTTCGGTCGGCACATGGCGTGTGGCAATGATGTCCTTGACGCCGATTGGCATTCCCGCCAGCGCACCATGAGATGGCATGGCGCTCAATGCGGCCCGCACAGCCTCTGCGTCCCAATGGGCAAAGGCCCCCACCGCCGGCTCGACCGCGATGGTGCGGTCGATACAGCTCTCCACATAGTCGCTTGCCGAAAATTTTCCCGCGGCAATCGATGATAAGGCGTCGATCAAACCAAAACGATACAGCTCCATGACATGCCTTATTTCATGACCAAGGCGGTTTTGATGTATGAATTCACAATAAATTTTTCATACACTGGCTGCGCAGCCAGATTGCCCAATGCGATCTGCGTGTCCATGCTGACCTTGAGTGAGGCGGGGGTGATATCCACGCTGGGCGGGTAAACCTTGTCTTCGATCATGCGCTTTACAGCATGTTCAACAACCACCGGATCAAGCGTCGGGAATTCTTTTTTCGCAATTGCGATTGCACCTGCGGGATCAGTTCGGATCGAACGCAAGGCAGCTTCCATGCCGTTGACAAAGCGCTGTACGGTATCTGGATCGGCATCAGTGCGGGTGGTGATCGCAGAAAATGCATAGGGGCCGTACAACTTCGGGAAGCCCAATACCACTTTCATTCCCTTGGCGACGGCCTGATCGAGACCGGGCTCGTACATCACCGCCACCTTCCCCTGGCCTGCAATGAATGCGCCGATCTCGGCGCCCAGCGGTACTTGCAGCAGCTTCACATCTTTCTCTGGATCGAGACCGTTTTCCTTGAGCAGTTTGAGAAACAGCGAGGTACTGGTCGTCGGCATCTGGCCAGTCACAATGGTTTGGCCTTTCAGATCCTTCACGCTGCTGAAGTTGAAATCCGGCGTCGTCGCGATCCAGACGGCGGCACCGTTCACGCAGTTCGCGACGATCTGTACTGGCGCGCCTTTGGAAGCGGCAATCGCTGGCCACTCCGGCCCGTGCAGGGAAAACTGCGCACTGCCCGAAATCACGGCCGCCAGCGCAGCGCTGGGCGCGCCCGCCGTCTCTTTGGTCACATCCAGCCCCTGTTTCTGGAACAGGCCATTGTCGATGCCGACGTAGAGCGGCAGGTAAAGCATGGATTGAAATGCCTGAGAGATCGTGACTTTTTTGTTCTGGGCAAATGCCAGCCCAGACGTCAGCCCGATGATGAAGACAAGCGCAGTGCAGCGCGTTAAAAAGGTAAGTAGCTTCATAAATATCCTCTTGAAAAAATGGAAATTACACGCGGAGTTCTTGACGGTGATCGCTCACCTTCCATGACAGCAGATGACGCTCAACCCAGTCAATGAAGAAATAAAGGACAAATCCAACTGCCATCAAGGTAAAGAGGCCCACCCAAACGGTATTGAGGTCATAGAGGCTGGATGCCGTGAAAATAAGATGGCCTAATCCCCGCTGCGAGGAGATGAACTCACCCACCACCGCTCCGACGAGGCCGAAACCGACGTTGATACGAAAGGTCGCGACAATGGCCGGCAAGGAGGAGGGCACGATGACGTTGTAAAAAATATGGTGCTTGTTTGCTCCCAGCGTCACCATCAATCCTTGCAAATCAAGATCGGCGTCCTTGGCCGCCTGGTAGGCAGCGATCAGGGCAACAATCGACGTCAGCGAAATCGCCAGCGCCACCTTCGAGGTCAGCCCGGTGCCAAACCAGAGAATGATGATGGGCGCAAACGCGATTTTGGGAACACTGTTGAACGCCACCACAATCGGCTCGACGGTGCGCGCAATGAACGGCGAATACCAGAGTGAGAGCCCAAGCAACGAGCCGACCACGGTGCCAATCACAAAGCCCAGCGTGGCTTCAAACACGGTGACCCAGGTGTCATAGAGCAGCGAGCCGTCCACAATGGACTTGCCCGCAAAGCGCGCAATGCCCACGGGCGAGCCGAACAGAAATGCTGAAATCCAGCCCAGTCTGACCCCGCCTTCCCAAATTCCCAGAACGCTGAGGATCACAATGAGCTGGATGCCGATTCGCACGACGCTCTCGGGTATTTTGGATACGCGAAATTTGCGCATAGCCGGAGGCGTAAGATCGTGATGGCCTGCCGCCACGATCAACTTTTGGCCCGTCATTGAATTGATGTTGCTCATGCTGCTTTCCGCTGGGTCTGAATATCCAGTTCCGCGCACAAGGCGTGAAAATATTCCGAGAAGCGCGGGTCGCTTCGGGCGCCAATCGGCGTGCGTTCCTGGATATCGATGATGTAATTAGCTTTCACTGTGGTGGGGCGGCCGCTCAACACCGTCACATGGCGCGAAAGTGCCACCGCTTCGTCGCTGTCTCTTATACACATCT
>DFWY01000075.1:2996-21762 GCA_002381615.1 Polaromonas sp. UBA4122 | reverse complement strand
TAAGAGACAGGTGGTGATGAGCGTAACAACCGCCATCGAATCCAACTCAGGGATGGCGCCCAGCAAGGGTGTATCGCGCGTGAATGCGGCCGAGCGGCCATTCAAACTCAGGACTTCGTCAAGAACACGAAGTACTTCTTGTGCAATATTCAATTCAATCTCCCATAGAGAACAGGCGACCTGACCAAGTTAGGCCATTTTAGGGGCCAAAGGCTCAGGCGGACTGTGAGATACTTTTTGTTTGCAGGCCATATTTTCAGTCACCCTTGCCTTCTTTGGATGTCCATGACCGAATCTACTCTCTTGCCGGAACTGATTGCTCTGACTGCCCAACATTCGCCGCAGGCGATTGCACTAACCAGTGGCACCTCACATTTTAGTTACGCAGATCTGAGCACTAGCGTCAGCCAGTTTGCCGCTGGCTTGTTGGGCCTGGGTCTGGATCGTGGTGAGCGGGTGGCGATTTATCTTGAAAAGCGTTTCGAGACCGTCATTGCCAGTTTTGGCGCACCGGCGGCCGGGGCGGTGTTTGTGCCTGTCAACCCCCTGTTGAAGCCGGAGCAGGTGGCCTTCATCTTGCGCGACTGCAATGTGCGCGTGCTGGTGACTTCGCCTGAGCGCCTCGCCTTGATGAAAGATGTGTTGGCTGAGTGCCATGACTTGCGCCATGTGGTGGTGACTGATTCTGTGGCAAATTCAGCTCACACGGACATCACTGTTACGGGCCCATTAGTTTTGACCTTTTGGAGCGACTTGCTCCGCAGCCCCGCCCGGGCCGGGCACCGTGTGATCGACGTAGACATGGCCGC
This sequence comes from Polaromonas sp. UBA4122, assembly GCA_002381615.1. GTDB lineage: Bacteria > Pseudomonadota > Gammaproteobacteria > Burkholderiales > Burkholderiaceae_C > Polaromonas. Next base: position 20,953 of record DFWY01000075.1, on the reverse strand, counting down.
CATTCTGTACACCTCGGGCAGTACCGGCAAGCCTAAAGGCGTGGTGCTGTCGCATCGCAACATGGTGGCGGGTGCCAAGAGCGTGGCGTCTTACCTTGAGAACAACCGCGCGGACGTGTTGCTGGCGGCACTGCCTTTGTCGTTTGATGCGGGCTTTAGCCAGCTCACCACGGCGTTTCATGCAGGTGCGCGCGTCGTGTTGCTGAACTACCTGATGCCGCGCGATGTGCTCAAGGCGATGGAGCGGGAAAAAGTGACCGGGCTGACCGCCGTGCCGCCCCTGTACATCCAGCTGGCGCAACTGGATTGGCCCGCAACCATCAATGAGAATTTGCGCTATTTCGCCAACACGGGCGGACGCATGCCACGCGAAACGCTGAATTTGCTGCGCCAACGGGTGCCTCAAGCCAAACCGTTCCTGATGTATGGCCTGACCGAAGCATTCCGCTCTACCTACCTGCCGCCGGATGAGGTTGACCGCCGCCCCGATTCGATAGGCAAGGCCATCCCGAATGCTGAAATTCTGGTGCTGCGTGAAGACGGGTCTGCCTGCAGCCCGGAGGAGCCTGGCGAGCTGGTGCATCGCGGCGCGCTGGTGGGCATGGGTTACTGGAATGATGCCGAAAAGACGGCGGAGCGCTACAAGTTGCTGGCCTCAGACGCACCCGGACGGCAGCCGGGCCTGCAGTTGCCTGAATATGCGGTTTTTTCGGGTGACACGGTGCGCAAAGACGCCGAGGGGTTTTTGTATTTCATTGGCCGACGCGATGAAATGATGAAAACATCCGGTTACCGGGTCAGCCCCACCGAGGTGGAAGAGATTTTGTACGCCACCCAAATGGTGGGCGAGTGCGTGGCCTTTGGCGTGGATCACCCCAGCTTGGGTCATGCTATACAAGTAATAGCTACTAATGCAATAGGGACGGGGGCTGGATGCCTAAATGCCTTGATATCTGAATGCCGTGCGCGGATGCCCGCGTACATGGTTCCGGCGGGTATCGAGATCGTCGCCGGGCCGCTGCCGCGCAATCCCAATGGCAAGATCGACCGCAAATTACTGGCAGCCGAGTGGCTGGACCGGCATGCCGCCTGAGCGCACCGCTCCGACCTGAAATTAAAAGCGGAACCCAATTTATGTCCCTCACTGAACGCCAACTGCCCGTGCATGCCACCATGAATCAGTTCTCCGTGCGCGATGGCGAACTGGTGGTTGGTGGAGAGCGTTTGTCATTGCTCGCTGCGCGGGTGGGGCAAACGCCTTTTTATGCCTATGACCGTTCGCTGTTGCGCGACCGGGTGGCAGCGCTGCGCGACCTGCTGCCCAAGTCGGTCAAGCTGCACTACGCGATGAAGGCCAATCCCATGCCGGCCGTGGTGGGCTTGATGGCGGGTTTGGTGGACGGCATTGATGTGGCTTCGGCAGGCGAGTTGAAGGTGGCACTGGATGCCGGTGCCAACCCGCTGGAAGTCAGCTTTGCCGGTCCTGGCAAGCGCGATGTCGAGCTGCGCCAGGCCGTGGCGTCGCGTGTGCTGATCAACCTTGAATCGTTTCGCGAAGTGGTGGCGCTGGAGGCAATTTGCAGCGAATTGGGACTGCCGGCCCGGGTCGCGGTGCGGGTTAACCCGGACTTTGAACTCAAGGGTTCGGGCATGAAAATGGGCGGTGGCCCCAAGCAGTTTGGCGTGGATGTGGAGCAGATACCCGAGCTGCTGGCCAGCATCGGCCGCGCAGGCCTGGCCTTTGAAGGTTTTCATTTGTTTGCCGGTTCGCAGAATTTGCGTTCAGAGGCCATCTGCGAAGCCCAACAAAAATCTTACGAGCTGGCGCTACGGCTGGCACAGCACGCACCCGCGCCGGTGCGCTTTTTGAATTTGGGTGGAGGCTTTGGTATTCCCTATTTTCCGGGTGAGCGTAGGCTGGATCTGGCGCCTATTGGCGACAACCTGGCCCGACTCGCCCAACGCGCGCATGCAGAGCTGCCCGATGCCTCGTTTGTAATCGAGTTGGGCCGTTACCTGGTGGGTGAGGCCGGTGTTTACGTGGCGCGCATTGTGGACCGCAAAGTCTCGCGCGGGCAGATGTATCTGGTGGCTGACGGCGGCTTGCATCACCATTTGTCAGCGTCCGGCAACTTCGGCCAGGTGGTGCGCAAAAACTATCCCGTCACGATTGGCAACAAGGCTGATTCGCAGGAAAAAGAAACTTCCTCTGTGGTCGGGCCCTTGTGTACCCCATTGGACCTGCTGGCCGACCGCATGAACTTACCCGTAGCGCAGGTGGGGGACTTGGTGGTGGTGTTCCAGTCGGGTGCTTATGGCGCAAGCGCCAGTCCGCAGGGGTTTCTGGGGCATCCAGTTTGTGTTGAGGTTCTTGTTTAGGAGCAGACCTCTGAAGAATGCAACCTGGCTGCTGTTCGCCTTGGGCAGTTTCTCTGCCGGGGCGGTACTGGCTTGGCACCACCCTTTGTGGCCGATAGCGACGTTGGCAGTTTTTTGGCTATGGTGTCTCATGGTTGTGTGGCGTCCTGGTGTGTGGCTCTTTGTGGTACCCGCGTGCCTGCCGTTGCTAAATTTCTCTCCCTGGACGGGGTGGCTCGTTTTTGATGAGTTCGACATCTTGTTGCTGGGGGCTCTGGCAGGAGGCTATGGCCGTTTGGCCTGCTCTTCCCGATCAGGCGCTCGGACAAGAATGCCTGTCGTTTTTTGGGGGCTAATGGCTTTACTGGCTGGCGCGGGCCTGCTGGCTTTGTACCGCGGATTCGCGGACGCCGGTGGCTTTTCCTTTGACTGGTTCGCCGGGTATACGGATCCGTTGAACAGCTTGCGCGTGTTCAAGAGTCTGGGCTTTGCGCTGCTTTTTATTCCCTTGCTGCAACATGAACTTGCCCACTCCAGAGCGCTTGCGAGTCAGCGACTGGCCACCGGCATCGTGGCGGGGTTGACAGTGGTCACGCTGGCAGTTGTGTGGGAGCGTGCGGCATTTCCCGGGTTACTGGATTTTTCGACGAACTACCGCACAATCGCCCTGTTTTGGGAGATGCATGTGGGAGGTGCGGCAATTGACGCTTACCTGGTTTTGACGACGCCCTTTGTTGTCTGGGCCTTGGTATCTGCCCGTCGCCCCGCACTCTGGGCTGGTGCTGCCGCCCTGGCCTTGCTAACGGGATATGCCTGCCTGACCACGTTTTCCCGTGGCGTCTATCTTGCCGTTGCGGGATCTTTGGTGCTGCTGGGCATGTTGCTGTGGGCGCAAAAGTCTGATTTCAACGCGCGGGAATTTTTGGGCCGCGTGTGGCGACGGCACGGGCCCCAGGGCTGGCGCGCGAAGGCAGTACTGATGCTGGTGCTGGCACTGGTGGTCGAGGTGGTGGCAGTCGTGGGCGGCGGTTCATTCATGACGGAGCGCCTGACCAGCACCGACCGTGACTTGGGTAGCCGCGTTGAGCATTGGCAGCATGGCCTTGACCTGCTGGATGGTCCCACCGACTGGTTGCTGGGTAAGGGCCTTGGGCGCTTGCCAGCAAATTATGCAGCTCATGTTCCTCAAGGCGAATTCTCGGGTGATGTGAAGGCGCGAGATGAACAGGAGCCGGGAGGGAGTGTGAACGGTTTTGTGACCGTGCGAGGGCCTAACACCATGAAAACATTGGGGGGTCAATATGCCTTGACGCAGCGTGTGGGTATAGATTTCGCTGGGCAACACCGCGTCAGTCTGGAGGTTCGGGTTAAGCATCAAACCGATGTGTACCTGGAGCTGTGTGAAAGACATTTGCTATACGACGGGAGTTGCCAGACGGCATTCGTTCGCGTTTTTCCAGGCAAGACCGCATGGCAAGCGATTACGCTGCCGCTCGGAGGCCCGGTTTTGGCGGGGGGGGCGTGGTATGCACCACGCCTGGGCATGTTCTCGCTGTCGGTCGGTAACGCCGGAGGGGTCGCGGATTTCGACAATATTCGGTTGATCGGGCCGGATCGGGAGGAGTTGCTTGAGAATGGCGAATTCTCCAAGGGGTTGGCGCACTGGTTCCCCGCTGCACAGTCCTATTTTTTGCCCTGGCATATAGACAACCTGTTTCTTGAAGTGCTGGTTGAGCGGGGACTGGCTGGTTTGCTGCTTCTGGCTGCGCTGATGGCATATGCCCTGTGGCATCTGGTGATCGGCCGTGCCCGGTCGCTGCCATTGTCTCCCTACTTGGCGGCTTCATTGTGCGCGGCACTGTTGGTGGGGCTGGTTAGCAGCTTCATGGATGCGCCCAGAGTGGCTTTCCTATTTTATCTTTTGACGCTATATTCCATGCAAACAACGCAAGAACTTGAATGACTTTGAAGCGTTTGTAATGGCGTGTAGCATGGACGCCATAGCTACATTTATACGGCAAGGCTGCGGTATACCTCTTGCCTTGCGCTGACCTGATCGCCTGTAGGGTGCGACAGGGTACGGGTCGCGCTTGAGTCGTGCTTGATAGTGGGCATAGGAAGAGGGAGCTTGAACGTGATAAGAATATTCAATTGTTATTTTCACAAGCGGACGCTTTTACATATCTTTTTTGATCTTGGCCTGGTGGTGATTACCGTGGTGGTAGCCATCCTGTCACAGGTGGCGGATCTGGCTTCGGTTCCAGTCTCATCTATCGTTGCGACCACGGCCGTTTTGTTCGCGGTGGGCATACTTGTCATCAATTCAGGTCTTGGACTTTACGACCGTGTGCATAGCCGCACAGTGAGTCAAACGAGTGCCCGCGCGGTGCTGTCCTTGTTCCTTTCCTTGCCTTTATCCTACGTAATTTTTCGTCTTTCCCCGGTCAAACTGGAAAACGGGAAGGTTTTTATGTTGGCTTTGATGGCGGGTTTGATCGTCATGCTGATGCACCGCGTCTATGCGACGCATATTGGGCCTCGGGCGCTCATGCGCCAGCGGGTATTGGTCTATGGCTCGGGCGCACCCGCCAGCCGGGTCGGCAAATCGTTGAAAAGTTCAGACCCCAACGTCGATCTGGTGGGGTACTACGCCGGCCCCAATGAGGCAATGAATGAGGTCTCGGACTGGGCGCTTTTGTCGCGCGAAAAATCGCTGACGGACATTGTGCAGGAAGCGCGGGTCGATGAGATTGTGGTCGCCTTGACTGAGCGGCGTGGTGGCAGCATGCCTTTGCGTGAATTGCTCGATTGCAAGCTGCGGGGGGTGCGGGTGGTCGACATTGCCACTTACTTTGAAATGACCCTGGGTCAGATCAGGCTTGACGCAGTGTCCGCGGGGTGGCTCATTTTTGGTGAGGGATTTAACCAGGGTTTGGCGCGCACCATGACCAAGCGTCTCTTTGACATTGCGTGTGCGACGCTGTTGATTCTGCTGACATTGCCCGTCATGCTGGTGACTGGCATTTTGATTCTGATAGAGAGCGGTGGCCCCATTTTGTACCTGCAGGAACGTGTCGGCCTCAATGGGCGACTTTTCAACGTGGTGAAATTTCGCAGCATGCGCACTGATGCCGAGAAAGATGGCAAACCACGTTGGGCGTCGGCGACTGACGACCGGGTGACGCGGGTCGGCCGGGTGCTGCGCAAGGCCCGCATCGATGAGCTGCCACAGCTATTCAACGTGCTGAAGGGCGACATGAGTCTGGTGGGGCCGCGCCCGGAGCGCCCCTATTTTGTGGACCAACTAACGCAGGAGATTCCTTATTACGCGGTGCGCCAGAGTGTCAAGCCGGGCGTTACGGGGTGGGCACAAGTGCGCTACCACTATGGGGCTTCGGTCAAAGACTCGGCCGAAAAACTTCAGTATGACCTCTACTACGTGAAGAATCACAGCTTGTTTCTTGATCTCGTCGTGCTGTTTGAAACGGTGGGCGTGGTCCTGATGGGCAAGGGTGCGCAGTAGCATGGTTGTAACTACGGTTGTGGAGGCGTTCCAATGCCGCAGTGCTTGAGTCATGGATAGCGGCACTCTTGTCTTGACCGCGTGGGGTTATGGCCTGGTCGGGTTTTCCTACTCGGCTTTTGCATTGCGGCTGCTTCAGCTCGGCTATTTGCGCTCAGCGCGCGAGTGGTCCAAAACAACGGTACTTGCGGCGGTGACATGGAGCGCCCTGTGGGGTTGGTTTGGGCTGGCGCTTTTGTTGACCGGCATGCCGCTGTTCTTGTTGTTCAGCACCTTGTCTGATCTTTTCAGGTACGGTTGTTGGTATGCGTTTTTGTTAATCCTGCTTCGGCCAAATGGCGCACCAGGCAGAGCGATCGGCATGAGGTGGATGACGCCACTTGCAGCCGCTGTGGTGTTCTTCGGACTGCTGGCGTTGACGTTCAGCGCATTGCGCATCAGCGTTTTTGGACAGACCTCAAGATTGATTCTGTTTAGCGCAATGGCCTCGCCGGTCTTTGCCCTGGTCTTGCTTGAACAGGTGTTCCGAAATGTGACGGAAGATTCGCGTTGGAACATCAAGCCCTTGTGTCTTGGCCTGTTTAGTGCGTTTTTGTTCGACTTGTATTTGTTCTCGGAGGCTGTTTTATTCAACCGCCTCGACGCAGACGCCCTCAGCATCCGTGGCGCTGTGCATGCTTTAGTTGTACCGCTGTTGTGGCTTTCAATTACCCGGCGCAGCGACTGGATTTCAAAAATTCGTATTTCACCCAAGGCGGCTTTTCAAACGGCCACGCTGCTGATGGCTGGCCTGTATTTGATATTCATATCGAGTGTGGGCTACTACGTTCGTTACTTTGGCGGCGAGTGGGGGCGTGCACTCCAGTTGGGACTGATATTTTTTGCCTTGGTGATCCTGCTGGTTCTGGGGCTGTCGGGCGCCGTGCGCGCCAAGTTGCGGGTATTTTTGGGCAAGCATTTTTTTCGCTACCGCTTTGACTACCGCGAGGAATGGCTGAAGTTTACGCGCACCTTGTCGGCTAAAAATACTCCGCAGGAAATGGGGCAGCAGGTGATTCGTGGCCTAGCAGACATGCTGGAGAGTCCAGCAGGGGGGCTGTGGATGAAGACAAAGGGCGAGGCGGCGTTCAGCCAAACGGCGCGCTGGAATCTGGCGCAGACGCTGGAAAAGGAAGATGCCAACTCGCCGTTGTGCCAGTTCATGATGACCAGCGGCTGGGTGATCAACCTGGAAGAGTACCGATCTTATTCCCGGCGCTACGGGCAATTGAAGCTACCGACCTGGCTGCAGGAGCTGGCCCAAGCATGGCTGGTCGTGCCGCTCATGGTGGGGGAGGAGCTGATTGGCTTTGTTGTGCTGGCCAGTGCGCGCACGCGCGTGGATGTGAACTGGGAGGTTACTGACTTGCTGAAAACAGCGGGTCGGCAGGCTGCCAGCTTTTTGGCGCAGATGCAGGCCACAGAATCGCTGCTGGAGGTGCGCAAGTTTGACGCATTCAATCGCATGTCGGCCTTTGTGGTGCACGATTTGAAAAACATTGTGACGCAGCTCTCGTTGATGATGAAAAACGCCAAACGATTGAGTCATAACCCTGAGTTTCAGCAAGATATGTTGATGACGGTTGAGAATTCACTGGACAGAATGCGGCAGTTGATGCTCCAGTTGCGCGAGGGGGCCACACCACCCGGGACGGCCTTTGGGGTGAATCTGGGCACAATCATTCAACGCATTGAGGCCGTCGCGGCCGGGCGGGGGAGAAAGCTTGAGGTTCAGTTGTCGGAGCCGGTCGTGACCCGTGGTCATGAAGAACGATTGGAGCGCGTCATCGGCCATGTTGTGCAGAACGCTTTTGATGCCACGGACGTTGGCGGACGCGTCTGGATCAATCTTGATCGTTTGAGTGGTCAGGCCCGAATTGTGGTGGGTGACACTGGAAAGGGCATGTCCCAGGATTTCATTCGGGATCGCTTGTTCAAGCCGTTTCAGACCACCAAGCATGCCGGGATGGGCATCGGGGCTTATGAAAGCTTCCAGTATGTGCAGGAATTGGGGGGGCGCATTGAGGTGGATAGCGAACTGGGGCAAGGAACTACGGTCAAAATGCTCTTGCCCTTATTTGAAAATCAGAAGGAATCAGACCTTCATTCGCTGGAAACTTCATGACATCCGAAAAAGCACGTTCGTTGTTGATTGTCGAAGACGACCTGGCCCTGCAAAAGCAAATCAAGTGGTCGCTCGACCGCTTTGACTCGGTGACGGCCCATGACCGGGAAAGCGCGTTGCTGCAATTGCGTAAAAACACGCCCGCAGTGGTCACGATGGACTTGGGGCTGCCGCCGGACGCGGACTCGGTATCTGAAGGGTTCAGGCTGCTGGAGCAAATGATGGCTTTTGATCCAGACATCAAGGTGATTGTCCTGACCGGACAAAACGACCAGACCAATGCCTTGCGCGCCGTTGCCATGGGCGCCTATGATTTTTTCGCAAAACCGTTCGAACCCGAGTTGCTCAACCTGACGGTCGAGCGGGCCTTCAGGCTGTTTGAGTTGCAAAGCGAGAATCGGCGCTTGCAGGCAATGCATCAACCCGATGCCTTGTCGGGGTTGATGACGCGCGACCCAGAGATGCTGCGCATCTGCCGCACGATTGAGAAAGTGGCGAGCAGCAACGCCACGGTCATGTTGCTGGGCGAGAGCGGCACCGGCAAAGAAGTGCTGGCGCGCGGTTTGCACCAGTCTTCACCCCGACGCGCGGAAAAATTTGTTGCCATCAACTGTGCAGCCATTCCGGAGAACTTGTTGGAGAGCGAGCTTTTTGGCTATGAGAAAGGTTCCTTCACTGGTGCTGCCAAAACGACAGTTGGCAAGATCGAAACAGCCAACGGTGGCACCTTGATGCTCGATGAAATAGGGGATTTGCCGTTTCAGTTGCAGGCCAAGCTGCTGCGGTTTTTGCAGGAAAGAACGATCGAACGTGTGGGGGGTCGGCAGGAAATACCGGTGGACGTACGAATCGTTTGTGCCACCCATCAGGATTTGAATGCGCTCAGCAAGGAAGGCCGGTTCCGCGAGGATTTGTATTACCGGCTGGCTGAAATTGTTGTCAACATTCCGCCGTTACGTGCCCGTGTCGGGGATGCGACGCTGCTGGCGCACGCGTTCGTGCGACGCTTTTCACAAGAACAAAATCGATCTGCCATGACGCTCAACGAAGAGGCCGTCAGGGCAATTGAATTGCACCCTTGGCCAGGCAACATCCGCGAACTGGAAAACTGCATCAAGCGTGCCACCATCATGGCGGAAGGCAGTCAGATTTCCAGCGAAGACGTGGGTTTGAAAAACACGGTACTGAATGAACTTGATGATTCACTGGACCTGCGCGTCATTCGTGACAACGCCGACAAGCGGGCGATTATTGCGGCTTTGGGTCGCGTCAATGGAAATATGGTCAAGGCAGCCGAATTGCTTGGGGTGAGTCGGCCCACGCTTTACGATTTGATGCATCGCCTGGCTTTGAAGTAGTCTGCAACCTCTCTTAAATTTACTCTCAGGGTATAAAAAATGAGCTCCATAAAATCCAATGCGCATATGACACTGCCGGCTCTGCTGGTGGCATTGCTACTCGCTGCTTGCAGTGAGAAGCCTGAAGCGATGATCATCTCTGCCAAAGATTATTTTGCGAAGAACGATAGCAAGGCGGCGGTCATTCAGATTAAAAACGCGCTGCAGAGCGATCCGAACTTGCCTGAGGCACGTTTTTTGTTGGGTAGCGCGCTGCTGGACAGTGGCGACCCTGTGGGGGCGGAAACTGAGCTGCGCAAGGCGCTTGATTTGAAACATCCGCAAGATGCGGTGGTTCCGCCACTGGCCAAAGCCATGCTGGCGCAAGGGCAGGCAAAAAAACTGACCGAAGAATTTGCCAAGATTGACTTAACCCAGCCGCAGGCCAAGGCCAGTCTGCAGATGTCGCTGGCATCTGCCTATGCAATGCAGAGCAAGCCTGACCTTGCACACACAGCCTTGAATGCCGCCCTGCTGGCGGAGCCAGGCTACGCGCCGGCCCTGATTGCCCAAGCACGGCAAAAGGCGGGCCAGGGTGACATTGATGGGGCGCTGGCTATGACAGATGAGGTGATTGCCAAATCTCCCCAAAGCTATGACGCCTGGAAACTCAAAGGTGACCTTTTGCTGTTCGGGAAAAATCAGGTCAACGATGCATTGGCGGCTTACCGCAAAGCGGTTGAAATCAAGCCGGATTTTATGGCCGGCCAGGCCGCCGTCACAACGATTCTGATGCAAAAAGGCGATCTAGCCGCAGCGACAGTGCAAATCGAACAACTGAAAAAACTTGCGGCGAATCACCCGCAGACAAAATACCTGGAGGCCCAACTGGCCTTTCAGAAGAAAGACTTCAAATTAGCCAGAGACTTGGTACAGCAGGTTCTGGGAGTTGCCCCCACGAACGTTCAGGGCTTGCAGTTGGCCGGCGCAGTGGAGCTCCAACTCAATTCACTGCCGGCAGCGGAAGGCTATTTGAGCAAGGCCGTGCAGGCCGCGCCCACGCTTGCGCTGGCCCGTCGGTTGCTTGTTGTGACCTATCTGCGCGCCGGGGAGCCGGCCAAGGCGATGGCGACTTTACTCCCGGGCTTGAACCAGGAGAACATCGATCCTGAGCTGCTTTCAGTGGCAGGCGAGGTCTATCTGCAAAACGGTGATGTCAAACAGGCGCAGGAGTATTTCGAGAAAGCGACCAAACAAGCGCCCAAGGACGGCAGAAAGCGAACCGCCCTGGCGTTGACCCATTTGATGGGCGGGTCGGTAGACACTGCTTTTGAAGAGTTGCAGGATATTGCAGTCTCGGACACGGGTACCACAGCGGACCTGGCCCTGATCAGCGCACACCTGAGGCGTCAGGAGTTCGATAAGGCGTTAAAGGCCATCGATGGGCTTGAGAAGAAGCAGCCCGACAAGCCATTGGCAGCCCATTTGCGGGGTAGAACCCTGTTGGCCAAACGAGATGTTGCCGGGGCGAGAAAGAGCTTTGAGCGTGCCTTGACGATTGATCCGACCTACTTCCCGGCGGTGGCCAGTCTGGCAGGGCTGGACATGGTGGACAAGAAACCTGACGACGCAAAGAAGCGATTCGAGGCCGTGCTGACCAAGGACCCTAAAAATGGCCAGGCATGGTTGGCGCTGGCCGAACTTGCGGCAAGGTCGGGGGCCGCCAAAGATGAGGTGGCCAAGCTGATTGGCAATGCGGTGGCGGCCAACCCCACTGACGTGGTATCACGTTTGTTGCTGATCGACTTCCATCTGCGTAACAAGGATTTCAAGCAAGCCTCGTCGGCGGCGCAGAATGCAGTCGCAGCGTTGCCAGACAGCCCCGAGGTTCTGGACGCATTGGGTCGCACGCAACAGGCCGCAGGGGAATTGAACCAGGCCATTACCACTTACAACAAGTTGGCCGGCATGCAACCGCTGTCACCGCAGCCTCAGATGCGCCTGGCGGGTGCGCACATGGCTGAAAAAAACAAGGATGCCGCGGTGCAAAGCATCCGAAAAGCGCTGGAGATCAAGCCTGACCTGCTGGAAGCGCAACGTGCCTTGATCATGCTCGATCTGGAGGGCAAGAAGTTCCAGGAGGCACTGACGACGGCGCGCTTGGTGCAGAAGCAACGGCCTAAGGAGGCGGTGGGCTACGTGCTGGAAGGCGACATCAACGCGTCGCAGAAAAACTGGGACAGCGCCGCAACAGCTTATCGTGTCGGGCTGAAGCAGGTGAATTCGCCTGAGCTGGCCATTAAGCTGCACTCTGTTTTGCTGGCTTCTGGAAAAGGCATGGAAGCAGACAAGTTTTCATCCACCTGGCAGAAGGACAACCCCAAAGATGCCATGTTCCTGCTTCATTTGGGCGACGGCGCTATTGTTCGCAAAGACTACGGCAGTGCCGAAAAGAATTATGCGGCCGTGGTCAAGTTGCAGCCCAATAGCGCGGTCGCGTATAACAATCTGGCATGGGTGAGCGCAAAGTTAAATAAGGAGGGCGCCATCGCCTACGCCGAGAAGGCAAATACCCTGGCGCCAAATCAGTCGGCTTTCATGGACACCCTGGCGATGTTGCTGTCTGACAAGGGCGACTATGCGAAGGCGGTGGAACTCGAAAACAAAGCGTTGGCGCTGCAGCCGTTGAACTCATCGTTGAAACTCAATCTGGCAAAAATTTATATCAAAGGCGGGAAAAAGGATTTGGCGAAGAAAGAACTGGATGACCTGACCAAACTGGGCGATAAGTTCGCTGGGCAGGCTGAAGTTGCAGCTCTTTTGACGGGACTATAGGTGTGTCGATTTTTTTTACATCTATTAATCTATTCGGACGTTTCAAAGAAAATATTTATATAAATCAATAACTTAATTCTCGCAACATGAAATATGCGTGTTTTCTGTATTGTTGGATCCAAGACAAGCTCAGGATATCTGGGGAGTCCCTTAAAAACAGCAATCAATGGATATCTATGATGTAGTGCATGTATACAAGCGGAGAGTTTGATCGGATTTCATCCGGTGGGCATGAATTAGCGAGGTAAGTTTATGAGCGAAATTAACAAACAACTAGATGCTAGGCTCGGTGAGGCGACCGTGCTAACTACGGCTTTGCGTCCTATTGCGTCTCCATCCAGGCGTCGGCTCATCAAGCTGGGTACGGCGGCTGTTCCTGTTGTCGCTACGCTGGCTAGTCGGCCAGCGCTCGCTTGGCATTGCCAAAGTCCGTCGGCTTGGGGATCCGAACAGATCAATCCCAATACCAGTCTGAAGAATGGTGTCGCGCATAAGACGTATATCGATGAAACATGGACGATAAATAACTGGAAAACGAACACACCACGAACTGCCGTTGATTTTGCGACTGGTGTTGATGCTGGAGCGCCTTGGAACGAACTGTGTATTTCGTGTCCAAAACTGTTGACCATACCGGAGTGCTACACAAAGAAAAATAGCAAGAGTGTTTTTGACTATAAAAAGGTGACAGTGGGGTATCTTATGACATGTGGTTTTGTTAATCCTGGATTTGCCACTACCTTGCTAGTGAAAGATGTGCCATCCGGCACCTATGGCACGCAGCCTAGGACTTACGCCCTTATTGGGCAGTTGAACTATGCGGTACTGAAAAAAGCCAGGTTCAAAAATGACATCGATAGTTGTCTTAAAGACGGTCAATTGGAATCAATGATCGCAGGGACCTTCGATGGGGGTGACGGGATGTGGAGTCTCACGAAGGTAAGTGAGTATCTTTTCAATAACTGGGTTGTGACCCCTTAACGCGGCTTAGTGGTGAGAATCAAGCGTTGTTGGGCGTTGTTGAAAGAGGCCAATTGAATTGCTGGTCTTCCTTGTCCAAATGGGGCGTTGCAGTTCCGCATTTGGGATGATGATGAGTTGTCGGTGGTATACAACGTTGCCACAGGAGATACGCACCTGATCAGTTCAATCGACGTTGAGTTGTTACAACGACTCCCAAAATCACCATGCACGACGGAGACGCTGGCAGGAGAACTCGTCGGGTTGTTCTCGGAAGCGAAACATGCAGTGGTCGTGGAGTTCCTCGATGCCACTTTGCTTCAGTTGCAAACAGTTGGCCTCGTTACTGTCGCTCCACATTGAAAATATCTGAATTCACCACGTCGCAACTCGCCAGTTTGCTCCGTCGAAGCGAACTCCTGTTTACTATGGGCCCCCTCGTCGCACGAATCAAGAGCAATGTGACGTCTCTTGCCAGCGACATCGCGCTGATGTATGCGGATTTTGACGTTTGTTCAGTTGACGCGTTTGCCGATTTCCACATAGAGGTTGCCCGTGAAACTGGCTTGCGACGCTGGATCAAACCGCAGGTCCGTTTTTTCTTTGATGGCCAACCTTCCTTCATTCCCTTGCCTGCTGCCCAGGCATTTGCCATGCTGGAGTGGGGGCTTAACTGGTGTGTGGCTGCCCATTGCCACCAGTATTTGATCATCCATGCGGCGGTGATCGAAAAAGAAGGGAGGGCTGCGATACTACCTGCCCCACCCGGGTCCGGAAAAAGTACTTTGTGCACTGGTTTGGTCATGCGGGGACGGCGTCTGCTTTCGGACGAATTGGCTCTTTATGACATGGAGAGTGGCATGATCTACGGCATGTCTCGGCCAATCAATTTGAAAAATAAATCAATTGATGTCATTAAGCGATTTGCACCATCTGCCGTTATGACGGCGCCGATGCCCGATACCACCAAGGGCACGGTGGCTTTGTTGCGTCCGCCATTGAACAGCGTCTTGTGTGCCAACGAACCGGTGCGACCTTTATGGATTATTTTGCCCAAGTATTCACCTGATGCGCGGCCTGATCTGGTGCCGTATAGCCGCGCGCGCACATTCATGCTGATTGCCGAGCAGTCTTTCAACTACGACATCCAGGGCGTGCGCGGCTTCGAGGCGATTGGAAAATTGGTGGACCAAGGTCAGTGTTATCAGTTGACTTATAGCCAGCTTGACGATGCCCAACGCGTTTTTGATGAACTACTTGCGAGGGGGGGATGACTCCCAAATGTGATTTGATTGTCATGGCTCTGCTGACGCCGCAGTCACTGTGTCACTTGTCTGCACTGGAATGGGACTTGCTGATTCGTCAGGGACGACGCGCCAATTTGTTGGCGCGTTTGGCGCACAAATTGACTCAAGACGGCTTGATCGACGCTATTTCCCTGGCTCCTCGCCACCACCTGACCTCTGCACTGAAAATGGCGCAAAGACAGGAAACCGCCTTGCGCTGGGAGGTTGAGTGTATTGGCCAAGCCTTGATGGATGCCGAGGTAAAGGTCGTTCTGCTCAAGGGCGCTGCGTATGTCATGGCCGAGCTTGCCGCTGCGCATGGGCGGACTTTTTCGGATGTTGACATCATCGTACCTAAAAACAGACTGGGTCGCTGCGAAAGCGAATTGATGATTCATGGCTGGCAGTGTTCACATTACGATGAGTATGACCAGCGTTACTACCGTCGCTGGATGCACGAAATACCTCCGATGCGTCACGTCAGGCGGGGAACGACCATTGATGTGCATCACACCATCCTGCCTGAGACAGCGCGGGTCAAAGTCAATACAACGGCCTTGCTGGAGGGCGTGGTTGCGTTGCCGGGCCATACCAATTTGTATGTTCTGCAGCCCACAGACATGCTGCTTCACAGCGCAACTCACCTCTTCCACGAGGGAGACTTTGAGGAAGGACTTCGTGATCTGTTTGACCTGGATAGCCTGTTTAGGCAATTCGGTGATATGCACGGCTTTTGGGGGAATCTGGTGCCTCGCGCGGTGGCGCTGGGATTGACACGACCACTATATTACGCGTTGAGGTACACCACTTTGATGCTGGATACCCCCGTCCCCCGGCATGTGCTGGAACTGGCCCGAATTGGAAAACCGCCGCCGTTGGTAGCCCAGTTGATGGATGCCTGCTATTTGCGAGCTCTGCGACCAGTGCATGCAAGCACCAGTTCGCTGGGGACTTGGCCCGCACGTTTTGCACTGTATGTCCGATCACATTGGATCCGTATGCCATTCTTTTTGCTGGCATACCATTTGGGCCGGAAGGCATTTATTCGACCAGAATCGCACGACGAAGAAAAATCGATTGCTGACGTTGATTTGAAAGCATGATGGTGTACCTGCACAATTTGTGTCTTCGTGTGTAGGGCAGTTCGTGTCCCTTGACTTGATTGCATGGAGGGTGAAAAGGTGAAATCCAGGCTGTTTTTCATTGTTCTTATGGACCTCTTTTTTGCCGGTCCGCTTAGAGCTGACATGTCCAGCGCGATTGCCAAAGTTAAACCGTCGGTGGTCATCGTGGGCACTTACAAGAACACAAATAGTCCGCGATTTGGCTTGCGAGGCACGGGTTTCGTCGTAGGCAATGGAAATCTAGTCATCACCAACGCGCATGTGCTTGCGCAAGGCACTGGAGAGGAAATAGAGACCGGTTTGGTCATCCAGATCAGGGTTGGTCAAAATGAATGGCAGATGCGTCCAGCAACTGTGCTCGAATTGGACTTGATGCATGACCTGGTCTTACTGCGGTTTGATGGCCCGGCGGCACCGGCTCTCAGCGTGCATGATTCGGACTCGGTGCAAGAGGGGCAGGCCATTGCCTTCATGGGCTTCCCGATTGGCGGTGCTTTAGGCTTCTCGCCGGTGACGCACCGCGGCATGGTGTCTTCCATCGCCTTGGCTGCATTACCCACCCCCACAGCGCAGCAGCTCAATGAAAAAACCATACGCAGCCTGCGGGGTGGAGCCAGCTTCGATATCTTTCAGTTGGATGGAACGGCTTATCCTGGAAACAGTGGGGGTCCCTTGTTTGATCCGGACACCGGCGAGGTGCTGGGTGTTGTCAACATGGTGTTCATCAAGGGAACCCGGGAATCGGCGTTGACTAACCCGTCTGGCATCAGCTACGCCATTCCCTCCCGGTTTGTCTTGCAACTATTGCACCGCAGCAAGCCCAACTGACCTTGAGTTGAGTGATTGAATCGCTCAGTCCGGCAAAAATCGGCTGGCATTGTCCAGGTCTTCATGGGTCATGCCGGACTTCAACACGCCGACAAGTTTTCGCCAGGGCAGATCAGGTTCAACCAGTTTGAATCCGTAAAAGCCATAAGGCCCCTTGTGTTTGCCATGTACGACCATGGCTTTGGTAACCGACTTTTCCTCATGCCCCAGTAGAATGCTGGCTTCACCCCAAACGTTTTCGGGTAAGGGTACTTTGGAGTGCGCCAGAAAGCCATTCTCGGAAAGCTCTACCACCTGCAGGGCATAGACGTCCGTCTTTTCAGTGCCAGTGACAGAGAAACTTCCGGGACATTTGAGTGAATACCGTTGATGCTTGCGCTGATGGATCCGGAAGTTTGACTCGGGAAAATCAGCCGGCAGTACCTGTTTGTACTCCGGGAGGTTGTAGATGGAATGCAGCAGTCCTTTCTCTCTTTCACTTAGATTTTGAAAAGTGGGAGTACATATGTTGAAAAAATAGTCGAGTAAATCTGGCGTCATCACCGGATCATTGGTCGTGAAATAGCGCCGACTTGGCATCAAAATATTAGGCAGCCTAGTCCGCAAGAAATACAGATAAAGATTCTTGCGTCTCGGTTTCTTCCCATAAACCCGTTTGAAAATTTCAGGGGCTACGTGCAGGTCAACAGAGGCGCCTACCGCAGGTGCTCCATTGACGAAATCGTAGTTTTCAACCGAGTTCTCCGTCAATCTTTCGAAGAACAAAAGAGACTCGTACATTTCAATCCGGTTCGGATTGACGGCAATCACAAGATGCCGGGTATCGAAGAAAGTGGTGCAGTATTCATACATGAATTTCATCAATGGAAACAGGATGGTTCCTCCTGTGTTCCTGAATTTCGGATGCACTGCAAGCGCAGATACTTCAGCTACTCGGCCCTTTTTCTCGCGAATTTCGTGCAGTTCAAAAATCGACTGCAAGGGGAAGCCGAAAACACTTTCGCGAATCAGTGAAATGGTCCCAACAACCTCGCCGTCGAACTTGGCGCACAGCGTGGTCGTGGTTGGTAGCGCGTGGTAAATGTTAACGCGCATGCCTGATGGGTCGGGCCGCATGAAGCCGTTGCCAACATAGGCATCATGAAGGAGCCGGAAACACGCTTCCAGTTCTTCTTTCGTCTGCGCTATCTTGAGGACCAGGCGTCGGTCAGGTTTGGGATCGCAATCGACAAAAGACCGGTACACGGCGAACCGCAAGGACCGGGGAAAAACGGAAAACGCTTTCCGAAGTGCATGGTGCAAGAATCTTTTTGCAGCTGGTGCATGTAAATTTTTCATGGAGGTAAGAACCGGGTGGCATTCTCCAAATCTTCATGTGTCGTCGCACCCGATTGCAGGGCATTGAAAAATCTGTTCCAGGGCAAATCGGGTTCCACCGCTTACCCTGAGCACACTGCCGGGTGAACTCAAGACGGTGCCGCAAGCCAGGTCCCGTAACGCAACAGCCTCTCACAAAAGAGCCGCTCTTTGAGCGGCTTTTTT
>DFWY01000075.1:0-2975 GCA_002381615.1 Polaromonas sp. UBA4122 | reverse complement strand
CTGGTGGGCTCGGAGATGTGTATAAGAGACACCAAAAAAGAGCCGTTATTGGAGGGGCTTTTTTGTGAGCCAACTGATCTCAGCCGTGGCGGCGGCGAGCAAATCCAAGTGCCGCGAGTCCGAGTCCCAGCAGCGCCAGCGAGCCTGGCTCGGGAACGGTGCCGCCACCGCCGCCACCACCGCTAAAGCCGACGCTGCCGTAGTCGCTACGGGTGGTGTCGCTGGTGTCGTTAGCGTAAGCGAGGCAATCGTTGGAGATGGTGTTGGTATCCATCGTCACGGCGGCATTGAGCGCGATGGCCCTGCCGCACAGGATCTTGGCGGAAGAAACCAGGGTGATGCTCTGGTCCGCGATAATGTTTCCTGCAAACACAGTACTGGAACCAAGAGTCGCGGAACTGCCGACCTTCCAATACACGCCGTAATCTGAAGTTAGTGAGCCATTGGTCACGTTGACAGTCGCACTGCTTCCGGTGGTGAGGGCGTTTGCTATCTGGAAAACGAAGAGCGCATTGGGATTGTTCTGGAAGTCAAGGGTGAGCGCTCCGGTCAAATAAGCCGTCGTATCCGACAAAAAATAGACGCCCGACGTGAGCGTGCGCCCGGCACCCAGATCCTGACCCGTCAGGTCGCTGGTGTACGGCAGACCTGCAAGAGTATTGTATGCAGTGAGGGCATCAAGCTGAGCCTGATGTGCGACCCCATCAGTCAAGTGTACCGTTCCTGCCTGCGTGACTGTCTCACTGCCAGTGTACGAAGTGCCTGGGTAGACACCGAGATCACCCCATATGGTGGTCGTGCCGGTGTTGGTCACCGTCTGTCCACCCAGCACCGCGAACTGCTGTGCCGTACCCAGAGATAATGGTATCGCAGATGCCGGCGCGGCGCCGCAAAACACAGCCATCACGGCCAAGGCCAGCGTCGACAAGGATTTCAGTGCGCTAGCCTTGCGTGTACTGCTTGCCTGTTTGGATGAGATTTTCATACTGATCTCCTGGTTCGGTTTAACTAAAACCAATCAAGCTCGACAAGCTGTCGTCGCGCTCTCCCAAGAACACAAGCACTATTTATGCCAAATATAAATTTTGCATATTTATCAATAAGTTGCATATGTATCATTAGCAGACACGGCCTGATGTGTAAAAATTCCTGACACACTCCATGACTGAATCACCCCTTGCCACCCTCTTCGAGCGTTACTTTAGCGTTGTTCACGCAAATACCGCGAATCTGCTGGAAAAAGTCTATCAGCTGCGCCACCAGGTTTATTGCGAAGAGCTTGGCTATGAGCAGCAACGTGCGAGCCAGCTGGAGCATGACGACTACGACAAGCGCTCAATTCATTGCCTCCTGTTTCACAGATCCAGCCAGACTTATGTCGGCTGTGTTCGCCTGATTCTGGCTGACAGCCAAAAGCCTGAGGTGCCGCTCCCGTTTGAGCATGCCTGCGGCGAGTCGCTTGAGTGGGACTTTGCCAGTTCGGCCGCAACGTCCCGTCGGAAATACGGTGAAATCTCCCGACTGGCCATTACCGCCAACTTTCGTCGTCGTCGCGGTGAAGCAAGCGTTGCTGATGGTGGAAGCGACAGCTTTGAGGCCAGCGCTGAAAATGAGCGACGCCTCTTTCCCTCTGTCGCACTAGGTCTTTATTTTGCAATTACCGCCATGGGTCTGAACCAGGGGCTCGAAGGTGTTTTTGCCATGATGGAGCCCCGACTAGCCCGTCAATTGCGCCGCTTTGGCTTACTTTTCCAACAAGTCGGCGCAGAGGTTAAACATCGCGGAATACGGGCTCCGTTCTTCATCAGCCGTGACAAGCTCTTCAACAATTTCAAACCGGACTGCCGGGTGCTGCTGGACAACATTCAACAACAGCTCAATCTCGCCTCACAGCAGGTGCAGTGTAAGTAAGCTGGGCATGTCATCTTGAGTCTGGCAGCAAAGCGGCGGTCCATGCGATCATTTCACGCGCCAGGACAAGCGGATTAGGGGCAATGAGGGGGAGGGCCGGGCCACCGTTTCGTCAAACGGGTGGGCCGAGGTGCCGACCGACTTGAGTATGCGCTGCACATAGGCCCGGGTTTCCAGATACGGCGGAACACCCCGGTAACGCTCGACGTTGCCTTCGCCCGCGTTGTAGGCGGCGGCCACCAGCGCCACATCGCCCTCAAAATAGGCCAGCAACCAGCGCAGATAGGTCAGGCCACCCCGAATATTCTGGACCGGGTCATAGGGATTTCTCACATTGAAGCGTACGCTGGTCTGCGGGATGAGTTGCATCAGCCCCTGGGCGTTTTTTGGTGACAGTGCCAGATTGTTGAAGTTGGATTCTGCGGCAATGATTGCCAGCGCCAGCTGCGGCTCCACCTGATACTGGGGCGCCATTTTCATCACCAGCTCAAAAATTTTCCGCGGGGCAATCGCCCGATAATCCACGCTCGGCTGCGCCGCCTCAGTAGTCCGGGGCGCAGCGGGTGGCGGTGCAGGATCGCGCACGCAGTCGGGTACTTCGGCGTCGGGAAGGCCCACCACTTTCAACATGCGCTGGGCGGCTTCGAGCCCCTGCTCGGCGGCCAAATGAAAAAAGAAAGCAGCCAGCCGGTCGCTGCGTTCCACCCCGCGCCCGTTGGCGTACATCCATCCCAGGTTGTATTGCGCCTGCGCGTCGCCCAGCCGCGCGCCCTTGCAGTACAGGGTGGCGGCCAGAACAGGGTTGCGCGGCACACCTTCACCATGTTCGTAGGCGACGGCCTCCAAGCGCAGCTTGGAAACAAGGCTACTGTCAGCGGCCCCGTCGGGCGTGGAGTCCTGCTCCTGTGCCGCCACGGCAGCACAGAATGTCGCCATCAACACCGGCAGAAAGGTTGAAAAGCACAGACGCATGGTTGCAAGTATTCTCGCTTTTCGCGCGTTTGTCACGCTGCAGCCTTGTCCAACGTGGTGTGAGCCTGAGCACCCGGGTTCGACAGTTAAGC
>DFWY01000005.1:26410-31369 GCA_002381615.1 Polaromonas sp. UBA4122 | reverse complement strand
GTTGACGTGCGGCTTGGTCCGCTCAAATTTGCTTTTTGCCATTTTTCAACTCCGAAAAGTTACAAAACCAGTTAACTACAGCCATTCGCAACACAAACCGCGCCGCGCCGCGCCAGCTCAAAATATGGTGCCCATTGCGGGAATCGGACCCGCGACCTCTCCCTTACCAAGGGAGTGCTCTGCCACTGAGCCAAATGGGCTGAACTCAAAAAAATTCCTCACTGCGAGCTGGCACAAAATTAACTGCCAGAACCCCATAAACACCTACACCCACAGCTTTATGGAGCGGGAGACGGGAATCGAACCCGCGTCATTAGCTTGGAAGGCTAGGGTTCTACCATTGAACTACTCCCGCGCAGCTCTACCTATTCAGCTAGCTATTCAAATCACATCACAACTCACACTCAATGACCTCGCAACCCAAAACAACCTTTCGGCCAATAGCCTTATCGTGTTTGCCTTGCGCTGACCCCGCTTGCCAAAAATCAACAAAAATCTGGTGGATGAGGCTGGATTCGAACCAGCGTAGGCGTTAGCCAACAGATTTACAGTCTGCCCCCTTTAGCCACTCGGGCACCCATCCTTCAAGCGAACCTCAGATTATGCCACGGTTTTAGGTCGGTTGGCACATGCTGTCATGGCAAAAACCTTTGAAATTTGTTGATTGACCGCTATTCCCTGCCTCCGCAGGGTGCCGCCAGCGCGCCGCCTGGCCTTCTGCCCCCGTGGTTTGCCCGATCCGCCAGCCTTGAGGCATGATGGGATATCCACCGCTCCAGGCGGCAAGTCTGTCAACCCCTTTATGAATCAAGCGCTTCCCTCCCCCACACCGCCGCAGTCGCCTTCCCTGCGCCGGGTCAACCTGGCCTTGCAAGGCGGCGGATCGCATGGCGCCTTCACCTGGGGCGTGCTGGATGCCCTGCTGCAGGATGAGCGCATTCAGATCGACGGCATCAGCGGCGCCAGCGCGGGCGCCGTCAACGCCGTGGCGCTGGCGCATGGATTCGCCGCTACCGCGCAAGAAGGCAGCAAAACGCCAGCCCCCAGGGAGGCGGCGCGCGCGTCACTTCGCAGAATCTGGCAGGGCATCGCGGCCATGGGCAGCTTGGGCGCGATGGCCGGAAGCATCAGCAAGATGATGCTGGGCAACTGGTCTTCCGAAAAAGTGGGCGCCAACTTCAATGCCATGAGCCAGTGGATGTCACCCTACCAGTCCAACCCGCTGGACATCAACCCGCTGCGCAAATTGTTGCAGGCCGAAATTGATTTCACCGCCCTCGCCCGACTGCAAGGGCCGAAAGTTTTTGTCTCGGCCACGCATGTGACGACGGGGCAGGCCGAGATTTTCTCAGGCAAGCGCCTGACATTACAGGCAGTGATGGCATCAAGCTGCCTGCCCACATTTTTTCAGACCGTGGAAATTGACGGACAGCCTTACTGGGACGGTGGTTTCTCCAGCAATCCCGCCCTGCTGCCCCTCATCAACGATTGCAGCAGCCGCGACATCATCGTGGTGCAAATCAACCCGTTGCGGCGCGCCAGCACCCCGCAAACACCGCATGACATCATGGACCGCGTGAACGAGCTGACCTTCAATGCCAGCCTGCTTTCCCAGATGCGCGCCATCGATTTCATCAACCGACTGCTGGCCGACGGCCGCCTGCAAGAGGGCGCCCAATACAAAAGCCTGCTGCTGCACCGTATTGATGGCGGCGAGGCGATGGAAAACCTGCCGGCCTCCAGCAAGATGTCTACCGACACGGCCTTGCTCGAAAAGCTGTTTGAAATGGGCCAGGACGCGGCGAAATGCTGGCTGGGCCGTCACTTTGAGGCCTTGGGCCAGCAGAGTACGGTCAATATCCGCCGCGACTACGTTGGCGGCCTGGCGCAGGAGTTTTAGGGAATATCAAGTGCCATTTTGGCACTTGGCCCATATAGCACGGACGTAAATAGCTATTGAAATAATAGCGTACGCCTAAGGTTTTTGGTCTTTCTGGCGACTTTGTTGTGGGTCACGCCAATGGTGCGCCTGCGAAAAATGCCCGCAACCGATAAAGGGCACAGGCGGCCGCAGGGCCGACAACGGCGACGGATGATTTGCCATCAGCACCTTATGGCGGCGGGCGTCGATCAGCGCGCGCTTGGCTTGTGCATGGGCGCCCCACAGCATAAACACCACGGGATGGTCGCCGGCCGAGACCTGCTGGATCACGCTATCGGTTAACACCTCCCAGCCCCGGCCGGCGTGGCTGGCCGGGCGGCCCTCTTCCACCGTCAGACAGGTGTTGAGCAGCAGCACACCGTTGCTCGCCCAGCGCACCAGGCTGCCACCGGGCACCGGAAACTCGGGCGGCGGTATCCCTAAATCGCGCTGCAGTTCCTTGAAGATATTGCGCAAGGACGGCGGCAAAGGCACGCCGGGGGCGACCGAAAAAGCCAGCCCCTCAGCCTGGCCCCGCCCGTGATAAGGGTCCTGACCCAGAATGACGACGCGCACCTCTTCGGGCGGCGTGAGTTCCAGCGCGCGCAGCGGCTGGGGCGGAAAAATCACGGCGTTTTCCGCCAGCCGGCTGCGCAAGAAACTCAGCAGCTTCTGCCCCGCTTCACTGGCAAAAAAGGCATCGGTCAGGGACCGCCAGCCGGGCGCCACAGGCCAGTCTGCAGGGTCCGCGCTGGTCAAGCGCTCAAGCGCACCCGATGCCGACATTCCGACCAGCTGCGCCTGTTCCATGGCAACTACTACAGCGCAAACAACTGCTTCAGGGCGGCGCCCGGGTCTTCTGCGCGCATGAAGGCCTCGCCGACCAGGAAGGCGTTGACCTTGGCTTCACGCAGGCGCTGCACGTCTGCCGGGGTGGCAATGCCGGATTCGGTGACCAGCAGGCGGTCCGCGGGCACCTTGCCCAGGAGCTCCAAGGTGGTATCGAGCGAGACTTCAAAGGTCTGGAGGTTGCGGTTGTTAATGCCAACCAGCGGCGTTTTGAGCCTGAGCGCACGCTCAAGTTCGGCCTCGTCATGCACTTCGACCAGCACCGCCATGTCAAGTGACAGCGCCAGCGCTTCCAGCGCCTTCATCTGTGCATCGTCGAGGCAGGCCGCGATCAGCAAAATGCAGTCGGCCCCCATGACGCGCGATTCATAAATTTGGTAGGCATCGACCATGAAATCCTTGCGCAGAACCGGCAAACTGCACGAGGCTCTGGCTTGTTTCAAATAATCAATGCTGCCCTGAAAAAACTGCTTGTCCGTAAGGACCGACAGGCAGGCCGCGCCATGCTCGGCATAGGTCTGTGCGATATCGGCGGGAATGAAATCCGCGCGCAGCACGCCTTTGGACGGGCTGGCCTTTTTTATTTCGGCAATCACCGCCGGCTGACCTGCCGCGATTTTGGCGCGCAGGGCGCCGACGAAGTCTCGCGTGAGCACGCGTGATTCCGCGTCTTTGCGCATGGCGGCCAGGGGCTTGCGATTGATCGCTTCCGCGATTTCTTCGCGCTTGACGGCAACAATCTTGTTCAGGATATCGGACATGTCATTCAGTCTGCAGCTTGAGCTGCGAATTTCAAGCAGCAAGTGCCTGGGTGGTGGAAATGAGTTGCTGCAGGCGCGCTTTGGCCGCGCCGGATTCAAGGGCTGCCCGTGCAAGCTGAATCCCGCTTTGTATCGAGTCGACCACATTGGCGGCATACAGAGCCGCACCGGCATTGAGGATAACAATGTCGCGCGCCGCGCCCGGCTGGTTGTCCAGCACGCCGAGCAGCATGGCTTTGGACTGCTCGGGAGTCTCAACGCGCAGCGCGCGGTTGCTGGCCATGGGCAGCTTGAAGTCTTCGGGGTGAACTTCGTATTCGGTGATCTCGCCGTTTTTGAGTTCGCCCACCACGGTGGCCGCGCCCAGGCTGACTTCGTCCATGCCGTCCTTGCCGTACACCACCAGGGCATGCTCGGCTCCCAGGCGCTGTAGCGCACGAACCTGGATACCCACGAGGTCGGGATGGAACACGCCCATCAGGATGTTGGGCGCGCTGGCCGGGTTGGTCAGCGGGCCCAGGATGTTGAAAATGGTCTTGATGCCCAGTTCCTTGCGCACCGGCGCGACGTTTTTCATGGCCGGGTGGTGATTGGGAGCAAACATGAAGCCGACGCCGACTTCTTCGATGCACCGGGCAATGGCCTCGGGCGACAGGTTGAGCCGGATGCCCAGCGACTCGATCACGTCGGCACTGCCCGACTTGCTGCTGACGCTGCGGCCGCCGTGCTTGCTCACCTTGGCGCCCGCCGCAGCAGCGACAAACATGGCGCAAGTCGAAATATTGAAGGTGTGCGAGCCGTCACCGCCCGTTCCCACAATATCGACCAGATGGGTTTTGTCGGCAATGTGGACCTTGGTGGAAAACTCGCGCATCACCTGCGCCGCTGCGGTGATCTCGCCAATGGTTTCCTTCTTGACGCGCAGGCCGGTGATCAGCGCCGCCATCATCACGGGCGACATCTCGCCGCTCATGATGAGTCGCATGAGGTGCAGCATCTCGTCGTGAAAGATCTCACGGTGCTCGATGGTGCGCTGCAAGGCTTCCTGCGGGGTGATGTGGTGGGTGTCGGGCATGACGGTTCTCCTTATTCGCTTGTTTTTTGCTTCATTGGACTGGGCATCAGATCGCCGGATGATCGGAAAAAGCCAGCTTCAGGCCAAAACCGATGAACATGAGGCCGGCAATACGCTCCAGCCGCTGCATGCTGCGCTGCACCGCTCCCACGCGCCGCGCCAGCCAGGCGGCCGCCAGCGCCCATCCGATGTTGACCCACAGGCCATTGAAATTAAACAGCAGACCGAGCAGCAAGAACGCCAGCGGCTTGTTCGGGGTGCCAGGCGCGATGAACTGCGGCACGAAAGCCAGAAAAAACAGCGCCACCTTGGGATTGAGCGCATTCGTCCAGAAACCCTGAAAAAATATGCTT
>DFWY01000005.1:18724-26220 GCA_002381615.1 Polaromonas sp. UBA4122 | reverse complement strand
CTCGCCTTCACGGGACTGGCGCGTCAGCAGCATGCGCAGGCCCACATAAACAAGGTAGCCCGCGCCCAGCCATTTGAGCACGGCGAAGGCCGCGCTGGAAGCAGCCATCAGCGCACTCACGCCAATCGCTGCGGCAAGGATGTGCACAAAACAACCGGCCGTGATGCCCAGCGCCGCCACCACACCGGCACGGGCACCGGCGCGCAAGGCGTTGGCTACGATGTACAGCACATCCGGACCCGGCGTGAGGTTGAGCAGCAGGCCCGCCACCACAAAAATCGCCAAATGCTCAATGCCCATTTCAGAGACGACTACGCGTTGAAGAATTGACGGATGGCCGCCACCGCACGGTCCACGCCAGCAGCATCCACATCCTGGTGCGTGACAAAGCGCAGGCGATACAGGCCCGTAGCCTGAATACCTTGCTCGGCAAGGTGGCTGAGCAGCCCCGCTGAGCGCGCTTTGGCCGCGCCGATGAGATCCACGAACACCATGTTGGTCTGCGGCGCCTCGACCTGAAAGCCGTCAATCCCTGCCAGTCCGTCAGCCAGGCGCTTGGCAAGTAGATGATCCTGCGCCAGCCGCTCGATGTGGTGGTCCAGCGCATACGATGCCGCCGCCGCCAGCATGCCGGCCTGGCGCATGCCGCCGCCCGCCATCTTGCGGATGCGGTGCGCTCGCGCAATGAAGTCGCGTGAGCCGCACAGCGTCGATCCGATGGGCGCACCCAGCCCCTTGCTGAAGCAGACCGAGACGCTGTCAAAGCACTGGGCAATGCGGTGCGCTTCAAAGATGACGCCCCCACGCTCCCCCACTTCGTGTGAGTCGCTGCCCCCTGAGGGGGTTGCCCCGCCTTGGGGCGACCCGTCGGCGGGGCGGGCATTGCTGCCAGTCTGCGCGGCCTGCGCCACGGCCGCATTGAACAGGCGCGCACCGTCCAGATGCCGGCTCAAGCCCTTGGCTGCCGCCAGTTGCGTAGCCTGCTGCACATAGTCAAAGGGCAGCAGCTTGCCGCCCAGCGTGTTTTCCAGCGCGAGCAAGCGGCTGCGCGCGAAATGCGCATCGTCGGGCTTGATCGCGGCTTCGATGTCCGCCAGGGACAGCGTGCCGTCAGCCTGGTGGTTCAGCGGCTGCGGCTGCACGCTGCCCAGCACCGCCGCGCCGCCGCCTTCCCAACGGTAGCAGTGCGCCATCTGGCCAACGATGTACTCGTCGCCGCGCTGGCAATGACTCAGGATGGCGCAGAGGTTGCTCTGCGTGCCCGTAGGTACAAACAGCGCAGCTTCGAAGCCGAGCAGGGCGGCGATTTTGTCCTGCAGCGCGTTGACGCTGGGGTCATCGCCGAACACGTCGTCGCCGAGCTTTGCTTCCATCATGGCGGCGCGCATCGCGGCTGTCGGCTGGGTGACGGTATCGCTGCGGAGGTCAGTGAATTTATCAATCATTTAGGCCTTTCGCCCAGTAAAGACGGGCATAACCAGTTATCAAAGTAGTAGCGATTTTCATGCCCGCTGCTCCAGAAAGTTCTTCAGCATCGCGTGGCCGTGCTCGGTCAGGATGGACTCCGGGTGGAACTGCACACCCTGAATCGGCAGCTCCTGGTGGCGCACGCCCATGATCTCGCCGTCGTCTGTCCATGCCGTGATCGCCAGCACGTCGGGGCAGGACGCTCGTTCAATCGCCAGCGAGTGGTAGCGGTTGACCACGAACTGTTTCGGCAGGTCGGCAAACACGCCTTCCTGCGTGGTGGTAATCACGCTGGTCTTGCCGTGCATGAGCTGCTGGGCCCGAATGATCTTGCCGCCAAACGCCGCGCCAATGGCCTGGTGGCCCAGGCAGACGCCCAGAATGGGCAGCTTGCCGGCAAAGTGCTGGATCGCCGCCACCGAAATGCCGGCTTCAGCAGGCGAGCACGGGCCGGGCGAGACCACCAACAGGTCTGGCGCGCGCGCAGCGATGTCCGCGACCGTGATCTCGTCATTGCGGAAGACTTCCACCTCAGCCCCCAACTCGCCAAAATACTGGACGATGTTGTAGGTGAAGCTGTCGTAGTTGTCGATCATCAAGAGCTTGATGGGCTTCATGGATTAGGCCTCCTGGCGCATGCGCTTGAACTCGCCACGCTCAAAGTCGATAAACGCGGCAATCATGGCGCGGTACGTCGCCTCCATGACGGCCTCGGGGGCACCCGCTTGGCGGGCCTGCGCGCGCACGCGCTCAATGATGAATTCGATGCGCGCGTTGTCGAATATCTGGCTGGCGCTTTGCTTGATGCGCGCAGCCTGGGCCACATAGCCGCTGCGCTCGGCCAGCAGGGCCACGACGCGGTCGTCGAGCGCATCGATGTACTCGCGCACCTCGGCCATGGTGCTGCAAGGGTGAACATTGTGAGCGTTGTCAACTTGGGTCATGTTGCTTACTCCAGTCCTTCCTCGACCAGCTCGCTGGCGCGAAGCAAGGCGCGCGCCTTGGCTTCGGTTTCTTTCCACTCGAGTTCAGGCACCGAGTCGGCCACAATGCCCGCCGCCGCCTGCACATACAGCGTCTGGTCCTTGATGATGCCGGTGCGGATCGCAATCGCCACGTCCATGTCACCCGCATAGCTCAGGTAGCCGCAGGCGCCGCCATACAGGCCGCGCTTGGTGGGCTCCAGCTGATCGATCACTTCCATGGCATGTACCTTGGGCGCGCCGGTCAGGGTGCCCGCCGGGAAGGTGGCGCGGAGCACGTCCATGCTGGTCATGCCGTCGAGCAGCATACCTTCGACGTTGCTCACGATGTGCATCACATGGCTGTAGCGCTCCACCGCGAAGGCTTCCGTCACCTTCACCGTGCCGGTTTTGGCAATACGGCCGATGTCGTTGCGCGCCAGGTCAATCAGCATCACATGCTCGGCGCGCTCCTTGGGGTCATTGATGAGTTCCTGCTCGACCGCCTTGTCGGCTTCGGGCGACGAGGCGCGCGGCCGGGTGCCCGCGAGCGGACGAATCGTGATTTTTTGCCCCTCATCCGTCTGCTCCTGCCGCACCAGAATTTCGGGCGACGCCCCCACCACGTGGAAATCGCCGAAATGGTAGTAATACATATAAGGCGAGGGATTGAGCGAGCGTAGCGCGCGGTACAAAGACAGCGGCGACTCGGTGTAGCGCTTCTTGATGCGCTGACCGACCTGCACCTGCATAAAGTCACCGGCTTCGATCAGCTGCTTGGCGCGCTCCACCGCGGCGATGTAGTCGGCCTTGACAAAGTCCCGCTCGGCCGGGAAGCCTTGTGAAGGCCTGACCACCGGCGCACTCACTGAATACTTGAGCTGGTCTTTCAGGTCGCGCAGGCGCTTTTTGGCATTGGCATAGGCCTCGGGCTGGGCCGGGTCGGCATAAACGATTAAATAAAGCTTGCCCGACAGGTTGTCGATGACGGCCAGCTCTTCACATTGCAGCAGCAGGATGTCGGGGCAGCCCAGCGTGTCAGGCGGGCAGGAGGCTTCTAACTTTTTCTCGATGTAGCGCACCGTGTCGTAGCCAAAGTAGCCGGCCAGTCCACCGCAAAATCGCGGCAGGCCGGGCCGCAGCGCGACCTTGAAGCGTTTTTGGTAATCGCTGATGAAATCGAGTGGATTCACCCTCGATGTTTCAACCACCCGCCCATCCGTCACCACCTCGGTCAGCATGTCAGCCCCAAAGCCGGAGGCGCGCACCAGCGTGCGGGCCGGCAGGCCGATAAAGCTGTAACGTCCAAAACGCTCGCCACCGACCACGGATTCCAGCAAAAAGCTGAATTTTCCAGCGTCTTTGGCGTTTGCGAGTTTGAGATAGAGCGAGAGCGGGGTTTCGAGGTCTGCAAACGCCTCCGTCATCAGCGGAATGCGGTTGTAGCCCTGTCCGGTCAAGCTTTTAAATTCGAGTTCAGTAATCACAATGGAGTCCTTCGCCAACGGACAACGTGTTGAAAACGCTGCCACCTGTCATTCAAAATGCCCCGAAGTCCGGGGCCGGAATGCGCATTGCGTGAAGCAGGAGCGCACCAACATCGGGATGGCGCAGGGCCTGAGTCAGCGGCACGGGCTAGTGGCAAATACGCCAACGCGTGAACGCCTCAGGCGTGCGGGAAATGACAGGTACGCCAGGGCCAGGCTCCCCGGCCTGCACAAGCTGTTTGAATGATGCGATGAATGACCATGTGGCCCAAAGTGTAGCAAAGACCCCGGCTCCTTCTGCCCGATTTGGTCAAAATCACAAAAACCGCTACCGGTACACATGCTTCCCTCTTGCAACTGGCGGACAGCCGACTTTATAATTTTTATTAAATAGCACGGGCGTTCTATTTTTATAATTATTTCGGAGACTTCTCATGACTTTGACAGCGCGATGCATTGCGGGCTTGGCTGGTTTGATGCTGTCACTCGGCACCCTGGCCGCTCCGCTTGAGATTTCAGGCATCAAGCTCGACGATCCGGTCGAAGTTCAGGGCACAAAACTGCAGCTCAACGGCGCAGGCATTCGCTACAAGGTGGTTTTCAAAGTTTATGTGGCGGGCCTCTACCTGGCGAAAAAAGCCGCCACACCGGAAGAGGCGTATGCGGCCCCGGGCCCAAAACGCATCAGTCTGACGATGCTGCGCGAGATTGACTCCAATGAGCTCGGCAAAGCCTTTACCAAGGCCTTTGAACAAAATGCGCCCAAGGGGCAAATGTCCAAGCTGATCCCCGGATTAATCAGGATGAGCCAGATTTTTTCAGACCAGAAGAAGCTGCTGACTGGAGAAAATTTCACCATCGACTGGATTCCCGGCACGGGCACTGTCATCACGGTCCAGGGAAAAGTGCAAGGCGAACCCTTCAAGGAGATTGAATTTTTCAACGCCATGCTGGGCATCTGGCTGGGCCCGCAGCCCGCCGACTGGAAACTCAAGGGCGAACTGCTGGGCAAAGCCCCGTGAAGCGGGTGCAACTGTCAACAGTTTGATTTTTAATGGGGTTTGACAGGACGTAAGCCCCGTTGTCATTGCTGCCGTGCAATTGAGCCAGCGAATCGATAAACCCATCGGCATCAACCGCGCGCACCGGCTCAGCGTAGCTGCGTCAAGCTTGCTGCCCGCCAAGGCCCTGTAGCGACAGATCACCCAGCATCAGCTTGAGCGCTGCTACAAAGTCACCCA
The DNA here is from genome assembly GCA_002381615.1 of Polaromonas sp. UBA4122. GTDB lineage: Bacteria > Pseudomonadota > Gammaproteobacteria > Burkholderiales > Burkholderiaceae_C > Polaromonas. The sequence goes on along the minus strand of DFWY01000005.1, from coordinate 21,063 downwards.
GGGTGCCATCCGGACCAACGATCGTCGCGTCAAATCCGTCGCGGCTTGAGCGTAAAAATTTATTCACCCTCATGGACCGCCATCAAACCGACTCGGCCCATTTGTCGGCGAGGCTGCTTTTGATGCACCGGCGCAAACACTGAAGCAAACGCTGCTCATCGAGCGGCTTGTCAAGCCAGTCAGAAATCGCCAGTCCTTGATGGCCACCGCGCAACTGCACTTCCTCAGCAGTCACTGACAAAACCAGAACGGGCAGGTCAGCGGTGCGTTTTTCCTGACGCAGTTCCCGAATCAGTTCGAGGCCATTTCCGTAGGGCAGTTTGATGTCCACAGTCATGGCCGCATACGACTCCATCTTGAGGTAGTCGCGTGCCTGCGCCGCGGTGTGCGCCATGTCCGCGTCAAAACCGCCTTTGTCGAGCATCATGCCGATCAGCCGCGCCAAATCCGGATCATCTTCACACACCAGAACGCGGGGCCGGGCGACCGCGTAAAGACCCATGGGTGCCGTCATGGGCGGGGCCTCTCGCCATTCAGGCAGCTCAAAAAAGAAAGTCGTTCCGACGGTACTCTCCGTCGTGAAGCCAATGCTCCCGTCCATGCGTTCAAGGATAGCTTTCGAGATGTTCAGGCCGAGGCCGGTCCCGCCTTTTTGCCGCGTGTCGGACGAGTCCGCCTGCGAAAACTTCTGGAAGATGCGCTTGCGAAATTCTTCCGGTATGCCCGGGCCGCTGTCACGGATCTCCACGCGTGCGCGCCCCGAGGCCTGACGCACCATGATTTGCACCAGGCCTTCCGTTGGGGAAAATTTAATGGCGTTGGAAAGCAGGTTGGTCACCACCTGGATCAGGCGGTCGCTGTCAACATGAACCTGGACACGATCCGGCGTCGTAGCCATGACCAGCTTCACGTTATGCTGCGCCGCAAAGCCTTCATTCGCGGCCACGGCCTGCTGCATCAAGGGCAGCAACTCAAGCGTTTGCAACTCAAAGCGCATGTTGCCGGATTCGATTTTCTCGCTGTCAAGAATATCGTTGATGAGGCGGATAAGCCGTTCACAGTTGTTTTTGGCGATACCTACCAGGCTTTTGGCCTTTTCCGGCAACTCACCGGTGACGCCGCCCCACACCAATCCCAGTGAGCCCCTTATGGACGTGAGGGGCGTGCGCAGTTCGTGGCTGACCGTTGAGACAAACTCGCTCTTCATGCGATCCATGCGTTTGAGCTCGGTGACGTCATTGCCCAGCGCGAAAAACCCGATGATCTCGTCCTGCTCGTCGTTTTCACCGTAGCGGGGGAAATAAGTCATCACGTAGTCACGCCGCTCACCGCTGGCAGTCACTTGCTCGCGCTCATAACGCACCGAGTACCCCCCAAGGACTTCCAGCACATGATGTCCTACCTGGGCAAAAAACGCCGACCCCATGACCTCCAGCATCGTTTTGTTATGGATCCGTTCCCGCGCCAGGCCAAACGCTTCTTCATACGCTTTGTTATGAAACTGGAAGCGCTGCTGTTTGTCAATGTAAGCGATCAGCGCCGGGACGGTGTCGATCAGCTGGCGCAGGTGCGCTTCGCTGTCGCGCAGTGCATTGCTGATCCGGTTGCGCTCGGTCATGTCGCGAAGGGTGGCCGTGAAAAGTCGCTGTCCGCCCACAGTGACATCACCAAAGGACGCATTGACCGGAAATTCGGTGCCGTCGCGGCGCAACCCCAAAACCCGGGTGTCCGACTCACTGAAACCACAAGGGCGGCTGGCGAGCGCGCCGAAGAATGCGGTGAAACCCATCTGGTAACGCGTCGGCAGCAGCGTGACCACGTTCCGGCCCACCAGGTCTTCCCGGCTGTACCCAAAGAGCTGCCGCGCGGCACTGTTGGCGTTGACAATGACCCCGTCCCGGGTCGCGGTCACCAGTCCCTCAGCCATGCGCTCGGTAACGGCGCAGCACATGGCCGCGCTGTCTGAGAGCTCCTCCTCGATGCGGCGCTGTCTGGTCTGTGACCGGCTGATCATCATGATCGCCCATGCCAATACGCTGAGCGACAGCAAGCCGCCCAACAGGATCAGCTGCTTGACCGTCTGGGTGGTCTGCAGGGTTTCTTCTTTCGAGCGCTCAAGCGTTATCGTTTCGCTGCTTTTGATTCGACTGACCAGCCCGTCAATTTGGTTGTGAAGCTGGCGGTTCAAGTCACTGCCGACCATGGCCGTGGCGGCATCCAGCCCTGCCTGCTGCCGAGCAATGACGGCCTGCTCCATCAGCCCGATCCGTTGGGCGATTGCGCCTTCCAGCGTATTCCAGTCCTGACGCCCGTCGGTTACGGCTTGCGCGGCATGCACC
>DFWY01000005.1:0-18569 GCA_002381615.1 Polaromonas sp. UBA4122 | reverse complement strand
ACGGCTTGCGCGGCATGCCCCCGCCGCAGCGCCTGTTGGAGTCCTGCCCCCGCTTGCTGGTAGGCGGCCAGGTCCTGCGCGCTGTTGGTGAGCAGATAGCGCCGCTGCAAGGACTCTGCAGTTTCGAACTCGGAGACGACCCGCTCCAGAAGAACGGCCGTTTCATGTGTCTGGGTTTCCTGCTGCACTTTGCTGATCAGCAAATTGATAGTGCTGTATGACGTGGCGATACTCAGGACAATCAGGCTCAGCCCCATGCACAAGGCAAGGTTGATGCTTGGACGAAAGGCTAGCTTCATGTTGGTCAATCTCGTCATTTAACCGAGTGCGGCAAGGCAAGCGATCAGGAAAACAGCACAAACCATGCTTGGTCCGCTTATGCGGATGCGCCCAGATGCACGGTCCTCGCGCAGGGCCTGTGAATTATTGCAAGCCTACAACGGTGCGCATCGCCTGGAGCAAGGAATCTATTTCGACCGGCTTTGTGACATAGCCGTCAGCGCCCCCCGCCAGCCCCTTGAGAACGGCTTCCCGGGATGCCTTGGCAGTCAGCATGATGACGGGCACGTCCTTGAGTGCCGGATCGGAACGGATTCTGAGCAGGATATCAAAACCATCCGCATCGGGAAGCATCACATCGAGAAGCACCAGATCAGGAATCGGTTTTTTGCGAAACTCCGCCACGATCTCGGCGCGGGAGCCGGCCACCCGCACATCAAACCCCTCAAACGTCAGGTAGTGGCTCAGGAATTTGGCCAGCTGCGGCTCATCGTCAACGATGATGGCCGACAAGCGCTCGCCCGCCGCACGCACGCGAGGCGAACCCCGTTTCCTCGCAATACGGACATAGTAGTGCGCGGTCTTCAGTGACTCAGCGCACCTATCGGCTTCAGCGCCGGATTCAGTCAGCGCCAATGGGCTGAACCGGAATTGCAGCGATGCAGCGAAAGGGTCCGGCTGGACAACTGCCGCAAGTCCCTTGCCGACCAGCATCTCAAGGGTTTTGTCGAAGGTAGCGACAGCGGCCGCGCTCATGCCCTGCTGAATCTGGACCAGCGTCAAAACGCCGTTAAGGCGCACCAGCAATTCGACCTCGGGTGGCGAAATCGTGGTGGCCGAACCGCGCAGCTCTTGTTCGCCTTTGGGCGTAACCGCATAAACATCGTTGTAGTGCATAGCGTAGCGCCTGTCGTGGATAAGGGGAGTGACATGCGCCTGGGCGCTGTCAAATTCTAGTGCTTACTGTATACCTGCTGGCTGCGATGGCCCCGACGCCGCAACGGTCACCGCTGAATGGCCAGCGGCGGCAGGCCATCAACAATTTCGCGCTGCCAGCCTTGATGGAGGGCTGGCTCAGGCGCCTTGAAACCCATCCCGCGCGAGCGCCCGGGCCACTGGCCGACGGATTCAGAACGGTGCGCGGGCACGCTACATCACTTTGCCAACGCTGCCCGCATCGCGTCGATCACCACCCGGTAGTCCGGTTTACCAAAAATGGCGCTGCCAGCCACAAAAGTGTCCGCCCCTGCCGAGGCCACGCGCGCAATGTTGTCGATTTTGATACCGCCGTCGACTTCGAGGCGAATGTCCCGGCCCGACGCATCAATGCGTTTTCGTGCCTGCTCAATCTTGCGTAGCGCCGAATCGATAAAGCCCTGCCCGCCAAATCCCGGGTTGACGCTCATGACCAGAATCAGGTCGATGTCGTCGATGACCCAGTCCAGCACCTCCAGGGACGAGGCCGGGTTGAACACCAGCCCGGCCTTGCAGCCCTTTGCCTTGATGGCCTGCACGCTACGATGCACATGGCCGGAAGCTTCTGGGTGAAAACTGATCAGGTCGGCACCGGCATCGGCAAACGCGGCAGCCAGCGCATCGACCGGCTGCACCATCAAGTGCACATCCATCGGCACCGCCGAGGCATCGGCTTTTTTGGCATACGGTTTGAGCGCCTGGCAAATCATGGGCCCAAAAGTCAGGTTGGGCACGTAATGGTTGTCCATCACGTCAAAGTGGATCCAGTCAGCGCCAGACGCAATGACGGCTTTGAGTTCGTCGCCCAGGCGGGCAAAGTCGGCGGACAAAATGGACGGGGCAATCCGGTAGGCAGGCGGCGTGGTTTTGCTCATGCGCAAGATTGTCGCAGCAAGCGACTGTAAGGTCATGTTGCAGCGTCCGGGTAGCGATGAGCTGGGCGGTTAACATGCAAACCCACTGCTTTTTCCTGTCATGCCTAAATACCAATTTTCCTGCGAAGTTACCCCACACTACCTGCCTGACCAGTCAGCGCCGGAAGATTCGGTCTATGGGTTTTCCTACACCGTCACGGTCACCAACACTGGCGAGGTGCCCGCCCAGCTGATTTCCCGCCATTGGATCATCAGCGACGCCAACGGCCACACCGAAGAGGTCAAGGGACTGGGTGTGGTGGGTCATCAGCCACTGCTCAAACCTGGTGAATCGTTCCAGTACACCAGCGGCTCCCGCCTGCGCACCGCCAGCGGCACCATGCATGGCAGTTATTTTTTCGTAGCCGAAGATGGTGAGCGCTTTGAGGTGCCGATCCCAATGTTTATGCTGGAGGCGAACCATGGCAGCAGCCCGCCCAGCCGCGTGTTGCATTGACCCTATTGCGTTAAACCTGGAAACGGCAGTTGACCGCTTACTTCAACACAGCAGGCCGCATGAATATTGATACATGAAAAAGCACGTTCTCGCAGAGCGCTGGATTATTGGCCCGGTCCGGTGTCGGCCTTTTCTTACATGATGGCTGTCTTGATGCATGTAAACTTACCCGACATCGTTTTTTTCTCTGACTGCCCCCGGCGTTCACCGCCGGTCTTGGTGCCATAACGGCCAGCCAACCCAATGCGCACCATGCCCCATCAACCGGCCTGGCTGCAAAAGTCCCAACCCATAGTGTGGAGACCACCCCGTATGAATGAAATCCTGGCCATCTGGGCTGAATGGATCAAGCCATCGGCCGGATTGCCTACCGTGCAATGGTCGATTTTGCTGGCACTGGCCGCGGCGGCGGGCCATCTCGTCAACCGCTACACCGGCCTGCCCAAGGTCATCGGCTATTCCGTGGTCGGCGCCTTTGCGGGTCTGGCCGGATTTACCGGCGCGGTCTGGCCCTTGCAGGGTATCGGGCTCTTTTTGCTGGAGCTGGGCGTGGCCGTGGTGCTGTTTGAGGCGGGCGGCCGCATCCCCTTGCGCTGGTTTCGCCACAATCCCATGGTGCTGGTGCAAAGTCTGGCGGAATCCACGCTGACTTTCATTCTGGTTCACTGGGTGCTGGGCCGGATGGGGGTACGCGAGGTGGTCGCCGAATCACTCGCCCTGCTGGCCATGGCCGCTTCGCCCGCCGTGCTGTCACGCGTGGTCATGGACACGCGGGCCGCCGGCCCGGTGACGGAACGCGCGATGGTGCTGTCCACCCTCAGCACCTTGTATGCCCTCACCCTTTGCAGCGCCCGTGCCGGCATGATGCCCCGGGGCGAGGCGGGCCTCTCGAGTACGCTCTACCCGGTACTCGTGGTCCTCGGCTTGTCGGTGGTGGTGGGCGCGGTGCTGGCCCTCACGCTGCGCACCGCGCTGCGCGTCATGAGCCCGACCAGCGAGAACACCGCCATCCTGCTGCTCGCACTGATCGCTGCGGGTGCTGCGCTGGCAGCCAACTTTGGCGGCTCGGCACCGCTGGCGGCGCTGCTGGGGGGCATGCTGCTCAAACAGCTCAACCCACGCCCCTGGTCCTGGCCCCGGCAAATGGGCACGGCGTCGTCCATGCTTACCATGCTGATGTTTGTTCTGGTGTCCGTGGTGGCCGCGCAGGCCGATTGGAGCCGACCCGTGGCCGGCCTGGTCTTGGCGCTGATCATTGGCCGGATGCTGGCCAAGATTGTGGGCGTTGCGCTCGGCAATGTCGGCAGCGGTGCGAGCTGGAAGCAGGCCTTGTGGGTCGGCTGCGCCATGTCGCCCATGTCGTCGGTGGCGCTGCTGCTGGTGTCACAGTATGCGGCCGCTTCCGGACCACTCGGGCGCCAGATCGCAAGCGTGGCTTTGCCCGCCATTTTGCTGATGGAGGTGCTGGGCGCGGTGTTGGCCACCGTAGCCATTTACCGCGCCGGTGAAAGCTCAAAACCCTGGGCGCCACTGACGCGCGGCCCCTCAACAGGACCCGTCCATGAGCCTTGAGCCCTTCCAGAAATCTGCCGCCCTGTCACTGGGTGTGGAGCTTGAGCTGCAGCTCGTGAACACGCACGACTACGACCTTGCCCCCTACGCCGAAGACATGCTTCGCCTGATGAAAAAAATACCGCTGCCCGGCGCCGTGGTGCCGGAAATGACGTCAAGCATGATTGAAATTTCCACCGGCGTTTGTCAGTCGTCGTCGGAGGTGCTGGGCCAGCTCTCGCAAATCCGCGATGCGCTGGTAAAAAGCGCCGACATGCTCAATATTGCCGTGGTCGGCGGCGGCACCCACCCCTTCCAGCAGTGGCACGAGCGCCGCATTTATGACAAGCCGCGTTTTCGCGAGCTGTCCGAGCTCTACGGTTATCTCTCCAAGCAGTTCACCATTTTTGGCCAGCACGTGCATGTGGGCTGCCCGGACGCCGACAGTGCGCTGCTCACGCTGCACCGCATGTCACGCTATATCCCGCACTTCATCGCCTTGTCGGCCTCATCGCCTTATGTGCAGGGCCAGGACACGGCGTTTGACTCGGCGCGGCTCAACTCGGTGTTCGCCTTTCCGCTGTCGGGCCGCGCCCCGTTTGCGTTGACCTGGGATGACTTCACGGTGTACTTCAACAAGATGACCCACACCGGCGTGGTCAAGAGCATGAAGGATTTCTACTGGGACATCCGGCCCAAGCCGGAATTTGGCACCATCGAGATCCGTGTGTTTGACACGCCGCTCACCGTGGAGCGCGCCGCCGCGCTGTCCGGGTACGTGCAGTCGCTGGCGTCATGGTTCATGAACGAGCAGCCCTTCATGCCGACCGAAGACGACTACCTGGTCTATACCTACAACCGTTTCCAGGCCTGCCGCTTCGGGCTGGATGCGGTCTATGTGGACCCGGCCACCGGCAGCCATATGCCGCTGCGCGAGCACATTCTTATGACCATGAGCCAGATCCAGCGGCACGCCGCTAGCGTCGGCGCCAGCGCATCCATCTATCAGCTGCGCAGCAGCGTGGACCGCGGCTACAACGACGCACGCTGGCTGCGCGAAAAGCAGGGCGAAGAACGCCTGCTGGCTGAAGTCATCCGGCAGGCGGCCGAGCGCTTTCGCGGTGGGGTAACGCACGCGCAGCAGCCCTGAGCCACCCGGGCCGGGCCGACCGACCCCGGCACTGCCTGTATGCTTGGCGCCATGGGTGAATTTGACTTGATTGCGCGCTATTTCACACGCCCCACGGCGCGGGCCGCGCTGGGCGTGGGTGACGACTGCGCACTGCTGCAGCCCGCGCCCGGAACGCAACTGGCCATCTCCAGCGACATGCTGGTGGAAGGCCGGCACTTTTTCCCTGACGTGGACCCTTTCACGCTCGGCCACAAAGCGCTGGCGGTGAACCTGAGCGACCTGGCCGCCTGCGGCGCCACACCGCTGGCTTTCACGCTGGCCCTGGCCTTGCCTGAAGCCGATGAGGCCTGGCTGGCACCTTTCTCGCGCGGCCTTTTCGCGCTGGCCGACGCCCACGGCTGCGAACTCGTAGGCGGCGACACCACGCAAGGGCCGCGCAATATCTGCATCACGGTGTTTGGCGAAGTGCCCGTCATCAACGGCAAGAGCCAGGCACTGCTGCGCTCGGGCGCCAAGGCGGACGACGATGTGTACGTGAGCGGCACGCTGGGCGATGCCCGGCTGGCGCTGGATGCTCTGCGCGGTACGGTCAAGTTGCCCGCTGAGGTGCTCGCACAGGCCAGATGCCGACTAGAGCAACCCATACCGCGCGTCGCGCTGGGCCAGGCGCTGCGCAGCGTGGCCTCTGCGGCAATTGATGTGAGCGACGGCTTGCTCGGCGACCTGCAGCACATCCTGCAGGCTTCCGGCGTGGGCGCCACAATCAACACTTCAAATGCTATTAATTTAATAGCTGCCTGCACCCGTCCCGATTGGACTAATGGCATTATTTCCTTTGAAAAACAGCTGGAATACGTGATGGCCGGCGGTGACGATTACGAGTTGCTTTTCACCGCGCCCGCCTCCGCTCGTGAGGCCGTGCAGGCCGCCTCACGCCAAGCCCACACGACCGTCACCCGCATCGGCCGCATAGACCACGAACCCGGTATGCGGCTGATTGATGACCACGGAAACCGCGCACATGCCCTGCCCAGCCGATTCTCTTCGTTTGACCACTTTGCCTGAGTCGATAGTGTGGGGTTACACCGCATACGGCATTCGGTTGCCTGGCGACTGTTGCGGGCGCCCTCTATCTAGGTATATTTTGACTTGCATCAACTGCCCGAAACCCCATGAAAGTACACTTCTTTGGAGGTCTCTGACAAGACCGGCACTGATGGAGCTCGCGCAGAATTGAAACCACCTGAAATAGCAACCTATCCGCCGCGGCAAGTGGATATTGATCGGCTTTCTTGCGCTTACAGGCTCTGGCCTCTCGCGCTACTGAATTCCCTGGTGTTCATCCTCTTATGGTGCGAACGTCGGCGGTTATTCAAAACCTTCCCAAACAAAGGAGTTCGGCATGACGCCGGAGCAAACCGGCATCGCGCTGTCGCTCATTCTGCTGCGTGGCATGGATTCAGATGAATGAATGAATGAATGAATGAATGAATAAATGAATGAATGAACACACGCACAATGATGCTGCGGCCACCAGGTGTCGTTTGTGAAAACCCTGAGGCTCGGCGTCAAGGAGGGCGCCAAGGCTGATATTAATGCCGTCAAGCTGACGTGACCCCCGCCATTCCGCTTGAAACGGGTCTGGTTTTCAGACCCGGGAATAAACAAGATCGTCCGGTGGGGCGATCTTGTTTGAGAGACTTTGTAAAATTAACAGTTCTTGGAATTTTCTATGGGGCAATGACGCTGTTGCGCAGGGCTTGCAGGAAGTGGCTTTGAATATTTTTCTCGTGTCAAATTATTGGAGATTTTTTTATGGAAACAAGCACGTCCACGTCAATTACATCGGGAATATTTGAGCAGCGAGAACAGAAGCGGCGCTCACTTTTTTCGCACACCTGGAAAGAATTTATTCCCAAGGTTTTTGAAGATGTTCCCCAATACTATCGTTCTGGGAATATTGTGGCGAGCCTTGGCTTGTGGGAATTGTGGGTGTGGCAATTCATCAACACGATCAAACTGCGCCCGGGCTACAAGACGCTCGACGTGTGTGCCGGCACCAATGACGTGGGCATCAGGCTGCTGCAAAAGCAAGCCGACATTTCCGTGACCGCGATTGATCGCAGCAAGGAAATGCAGGCAGAAGGGCAGCGCCGCGCCGCAAAATACAACGTCAAGATCAAGAGCCTCGTTCAGGATGTCCATACGCTCCCGTTCCCCGACAACTCCTTTGATGTGATCACGCTGCAGGCCGCCTCGCGCCATCTGCAATTGGACAAGGTCCTGCCCGAGATCCTGCGTGTTCTGAAACCGGGCGGGCATTTCTATCACTGTGACATGCTCAAACCGAGCACGCCCATGGTTGAATGGTTTTATCTTCGCTTCCTGCGCATGTCGGTTGCCTGGACGGCATTGGTCTTTCGTTCTACCGAAGCCTCGCGCAACTGTGGCGAGTATTTCAAGGATGCCATCGAACATTTTTATACGCCGAATGAATTGTCCGAGGTGTTCCGGTTGGTCGGCTTTGCCAACGTGACCTGCAGGACGAGCATCTGGGGCGGGATGGTCGGGTTTCACGATTCGCAAAAGGCCGGGTAAGCGCTGCATTGCAAAATCACCATTGGCCATCGGGCGCAGCCGCGCAGCAGGAGCCGCCCATGACCGATATATCTTTGTCGACAGAGCCCCCCCGCGCGGCCATACACCGACCCACTGCAAAGTTTTTACTGGCGCACCCCGCGCATTTCATCGCACTGGGTTTTGGCTCGGGCCTCAGCCCGGTGGCGCCCGGAACCGCCGGCACGCTCTGGGCCTGGCTGGCGTTTCTGGTGCTGCAGCGCTGGCTGTCGCCTGCCGAGATGGGCTGGCTGATCGCAGCGTCCGTGCTGGTGGGCTGGTGGGCTTGCACCGTGACAGCCCGAAACATGCAGGTAGCAGACCCCGGCAGCATTGTCTGGGACGAAGTGGCGGCGTTCTGGTTGGTGCTGTGGCTGGTGACGCCTGCTGGCTTTTGGGGGCAACTGGTGGCGTTTGGGCTGTTCAGGTTTTTTGACGCCGCCAAACCCGGACCGGTGGGCTGGGCTGACGAAGCCTTCAAGGGCTTCAGCTGGCGCGGCGGCTTTGGCATTTTGTTTGACGATATCGTGGCGGCGTTTTGCACCCTGCTGGTGATCGCCCTCTGGAGATTCTGGTGAACAGCGAGTTGCTATCAAAAGAAGAGCTTCCTGTACCCGTGCTTATTGGGCAAATAGCCGATTTTCTTCATAAAAAACAATGGATGATGGCCACTGCGGAAAGCTGCACCGGCGGCCTGATCTCGGCGGCCTGCACCGACCTGGCGGGCTCCAGCGCGTGGTTTGAGCGCGGCTTTGTCACCTACTCCAACGCCGCCAAAACGGAACTGCTGGGCGTCGATGCTGCGCTGATTGAGCGCTGCAGCGCGGTCAGCGAAGAGGTCGCGCGGGCCATGGTGCAAGGGGCTGTTCGCCACTCCAGCGCCCAGGTGGCTGTGGCGGTCACCGGCGTGGCAGGACCCACCGGCGGCAGCGCAGCCAAACCCGTGGGCACCGTGTGCTTTGGCTGGGCCACGCCCGCCGGCATCGTCAGTGAGACACACCGCTTCGAAGGCGACCGGCGCCAGGTGCGTCAGGCCACGGTGCGCCATGCCTTGCAAGGGCTGGTGGCCTTGCTGAAGTAGGCGCGCGGCTACAGGCTCTGGTCGTTATCGGCTGCCGGCGCTGCCTGAGCGCCTCACACCCGACGCAGAACTTTTAATCAAATCAGGCTGCTATACCTCTGTCATTTGCTCGATCATGCGCTCCAGCCAATCGTGCGGCGGCGCGGGCTCAGTGCTATCAGCGCTAAGGGCTTGCAGGGTCCAGCCGCCCGCATCCCCACCTGCACTCGCCTGCACCTGAACCGGCGCGTCCCACCACAATAGCCAGGCCAGCCACGCCGTTTCGGCGGCCTGGGGCATCTCGCCCGGCGCGGCGTCCAGCAAGGCCGTCAAGGGCGCGGCTGAAGACAGGCGCACGCCCGGACCTTGAGCCTGCGCACCGAGCGCCTGCGCCAACAGTGCAAAGGCGCGCTCGGGCGTGCGGTCCTCGCCAAACTCGGCCTGCCAGCGTCCCAAGCCCTGGGCAATGGCGATGCCGCGTTGCGCCTCGGCTTGCAAGAGGCCGGCATGGTCCCACTGATGCCAGGGCGTGGCGGGCACGCTGCAGCCCGCCGCCAGCGCGGCGCGCGCATAGCGGTGCATGGCGGCGCTGCTGTCGCCGCGCACGAAACCCGCGCCCAGCATGGCAAGGCTGGCCAGGCGGCTGCCCAGCAATTGCTGCTGCTGCACCAGCAGCTTCTCGCGCACCAGATGGTCACGCTCGTTGCGCAGCTCGGCCAGCTCCAGCGCATTCCTGAGATCGGCGTGCAGGCTGCCCAGCTCCCACGGCTTGGTGATGTAGCGGTAGATTTCGCCGCTGTTGATGGCCTCGATCGCCTCGCCGATTTCGGAGTAGGCGGTGGTGAGCATGCGCACAATGCGCGGATGAAATTCGCGCGCGAAGCGCAGCAGTTCGTTGCCATGCGCGCCCGGCATGCGCTGGTCGGACACCAGCACCGCAATCTCGCCGCCACGCTCGCGCAGAACGGCCTTGCCTTGCTCGACCGACGAAGCGGTGATCACAGGCGCCAGGGGGCTGACCAGGCGCTCAAAGTATTTGAGCGCCATGGGTTCGTCGTCAACGAAAAGAATTTTGTTCGGACTCATGGTTCAGCTTTCCAGGTTTGCATCAGGTTTGAATAGCAGTGTGACGCTGGTGCCGCGCCCCAGTTCGGAGCGGACCTCGATGAGCCCACCCATGGACTGCACCACGCGCCGGCAAAACAGCAGTCCCATGCCGCTGCCGCCTTGCGCGGCGCGCGTGGTCACAGGCTCGCGCGTCAGCCGCTCGAGAATCCCGGGCGCGATGCCCGGCCCATTGTCGGTGAAACGTATGGCCGCTTGCGGCGCGCCGTCTTGCGCGCTCGCGCTGCGTTCCAGCGTGATGTGCAAGCTGGATTGCGGCCCACCGCGCAGCGCGAGCAGCGCGTTCTTGGTCAGGCTACACAGCACAAGGTAGAGCAGGTCGCGCTGTCCGGGCAGCTCAAAATCGGCACGCAGATCGGCGCTCACCCAAGCGCGCTCGTCGTCCTCAAAGGGGTACTCGTCCAACAGCGCCTTCACAAGGCGGCTCGCCCGCAGCGGCGCCGGCGCGGCACCGGGGTAGGCGTCACGCGCCGACTGCACAAAGGTGGCCACTAGCGACAGCGCGTACAGCGCCCGGCGCTCAGCCGCCTCGATCATCGTGAGCGTGTCGCCGGGGCGATTTTCGGCAATCTGCGCAACGCCAGGCGGCGCGTCCGAGCCAGGGGTGCGATGGCGATCTTTGAGCGCCTCCATGTAGCCGAGCACCGTCGCCAGCGGGGTGTTCAACTCGTGCGCGAGAAAGCCCAGCGTCTCGCGCATCGCGGCCGCCCGGCCTTCAACGAGGGAATGCTCGCGCTCGCGCTCGCGGTAGGTTTCCAGGGCTTCGCGAAGCGCCTCGCGCACCTGCGTATCGTCAAATGGTTTTTCCAGAATCCGCTGCACCCGACCCTGGTTGATCGCTGCGATGGCCACGTCTTTTTCGGCATAGGCCGTGGCCAGTAGCCGCACCACATGCCGGTGTTCGCGCTGAGCCGCGCACAGCAAGGCCAGGCCGTCGCGGCCTGGCATACGGTAGTCGGTCACCAACACCGCGATAGCCGAGCCGCGCTCGCGCAGCGTTTGCAGCGCCTCGTCAACGCCGCCCGCTGTAAGAATGGAAAATTCATCAGAAAACAGGCGGGCGAACCACTTGCACGTTTGGGGCTCGTCGTCAACAAACAGGATCGCGCAGGCGTCCTGGGAAACTGGGGGCAGTGGCATGGCAGTCGTCATCGTTCAGGGCTGAGGCGTCGCAAGGTCAAAGGAAAATTCGGTCCACGCGCCGAACTCGCTGGTGACCGACAGCAGGCCCCCATGGCGCTGGATGATGCCATAGCTCACGCTCAAGCCCAGGCCCAGACCGGCGCCCACATCGCGGGTGGTAAAGAAGGGCTCAAGCACGCGGCCGATGTTCTCGGGCGCAATGCCGGTGCCGTTGTCGCGCACCGCCAGCCAGAGTCGGCCGCCGCGGTGTTCGCCGCGCAGGGAGATGCGCGGCTGCTCACGCCCGGCGCGATGCAAGGCCTGCGCGGCATTGCTCAGCAGGTTGATCAGCACGCCAATGATGGCCGGCTCATCGCCCATCACATGCGTGTCTTGCGGCAGCGCAAGGTCCACCTCGATACCCTTGAGGTCAAAACTGGTCAGGCGCAACGCTGACTGAATGGCTTTTTCGAGCAGAAACATACGCTGGCTGTCCACGCCGGGCTTTTGGTAGGCAAAGGTTTTGAGGTCGGACACAATATTTTGCACGCGCTGCATGCCCTCGTGCGCGTCGGTCAGGCTCTCCTTGAGTTCGGCGCTTTGCGCGGCGGCCGGATCCGTCAAGGCCATGTTGATCGCCATCAGGCTGTAGTTCACCGGGTTGTTGACCTCATGCAGCAGGCCCGCCGACAAAGTGCCCAAGGCCGCCATTTTTTCACGCTGGATGAGCTGGCCTTTGACTTCGGCGAGGGCGGTGTTGGTCTTTTGCAGGGCGTCATTTTGCGCCGCCACCTGCTCTTGCAGCGAGAACATGCGCATGCGGCCCAGCTCGGTGAAATAGGCGGCCCCCGCTGAAATGACTGCCGCAAACGATAAGAACAAGAGGTTGGACATGAATTGCCCTGAGTCCTGGATTCCACCTGGATGAAAATAACAGGCCAGTGAGTACACAATATCAGTAAACAAACCGTACCCCAAACCCTCGAGGTGATTTACCGGGATGATCATGCTCCCGCCAAAAAAGGCGAGTTGCAGCCCTACGAAGTAGATGGAGGCCGAGCCATCGGTCACCGCGATCATCCAGCCGATCATCATCTGCGGCAGCGCGAGCCATAGAAAGGTCAGTGAACGCACATGCGGCTGGCCTCGCTTGCTAAGGATAGCCAGCAAAATCAGCAGTGTCAGCCCTGCTATCAGCAGGCGGGCGGCAAAGAATTCCTTCAGATGGCCTGGATACATGCCGTAATCCAGGCCCACGCCCAGGAGCACCAACGAGATCGAAAACAGGCAGCCCGTCTTGCTGTGGGCAATGCGTAGATCGTGCAGCGCCTGGTTGTAGCGGAGCAGAGTCTGGCGGCGGCTCATGGGCAAGGGGGTAGTCGCTCAGGGCCGCGTCGGGACGCGAAACTCGGCGAATACATTCACGCCCGTGACATCGGTGTAGATGCGGGTGACCTCACGCGGCGAAGGCAACACGGACTCGATCATGCGCTCGTCGCGGTAGATCAAATGCCATTCCAGGACATGCTCCATCACACCCGTCTGCGGGTTGCTCGAATGCACGTTGGTCACGAGAATGCTCCCACCTTCGCGGCTGCGTTGCACAAAATATTGCAACAGCCGTGCGCAAACCTTGTCCGACAGGTAGTCAAACAAGCCCGCACAGTAGACAAAATCGAAAAGCTCACCGTCCGCTGCCGCGTCGGGGCGCACCGCGCGCTTGAGTAAATCGTGTACCGACTCATGCACGAATTGAACATCCACGGTCTTGCCCTTCGCGCGAGCAGCGCTATCCATGCAAGCTCGCGTGTACGCCAAAGTTTCCTCACTGAAATCCACCAAGGTGAACGACAGACGCTCGGGATCCGGATATGTCTCGATGAATCGCTGAATCTCCACCGCTGGCCCGCAACCGACATTCAGGATGCGCACCTTCCGCTGCTCCCGCTCAGCCAACTCGGCGGCCCGGTGGAGAAAGTCCACCAGAATGTTGATGCGGTTGCGGTGCGCCTCCGCCACGGCAGCCTGAAGAAACTGCGCATTGACGACCTGGAAATAGGTGCTGGTTCCCTGCTGCGGATCTCCGAGTAACTGGTTGACCATCTCGTAGTCGCCGGCGTAACCGAGAGGTTTGGCGAAAGTCCGGTAAACAAAGGGGGCACGCAGCAGCAAGGGGTGCAACGCCGCTTGCACAAAGCTGCGGTGAGCCGCAGCATCCTCTGCAGGCACAGACCTAGTCTCGTCCTCTATCCAGGCAAAGTACTCCGCCCCCTTCGCCATAATCGGCGTAGCCAAGTCAAGAAACACATCCGAGCGGATGCGCCCATCCTCGCCAAGTGGCAGGACACCACTCATGTCAGCCTGATCTGCCCATCGTGAGGTTTCTGACAGAAAGGCTCTTGCTTCGCTCACAGCCACCTGATAACTGCGGCCGATGCAAAAGCGGCTTTGCCAGTCGTCGACGAAGCGTAGCGCCTCGTCAGACACGCGCGACAAGTCACCTCGCACGACATTCAGGTCAGACCATTCGTCGACCAGCGCCACCGATACCACCGCCATCAGCCCGGTATTGAGCAGGCTGGTCACCACCGCCTTGCCCTTGTAAATACTCCGCTCGCCAGACCGTATAGTGAGATCGCTGAGTACCTCGCTGACCTGGACAATCGAGTATGGGTTATAGATTTCGATTACCAGCGAGCGGCGCTGGACGTTGGTCAGCGTACCGCGAACGGCTTCACCCTGGCTGTTACGAAAAGTGATGACGGGATCAATAGGGCGAATGGGATGCACGGTGTCAGGCGTCCTTAAAGAGAGCAAAGGCCGGGGGCGCAACAAGGGGTAATTTGTCACGCAGCGTAGATTGTGACATTGAAGGCCACGCCACAAATTCATCGCGCGAGGCAAGGCCCACTGCGCGTCCATCAGCAGCGGCTACTGCTGCGCTGGCGTATGCTCGGACCCGCCACCAGAACCCACCACAGACAGGGGAGGGAAACCCGCATAAATCCAGAGAGCCACTGGTTTGACGGCTTTGAATCGCGCCGTTTCAAAGTCAATGGCGCGTCCATCCATGCCAGGTTTTCACAGGTGACGCTTGGCGAGCCGCAGCGCCCTGCCCTGCTGTTGCTACACGGCTTTCCACAATCTCATGTGATCTGGCACTGGGTGGCGGAGCGCCTGAGCCAAAGCTACTTTCTGGTCATACCCGACCTGCGCGGCTACGGGGATTCCTCCAAAACACCCGGCCTGCCCGACCACAGCAATTACAGCAAGCGCAACATGACCCACGACATGGTGGCTGTGATGGATGCGCTGGGCATCGACCATTTCTTCCTGTGCGGCCATGACCGCGGTGGCCGTGTGGCGCACAGGCTGGACATGTACAACGCCACCGACATGGCCTTTGCCCGCGCCTACTACCACTGGTTCCACCTGATCCAGCCCGCCCCCCTGCCCGAAACCATGATTGGTGGCAATGCGCTGGCCTACCTGCATGCCAAGCTCGGCGGCTGGGGCTCCAGTGGTTTGGGCTATATCGAAGCAGCAGCGCTGGCTGAATACGAACGCTGCTTCTGCACGCCCGAGGCGATTCACAGCGCCTGCGAAGACTACCGCGCCAGCGCCGGCATCGACCTCGATCATGACCGGGAAAGCCGCGCCCAACAGGCTCACGATGGCGGCAAGATCGCCTGCGACACGCTGGTGCTGTGGGGCGAGCGCGGTGTGGTGAACAAGCTGTTCAAGCCGCTCGCGGCTCTGGCAGGTGCAGTGCGCGGGCCAAGTAACGGGTCAGGCCCTGCCCGCCGGTCATTTCATTCCGGAAGAATTGCCGCAGCCAACCGCCGCAGCACTGCTTGATTTTTTCGGACAAGACAAAGAACCATTCTGGCCCGCACTCATCCGGCTGGTTTGTGACCGAAGCGGTCCGTCACGATTTCGTCTCGAATAACCGAAAAGCAGCGTTGAACTGGGGTTCAACCGGGGAATTGGAGCTTACGGCCAGCAGGCCTCAAAATGCATAAAAAGGGCCCGTTCCAAGCGCTGATGCCTGCCCCTCGATGCCAATAAACACCCGGCGCCCGTAAAAGAAGGGCAAGCCCCAATCAAAAGTATGCGCGTCACCGATGGGCCCGGACAAAGCCGGAAGAACCGCCTTGGTGGCATCCGCAAACAGCGCCAACGCGTTGTCAATTGAAAACGAAACCGGAATACTCACCGCATTGGCGCCTACCAGCGTTGCCGACAAAATGATGAGTGAGCTTGGACAATAAAAACCGGCGCTACCGCCCCCCCCGCAGGTCGGTATCGTGCCGGAATCAAAATAAAGGCCATTGGATCCGGTGTCGATGACGCTGGTGTTCAGGGTTTGACCGGCAAGCAAAGTGGTGATGTCGCCCGAAGAGCTTGTCGTCAGAACACCACCGGACGTGATTTGGTTGTTCGCTTGCGTGCCGATGCCAAAAATCAGCGATCCGCTCAGGCTGGACGCGCCAGCCGAACTGACGGCGGGCAAGTCGATCAACACGCCGTTGTTGTCTGCCGCAAACAAGGGAACCGGATTCTTCACCTGTTGGGCAATACTTGCCTTCGCACCGGTGGTGGTCGTGCAGCTAGCGGTGGTGCATGTGTAATAAAAACCGTTGTTGGTAATGTTGGTGCAATTTGCCCCACAGTCTTCCTTGAGCAATCCAAGCCCAATAATGCCGTTCGCACCTAGTGTGGCCGCTGTATTCATTAAGGTGCCTGTCGAACATGCCGCTGCCAGACTGCCAAACGCCGGGTCCGCGATGATTTGAATCGGCACACTGGCTGCTGTCTTGCCGCCCAGCACAATATCGGCCGTCGCCACCGGGCCCCAGGTGAAAGTGTTGTCGACGAACTGCGCACAATTGAGCAAAGGTAAACCACTGGTGGCTGTCTGCCGATTCAGATTCAAGGTGGATGCCATCGCGCTAGACAAAAGCCGCAAACCCATCGAGCCGGTATCCACCAGCACATGGTCAATGGTCTGGCATTGGGTGCTGCTGCCCGGGTGGCAGATGGTGACATCCGTGTACAAGCGGTTGACGTTGTAGCCGGTGCCAGCGGGGCCCGCGTCTACAGTGACACTGAGCGCATTGCTCACCGCAGGCGGAATGGGCAGACTATTTAGTGTGGGCGTGCCCGGTACGCTATTCAGTGCAGGCGTTGATCCGCCACCGCCACCGCCGCAAGCCGTGACCAAAGTCACAAGCAGAGCCGCCGAGACAGCGCGACTCAAAAAATTATTGAAGCACATCTTTGATATTGACACCAGCCGGGATCAGGTCAGGCGCATAAGCGTGTCCAAAAAAGTTTCGCATGCGCCCGTTGGACCTGACGACCAGTCCGTTGCGTTCAATGTTCACTGGTGAACCACGCCTGCCCGTCATGCGGGCCTGGTCAGTTTCGGCTTTGAAGGTATTGAAATAGTCACCCAGCAATGCGCTCAGGTCCGGCAATACAGGCCCGCGCCACGCCACGGCGAAAACCTGCCCCGCAGGCGTTGCATATTCCCGAACGATTGTCCCATTTTCAAGCTGAACCTCGTGAAGCGTGTAAAGACTGGACCGCGCGGTTGGCGTGGCTGCAAGCATTCTTGCGCCCGCCACCGGGGTCGAAGGTGAAGCCACCGGGGGCGTTGAGGGTGCTTGTCCAAGAGTAGCCACCGCCTCACCCGCGCTGGCCGCCAGCACTATGCCGAGTAGCAGCACTCGAACACTATCGGTACAGAAATTCAGGTCAATCATTTGTCATCCATCACCGGCCGCCCTGGCGATGCAGGAACACCGTGACGGCGACGATGGTGATTATGCGTCAACATCAGCGCCGCCACGGCGTAAGCCCTTCATCGTAAATCGAACACGCCGGAAACAAGAACGAACCCATTGGTTGCCGTCTCCTTGGTCCCGGCCATGGTGCTCCTTGCGTCCTTACGGCGCGGGTTGTGTGACAGCGTTCATTTGGAGAGTGACCGCAGTTTGTGCCAACAGTCTGCCGTTCGCCGATGCGCCAGTATTCACGGCGACCAGCGTTTTACCCAGCACGACGCCCTCAAAGTGAGCGGTCGTGCCAAGGGTCACAGCGTCAGCAACCTGCCAGAAGATGTTCTTGGCCTGTGCGCCGCCAGCCAGCGTCACCCGCGTACCGTTGGCCTGATTCAGGGTTCCCGCCACCTGGAAGATCCAGACATCGTTCGGACCACCCTTGAGCGTGACATCCGTTGATATTTTAAGAGGGGTGCCCCATTTGTAGAGGCCAGGAGCGAGGGTCAGCCCACCCACCTCACCAGCGCCCAGCTCGGTGAAATCGGGCGATACGCGTCCCTCAGCGTCGAGGTACGCGGTTTCCATGTCGAGCACCGCCGCGGTCAGGGTAGTGGCATCATTGATCGCGCAGGGAAGAGGACCCGCCGCATCGACGACGTAAACTTTCCCCGTCACTTCGCCACACGTGAGGAGCAGAGCAGCACCGGTGATGGGGCTCGTTCCAACATCCCCAACAATCGCAGATGCATAAACGTCGGTGATCCCGGTTTTGCTCAGAATCGTGAAAGTACCGGCTGATCTAAGGTTGACCGGCGCCGGGCCAACGCCTCCTACAGACGCCAATTTGTAGGCGCTTGGGCCTGTAGCTGTAGGCCCACCATCTCCTCCGCCGCCGCATCCGGCCAGTAAAGCGGCCAGCAACGAGGCCATAAACAAGGGCAGAACGCTGGAATTTCTCTTGAATTGACTCATTTTATTCTCCTATTAATTTGATCAAAAAAAGATTCTCAATGTGATCGACCGACCCACTGTCGGCTCAAAGACAAACGGTGCTGCACAATCGCTTTCGCGCGGTGCATCACAGTTACAAGAATTACACTTCGCCGCAAGATGGACTGTGCGCTGGCACACGTTGCGCAGAACGGTTACCACACTTACCTACACATACATTTAGACATGGCGAACCACGTCGAACGCCGCCGGACCGCACCGTACGAGGGGTTTCTGTCGCATCAAGTCCAGAGCGACGGCTCTGCTGAGGGTTATTATTGAGACTTCCGTAATTCATGACATCACCACAACGTAGCCTGTTTCCAACAAGCGGCAATGATCGAGGGACGCTTTTGAGCGCTCTTGAGTTTGCTGCGCGCGGTGACATGCAGTTCGCTCAGATCGTTGGGACAGTAGTTGGCCATGGCGTGGCGTTTGAGCCAAGCCCACAGGTACTCGACGGGATTTATGTCTGGTGCGTAGGGCGGCAGGAATGCAATTTGGATGTGTCCGCCCAAGCTGTCCAGGTACTCGCGTACAAAGCGACTGCGGTGTGCTTTGA
>DFWY01000009.1:21003-60333 GCA_002381615.1 Polaromonas sp. UBA4122 | reverse complement strand
AGTGCGCTCGTCAGCGGCTAACGGGACACAACCAATTAAGACAATGCATCAATAGTGAAATTCAACCGTATGCGTTTGATCAATGTGCGAAAAACACAGCCAAATCAACCACTTACCCAGTCCCCCGATTTCCCCCCGTGCTTTTCGAGCAGTTTCACGTCGGTGAGGGTCATGCCGCGGTCCACCGCCTTGCACATGTCGTAGATGGTGAGCAGTGCGACGCTGACGGCGGTCAGCGCTTCCATCTCCACGCCGGTGGGGCCGACAGTTTCTACCGTGGCGGTGCAGGTGACAGCCCCTGTTTCACCCTCCATAAGGCCTTTAGCTCCCGTACTGACTATGGGAGCAGCTACAAAATCAATAGCAACCCGGGTCAGCGCCAGCGGATGGCACAGCGGGATCAGGTCGCTGGTCTTTTTGGCGGCCATGATGCCGGCAACGCGTGCGATGCCCAGCACATCGCCTTTTTTGGCGCTACCTGCCAGAATGATCGAGAGCGTTGCCGGATTCATGACGATACGGCCTTGGGCGATGGCGATGCGGTGCGTGGCCGGCTTGGCCGCCACATCAACCATGTGGGCCTGGCCCTGACTGTCGAAGTGGGTGAGTGCTGAAGAAGAAGGAGAAGACGTCGTCATGCTGTTACAGAACCTTTACAACCATCCGTCATCATAAGAGCATGTTTGTGAATCCACCCACACCGCAGAGGTGATTGCTTTTGTTTCCCTTGATTCGTTCTAAAAACGCCCCGCCAACACAGCGCCTTGCCCGGACCCGGCTGGCGCTGGCGGCCCTGGTGTTCATGGCGGCTACCAACTTCTCGCTGGCTCAAGCACCACGAAGTGCGTCTGGCGGTGCGACGGGCTCGCTGCCTTCGCTGGGTGACAACTCCGAGCTGTCGGCGGCGGCGGAGCGGCGCATTGGCGACCGCATTGCCGCCAGCATTTATCGCGACCCGGACTATGTCGATGACCCGGTACTCGGGGACTACCTTCAAAGCATCTGGCAGCCTCTGCTGACGGCGGCGCGTTCGCGGGGCGAACTTCAGGCGGAGCTGGATGAGCGCTTTGCCTGGGACCTTTTTCTGATCCGTGACCGAAGCATCAATGCGTTTGCCTTGCCCGGCGGGTATTTTGGGGTGCATCTGGGCCTGATTGGCTCGGTGGGCAGTTCGGATGAGATGGCTGCCGTACTGGCACACGAGCTCAGCCATGTCACGCAGCGGCATATTTCGCGGCTGATGACGCAGCAGAGCCGGCAGGCGCCCTGGATGATTGCCGCCATGATTCTGGGCGTCCTGGCTGCCAACAAAAGCCCGAACGCCGCCAGCGCAGCCATCGTCGGTGGGCAGGCCGTTGCGGCACAGGGTCAGCTTAACTTTTCGCGCGACATGGAGCGCGAAGCCGACCGCGTCGGTTTTGGCGTCATGACCGATGCCGGGTTTGACAGCCGTGGCGTGACGACGATGTTTGAAAAACTGCAACAGGCCGCAAGGCTGAACGACAGCGGGGCCTTCCCTTACCTGCGCTCACACCCACTGACCACCCAGCGCATTGCCGAAGCGCAGTCGCGCTTGCAGTTGTCTTCGGCGGCGGCCATCCAGCCAAGCAAAGAGAGCCAGGCAAACGCTGGCAAGGCGCATGAGCTGCACGCCATGATGGCCGCGCGCGCCCGAATTCTGGCGGTTCCCGGGGTCGACGCGCTGCACGCCATAGTGGCCGAAGCCCGGCACCGCAGCGCTTCGTTGCAGGCGCTTGCGTCCCCGGCCTCGGCGGACAACATCCGCGACGCGGGAGCGCTGTATGGCGGGGTATTTGCGGCGGCCCAGTTGCGCGATTTTGCGGGCGCGCGAAGCCTTTTGACCCGGCTCAAACCGCTCACCGCTGAAATCCCACGCGCCAACACGGCAGTGGAGCTGCTGGCCATTGAGATTGATTTGCTGGCGGGTGTGGTTCCTCCCTCTGCATCATCGGTCGATATGGCCAAGACCCGCTCGCGCGCTGAGGTCTTGACGCAGGCCCGCTCATTGATGGCGGCGCACCGGGCGCGAGACGTCTCGGACCGGCTGCAGACCTGGGTGGCGGCCCATCCCAAAGATGCGATGGCCTGGCAATTGCTCGCCGTGGCGTACGGCCAGCAAAACCAGACTGTCCGGGCAATTCGCGCCGATGCCGAAAGCCGGGCCGCACAACTGGACTACCCGGCGGCGCGGGACCGCTTCAAGGCCGCGCAGTCGCTGATGCGCAGCAACCCCAGCAGCGCGGACTATGTGGAGGGCTCAATCATTGACACGCGAACCCGCCAGGTCGAGCTACTTATTAAAGAACAGGCGCTGCAAGACAAAGTCGATCGCTAGCTGCAGCACCGAGTAAATCAGCGAGCCAATCAGGGCTGCGCCAAAACCCTTCACGCTCACGCCGGTAACCAGGCTGGCAGCGGCCCAGAACATCAGCGCGTTGACGACGAAGAGGAACAGACCCAGCGTCACCAGCGTGACGGGCAGGGTCAACAACACCAGGATGGGACGCACCACCATGTTCAGGGCGCCCAGCACGGCCGCTGCAATCAGCGCCGCCGTAAAGCTGCTCACCACCACGCCTGAATAGAGATACGCCACCGCCAGCAAGGCAGTCGCACTTAAAAGCCAGTTGATGAGGAGTTTCATGGCCTCAGAATACCACCGCACGGTGTGCCGGAGTAGCCAGAATCAGGCCTTCATCGTCTGCGCAGCGTTGGCATCGCATTCGGATTTGGCGCGCCGCTTGGCCCACCAGCCCGCGCCCAGCACGCCGGCAATGGCCAGCGTGTAGGTGGCCCATTCGGCCGCAGTATGCAGGGCCTCAAGGGAGGGCAAGGCGTTCGGCCCCCCGTAAATCGAGTCAAGCAACTGCTCGCTCACCATCATCTTGGCGCCTGTGAACGCCAGCACGGCGGCACCGGCATTGATGATGATGGGAAAACGCTCCAGCAGTTTGAGCACCATCGTGCTGCCAAACACCACAATCGGCACGCTCACCAGCAGGCCGATGATGACCAGGTCAAACGAGCCGTGCGCGGCACCGGCCACACCCAGCACGTTGTCAATGCCCATCAAGGCGTCGGCCACGACAATGGTTTTCATGGCGCCCCAGAAGGTGCTGGCAACCGGCCCAGCGTGCGCCTTGTCGTCCTGGTCGGCCAGCAGCCTGTAGGCGATCCATAGCAGCCCCAGGCCGCCCAGCAGCATCAGGCCGGGAATCCTCAGCAGCCACACAACGCCCACCGTCATGGCTGAGCGGACCACAATGGCCCCGATAGCGCCCCAGGCAATGGCTTTTTTCTGCAAGTGGGGCGGCAGCTTGCGGGCGGCCAGCGCAATCACGATGGCGTTGTCGCCAGCGAGCATCAGGTCGATGAAAATGATCGCCAGCAGGGCGGACCACCAGGGGGCTGTAAATAATTCCATTGTTCACACTCCATATCAAGTTTCGACGTGGAAATCCGCAGGATGGATTTCCGGATTTATTGAAACTGAACAGGCACAGTGAGTGCAGTGAGTGGTGCGGATGATGGATGCCGCGAACGCCTCGATCAAACCTGTTCAGGTTTCAATCGAAGGTCTGGCTCGACATGCAGTGTTGCTGCATGCCCAACAAGCCGGAAGTGTGAACTTCGTGATGACGACTTGCTGAAGCGATTTTGCTGCGGCGTCCGTGATTGAACATGGCAGCAACCCAAGGGAGTTACTCCCCTTCGTTGCGCTATTTGACAGTAAAAAGGATTTCCTGCAAACACCGGGGTCTTTCATCGCCATCCCCTCAGCATGCCCGCGCTGTTATGGAGCTGCCCGCTGTCCCGCCGATAATGAGCAGCCCGGCTCTGCAGCTTCGCCGATGACGCGGACCGCGCCTTTCTCGTATTTTTCCCGCATTTTTCTTTTTCCCCATGCCCGGCATCCACATCACCGACATTGAAGCCGCCATCAACTACTGGCGCGACAACAAGCCCTCACATGACGGCGTGACGCTGGCGCCCGAATTGCATGCGCTGGCCGAGGTGTACGCGCTCATGGTTTTCCAGCATGAGGACGAGGCGGACGAAAAGAGCTTTCCGCCCAGGGCGCTGGCCGCCTGGAGCGCCTGGTACGACACAACGGCCGACACGCCCTGCATCGCCATCTGCTCGACCAGCCAGGGCGATGCGCTGTGCAAGGGCTGCGGCCGCACCTTCGACGAAGTGCAGCACTGGCCCGAAATGACGCCCGCCGAGAAGCGCAGTACCTGGCGGCGCATCACGCTGGAGGCGACAGCCTGGCGCTTTGGCCGCTATGCCGACCGGGCGCTTGAAAACAAAACGCCGGCCCAGTCGCCTGGAAAAAACTGAAAATACAAGACTTTTAGGCCTCCAGCCCTTACAGGACGGGCACAGGCAGCTATTAATTTAGTAGTAAACACCCGCCTATCTGGCCTACACTGGTACATGCTTAGACTGACCCGCGCCCCCAACATTGCCATCGCTGCGCTGTGGGCTGACGCCTTGCAGCAGGCCGGAATAGCTGCCAGTGTGCAGCGCTATTTTTTGAGCGGCATAGCGGGTGAACTGCCGCCTGACCAGTGCCTGCCCGAAGTCTGGCTCACGCATGATGAAGAGGAGCCTCGGGCACGCGAGCTGCTGCACGCGCTGCAAAACATGCCGCAACGGCGCTGGCTGTGCCGCTGCGGGGAAATCGTCGAAGGCGGCTTTGAGCAGTGCTGGCAGTGTGGCGCGGCCATGCCGCCTGAGCCGGCTTAGGCGACCAATCTGTTTCGCCTGCCGCGTCTGCTTTGGCGCAGCAGCGGGTGAGTCCGCCGATGAGCGTGCGGGCCTTTCAGCCAGCGCTCCAGGACTGCTTTAAACTTAGTTCTTAAACCCGTTTGGCCAGCGTCGCCGCCATGCCGATGTAGCTGGCGGGTGTCATCGCCAGCAGGCGCAGCTTTTCAGGCTCGGGAATTTCCAGCGAGCGGATCAGTCCATGCAGATCTTCGGCCTTGACGGTTTTGCCGCGGGTCACTTCCTTGAGTTTCTCGTAAGCGCCATGCACGCCGTAACGGCGCATCACCGTCTGTATCGGTTCGGCCAGCACTTCCCACGAGGCGTTCAGGTCATCGTCAAGCGCTTCGCGATTGAGTTCAAGCTTGTTCAGTCCGGTCAGCAGTGAGGCATAGGCCAGTGCGCCGTAGCCCAGGGCCACGCCCATGTTGCGCAGCACGGTGGAGTCGCTGAGGTCGCGCTGCCAGCGGCTGATGGGCAGTTTCTCGCTCATGTGCCTGAGCAGCGCATTGGCCAGGCCCAGGTTGCCTTCGGCGTTTTCAAAGTCAATCGGGTTGACCTTGTGCGGCATGGTGGAGGAGCCGACTTCACCCTCCTTCAGGCGCTGCTTGAAGTAGCCCACGCTGACATAACCCCAGATATCGCGCGCCAGGTCGATCAGTATGGTGTTGGCGCGCGCCACGGCGTCGAACAGCTCGGCCATGTAGTCGTGCGGCTCGATCTGGATGCTGTAGGGCTGGAAGTTCAGGCCCAGGCCCAGCGGTTCGGGCGTTTCGACGACCTTTTTGCTGAAGGCTTCCCAGTCAAAGTCGGGCCAGGCCGACAGATGGGCGTTGTAGTTGCCCACGGCGCCGTTCATTTTGGCCAGAATTTTCACAGCCGCGATGCGCGCGCAGGCGATCTGCAGGCGCACCACCACGTTGGCGATTTCCTTGCCCACGGTGGTCGGGCTGGCGGTCTGGCCGTGGGTGCGGCTGAGCATGGGAACCTCGGCATAGACATGGGCCATTTCGCGCAGCTTCAGCACGATGCGGTCCAGCCCCGGCAGCACCACCAGATCGCGCCCGGCGCGCAGCTGCAGCGCATGGCTGGTGTTGTTGATGTCTTCGCTGGTGCAGGCAAAGTGGACGAATTCGCTGGCGCCCTGCAGCTCTGGCCGGGCTTCAAATTTCGACTTGATCCAGTACTCCACGGCTTTCACGTCGTGGTTGGTGGTTTTTTCAATGTCCTTGATGGCGCCCGCATCGGCTTCCGAGAAGTTTTTGACGAGGCCCAGCAGGTAGGTGCGTGCGCCGGGGCTGAGCGGCTTGAATTCGGCGAATTTGGCATCCGACAGGGCAATAAACCAAGCAACCTCCACCTGAACCCGGCGGTGCATATAGCCTTGCTCGGACATCAGGGGGCGTAGTTGGCTAAGTTTGCTGGCGTAGCGGCCGTCCAGTGGAGACAGGGCATTGATGGGTGAAAAGCTCATGCGGCAATTGTAGGCTGGCTACCTGCAGCGGTGGGACGCTGAAACGGTGCAGCTTTGCGCGCCTTTGCGCTACATCAGCCGGGACGGGGGTTGACTCGATAGAATACGCTTTCCCCAGACCACGATCTCGATCCCCCTCCTACCATGAAACTCATCGGATCCGCCACCAGCCCCTACGTACGTAAAGTGCGCATTGTGATGGCTGAGAAAAAGCTCGACTACCAGCTGATACTGGAAGATGTCTGGGCGGCTAATACCAGCATCATCGCTTCCAACCCCTTGGGCAAGGTGCCTTGCCTGATCATGGAAGGCGGTGAAGCCGTGTTTGACTCCCGCGTGATCGTCGAATACCTGGATACCCTGTCGCCCGTGGGCAAGCTCATTCCCACTCAGGGCCGCGAGCGTGCCGAGGTCAAAACCTGGGAGGCGCTGGCCGACGGTTTGCTCGATGCGGCCATCCTGGCCCGGCTGGAGGCCACCTGGCCGGGCCGCAGTGCCGAGCAGCGCAGCGACGCCTGGATAGCGCGGCAGATGGGCAAAATTGACGCCACGCTCAAAGCCATGAGCACCGGCTTGGGCGACAAGCCTTTTTGCAGCGGCATTCACCTCAGCCTGTCGGATGTGGCGGTTGGCTGCGCGCTGGGTTATCTGGATTTGCGCTTCGCCCAGATCAATTGGCGCGAGACCTGTCCCAATCTGGCAAAGTTGCAGGAAAAACTGCTTCAACGCCCCAGCTTCGTGGAAACCCATCCAAGCTGATTTTTTAGAGCAAAAAAGTGACTTAAGCCCAATAAATACGGGCACAAATAGCTATTAAAAATATAGCAAATTAAGCACTTTTCTGCCTGGCGCGCTTTTTGAACCAGCGCATCAAGCCGCCCACCAGCGGCAGCTTTTCATACAGCTCTTCAGCGGCATGCCAATGATCGCGGTGAATGTTCGGGCGTGCTGAACTGCTTGTGCGCCGTGAGCGGCGTTTCGACAAAGGCCGAGCAGGGCATATGCAACGGCCAGCCCCGAAATACCGGAACCGATGACGGCAACCCGCAGGGGAGCGCCGCTCATGCGGTTCCCGCAAGATAAAAATGCTGCGAAGCGGTCCGGCGCGAATGAAAGAGGAGGAGGATGAGCACCCCGGAATTGCATCCAAACCAAGTCGGTTCAGAAGGCTTCGCAACAGTAAAAGAGTCATGTGACCGCCGCTGCCTGCTGGGGAGCGACCAACACAAGTTTTAGAGATAGGCTAGGCGGTGGTAGTTCCCACCTGTGCGCGATGCTTCAAGTAAATTTTTGTTAACGCAAAAAACCTGTCGCGGCCGGCCTATCCGACAGGATGGAGGCTGTGCCAAGCGTTTGGCGCGCCGTGAGGCGGCTTGCTTTGAACGCCGTTGGCAGCGCGTGATGGCTGGTGAAAAATTGGCCCCTATGCCATCAAACAAGAAAAGTTGCCGCTTAGTCAACATGGTGACTGGGTGATGGTTTTACTTGGAGTAACGGCTTTTCAGGCTTACTGGCTGGCCAGCTGTTTCTCGATCTCTTGAACAAACTGACGGCTGGTGGGGCCGGCCAGGGAGTTGAAGCTGGTCGCGTTAACACCATCCCGCGCAATCACGTATTTGTAAAAGTTCCAGCGCGGCGTGGTACCGGTTTTGTCGGCCAGCTGCTTGAACAGGGGGCTGGCGTCTTTGCCGGACACGGTGGTTTTTGTGAACATCGGGAATTTCACGCCGAAGGTGCTCTCGCAGAAATCCGCAATTTCCTTGTTGCTACCGGTTTCCTGCGAAAAGTCGTTGGAGGGAAAGCCCAGCACCACCAGTCCGCGGTCTTTGTATTTGGCATAAAGTTCTTCCAGGCCCTTGTATTGCGGCGTGAAGCCGCAAAAGCTGGCGGTATTGACCACGACCACGACTTTGCCGCTGTACTGGCAAAGCGACTGCGGTTTTTCATCCTGCAGGCGCAAGACGTTCTGTTGCAAAAGCCCGGAGCAGGCCGCTGGCGCAGCAAGCGGCGCAGGCGCGCCGGGCGTTGCGACCAGACCGCTGGAGCGGACAGCGCGATGCTGGCGAGCAAGGTGATCAGGCGCAAAGGTTTGAGAGGGAGGGCGACCATGGCAATACTCGCTGACAGTTGATTGAAGCCAATTTATTTTGGCATTTTTTTGCCAACGGCATCGTCTCGCGCAGAGACTGGCCAGGACGGCTGTGCGGACACAGGCTGCAAACATCGCGGGGACGGCCTCTTGCCGGCACGCCTTCCGACCTGAGGGCCGAAACAACGCTACTCTGTAGGTAAATAGCCTGCAAGTCTCCTGTCGTCACATTAGCCGCCTAAAATTGCGACCAATCCCCAGGATGGACCGCCAGAACATCCGAGGCAGATTTTTCTGCGTATCCGTTGCAAGGAGCTTCTATGCTTTACCCCGAACTGTTTAAACAACTTGAAGCCGTCCGCTGGGACATGGACAAGGACATTCCCTGGGCCAGTTTTGATGCCTCGAAACTGACTGACGAGCAGGCACAGACCATCAAGATGAACGCCATCACCGAGTGGTCGGCGTTGCCGGCAACGGAAATGTTTTTGCGTGACAACAAGGACGACAGTGATTTTTCGGCCTTCATGTCGATCTGGTTTTTTGAAGAGCAAAAACACGCGCTGGTGCTCATGGAATACCTCAAGCACTTCAGGCCCGAGCTAGCGCCCACAGAAGAAGAGCTGCACGAAGTGCGCTTCGAGTTCGAGCCGGCCCCCCCGCTGGAAACCCTGATGCTGCATTTTTGCGGCGAGATTCGGCTGAACCACTGGTATCGCTGCGCCAGCGAATGGCACACCGAGCCCGTCATCAAGCAGATTTATACCCAGCTCAGCCAGGACGAAGCGCGCCACGGCGGCGCTTACCTGCGCTACATGAAGCGCGCCATCAACAAGTTCGGCAATGAGGCCAAGGCCGCCTTCACCAAGGTCGGTGTCCTGATGGCCAGTGCCCGCCGCACGTCGCAGGCGCTGCACCCGACCAATCTGCATGTGAACAAAACCCTGTTCCCACGCGACACCGTTCAAAGCCGTCTGCCCAATCCCGAGTGGCTGGAGCACTGGCTCGACACGCAAATCAAGTTTGATGCGGCGTGGGAAGGCAAAGTGGTGGATCGCATCCTGCACAACATGAGCCTGTTGATGAACCAGAATTTTAAAACCGTGCAGGAACTCAACCGCTACCGCAAGGAGCTGAGCCGCGAGATGGCGGTGTCTGCGATGCCCGACACCAAGCCGCAAGCCGTGTGAGCGCGCCGGCATTTTTAGCCAAGATGGCTGCGCGCGAAGACGCGCAGGCGCGTGTGGCAGCGCTACCGCGACCCGTCGTGTTTACCAACGGCGTGTTTGATGTGCTGCATTGCGGCCATGCCCTTTACCTGGCCCAGGCCCGCCAGCTCGGCGCCAGTCTGGTGGTGGCGCTCAATACCGATGCCTCGGCGAAACGGCTGGGCAAAGGCCCGGATCGTCCGCTGAACAATCAGCAAGATCGTGCCGCACTGATGGCGGCGCTGGAGTCGGTCAGCCTGGTCACCTGGTTTGACGAGGACACGCCCCTGGAACTGATCACCGAGCTCAAGCCGGATGTTCTGGTCAAGGGCGGCGACTACGACATGCGCAAGCTCGCCGAAACCGCTGTGGTGGAACGCTATGGCGGCAAGGCGCTGGCGATTCCGTTTGTCGATGGCTATTCGACCACGGCGCTGGTGCAGAAGATTCGGTCAAGCCCACAAGCTATTAAATAAATAGCTGTTCATGCCCGTCAATAAAGGGCCGAGAGCCGATTTGTCTTGTATTTCAGGCCAAGCAGTCAACCTTCAATTTCTGCTCACGGTGCCGGCGATTCTGCCGCTTTTCTGTCCGCTGCAATCGCTGGTTCTGCCCCGGTTGCCTCGCCGCGGCGTCTTTGCAACTTCGCGGCCATGCGCCTGAACCAATGCTCCAGGTCGTCGATATAGGTGAACACGGCAGGCACCACCAGCAGACTCAGCAGCGTGGAGGTCATGAGCCCGCCAATCACCGCAATCGCCATCGGTGAGCGAAAGCTCGGGTCGGCGCCCCAGCCCAGGGCCAGCGGCAGCATGCCGGCGCCCATGGCAATGGTGGTCATGAGGATCGGGCGGCTGCGCTTGTGGCAAGCGTCCACCAGCGCGTCAAAGCGGCTCATGCCCTTTTCACGCGCCAAAATGGCGTAATCCACCAGCAGAATCGAGTTCTTCGTGACGATGCCCATCAGCATGATGAGGCCGATCATGGAAGGCATGGACAGTGCCCGCCCGGTCAGCAACAAGGCGACGAAGGCGCCGCCAATGCTCAGGGGCAGAGCCGCCAGAATGGTGACGGGCTGCAAGAAGTCATGGAACAGCAGCACCAGCACACCGTAAATGCACAGCACGCCAATCAGCATGGCAATGCCAAAACTGGCGAACAGCGACCGCATCTCCTGCGCGTCGCCCAGCTCGGCAATCTTCACGCCGGGCGGCAGGCTTTTCATGCTGGGCAGGGCGCGGGCTTCGGCGTTCAGGTCGCCCAGCTGGCGTCGGCCCAGCTCCACGTCCAGCGTCACGTTGCGGCTGCGGTTGAGGCGGTCAATCTGCGCAGGGCCGCTCTCCATGCTGATGCTGGCCACGTTGCCGAGCATCACGGGGGCAGCCGCCCCAGTCGGTGTCATTTTGCCGGGCACCGTCAAGCGCGCCAAGGCCGTCAGGTCAGCGCGCACGGCGTCGGGCAGCTTGACACGAATCGGCACCTGGCGCTCCGACAAATTGAGCTTGGACAGGCTGGTGTCGTAGTCGCCGGCTGTGGCGACGCGCACGGTTTCGCCAATGCTGGCGGCCGTGACGCCCAGGTCGGCGGCGCGGGCGGTGTCAGGCCGCACAATGATTTCGGGCCGCACCAGCGATGCGCTGGAGCTGACGTTGCCGACGCCCTGCAGCGTGCGCAGTTCGCGTTCGACCTTTTGCGCGCTGGCCAGCAGGGCCACCGGGTCTTCGCTTTGCAGCACCAGCTGCATCTTGACGCCCGTATCGGGTGGACCGACGGTAAAGCGCGCGCCGGCAATGTCGGTCAGCTTGAGACGCAGCTGCGACTCGATATCGGCCATGGACGCCGCCCGGTCATTGCGGTGGCTGGTGGTGAGCGTCAGCACCGCACGGCGCGCTTCGGCCGCGGCGCCGGGCGCAAAAGCATCGCCGCTGGAGCCGCCGCCGATCGAACTGAACACGCTTTTGATTTCCTTGACGCCCATGCTGGCGACGCGCGCCTGCTCGGCCACCGCGCGGGTCTCAGCCAGGGTGCTGCCGGGCGGCAACTCGATGTTGATCTGCGTCTGGGCCCGGTCCGCTGCCGGTACAAAGCCGGTGGGCAACAGGGGCACCAGAGACACCGAGGCGACGAAGAAAATGGCCGCCCCGGTCATCGTGACCGCGCGGTGGCGCAGGCACCAGCGCATGGTGGCCATGTAGCGGGTCATCAGCCAGCCATCGGGGGCCTCGTGGTAGGCGGCTGTGGGGTCGGCGTGCGCTGCGTTTTTGTGCGGCTTCAGGATGTAGGCCGCCATCATGGGGGTGAGCAGCCGCGCCACCACCAGCGACGCCAGAATGGCCAGCACGGCGGTCCAGCCAAACTGCTTGAAAAACAGGCCAGGAATGCCGCCCATGAAGGCGGTCGGCAAAAACACCGCCACCAGCGCGAAGGTGGTGGCAATCACCGCCATGCCAATTTCGTCGGCCGCTTCCATGGCGGCCTGGTACGGCGTTTTGCCCATGCGCAGGTGACGCTCGATATTTTCAATTTCCACAATCGCGTCGTCCACCAGCACGCCGACCACCAGGGCCAGCGACAGTAGCGTCACGGTGTTGAGCGTGTAGCCAAAGTATTTGAGCCCCAAAAACGTCGGGATCACCGACAGCGGCAAAGCAGCAGCGGACACCAGCGTGGCGCGCCAGTCGCGCAAAAACCACCACACTACCAGGATGGCCAGCAGTGCGCCCTCAAACAGCAACTCCATCGAGCCCTGGAAGTTTTCTGCCACCGGCTGGGCGTTGTCGATGGCCGGCGTCAGGGTGATGGTGGGGTTGTTCATCTGCAGTTCGGTCACGGCGGCGCGCACGCCGCGGGCCACATCCACTTCGCTGGCGCCCTTGGTACGGAAGACCTCAAAGCCGACCACGGTGCGGCCATCCTGAGTCGCCACGGACCTGGGCTCGGCCACGGTATCGAGCACGTTGGCGACCTGGTCCAGGCGAATGTGGCGACCGTCGGCCAGAGAGATGTCCAGCATCGCCAGTTCGGCCGCAGTTTTGACGGTGGCAATGGTGCGCACCGACTGCTCGGCGCCACTCACGTCGCCGCGGCCACCCGGTGCTTCCTGCTGCACCAGCTTCAGGCGGCGCGACACATCAATGGCGGCTACATTCAGCGCCGCCATTTTGTTGGCATCGAGCTCGACGCGGATTTCGCGGCTGACGCCACCCACCCGTTTGACGGCACCGACGCCCGGCACGCTGAGCAGGCGCTTGGCCACGGCGTTATCCACAAACCAGCTCAGGGCCTGGTCATCGAGCGGGCTCGCGCGGCCGGTTCCAGCCGGAGTGGGTGCGGCCGCCGCCGTGAAGGTCAACACCACGCGGCCGGCGGTCGAGGCCTTGGTGACCGACGGGTCGCGCACGTCGGCGGGCAAGTCAGCGCGCACGCGGGCCACAGCGTCACGCACGTCGTTGACCGCCTCGGTAATCGGTTTTTCCAGAATGAATTCGACAGTGACCTCCACGTCGCCGTCGAGCACCTTGGTGTAGATGTTTTTCACGCCTTGCAGCGTGGCTACCGAGTCTTCCAGTTTGCGGGCCACTTCGGTTTCCAGCTGCGCCGGAGCCGCACCTGACAGCGCGGCACTGACCGTGACGATGGGCAATTCGATATCGGGAAAATCCTGCACCACGCTGGACCGGAAGGACAGGATGCCCGCCAGCGACAACAGCACAAACAGCATGATGGCCGGCACCGGGTTCTTGATGGAGAGCGAGGAGAAGTTCACGACTGCTCCTTATTTGCTAGCTGGTGCCGAAGGTTTGACGGGGGCTACAGGCGCATTTGCTGTGGAAGCAGGAGCAGGGACCACTTTAACCAGATCGCCATCGTTCAGGAAACCAGCGCCACTGGCCACCAGCACCGCGTCAGCGTTGAGGCCTGAAAGTACCTCTACCCGGTCGCCCACGCGTCGCCCCATTTGCAGCTTGATCTGGCTGACGTGCTGGTCGGCGTTCAGGCGAAACACGTAGCTGAAACCATCGCGCACCACCACGGACTGCTGCGGCACGGTCAGGGCGTTTGAGCTGCCCAGCTCAAACTCGCCACGGCCAAACATGCCCGCCTTGAAGCCTGACGGACTGCCCGTCTTGGGGTCCGTCGGCAGATCCACATACACCAGGCCCGAGCGGGTTTGCGGGTCCACCGTGGGGGCGACCATGCGCACCCGGCCCAAGAGCCGCGCGCCGCTGGCGGCCGTCACGCTGACGACGGTACCGGGCAGCAGGCGGCCCAGCTCGGTGGACGTCACCTCCGCGCGCCACTCCAGCCGGCCCTGACGAATCAGGCGAAACAACTCGGTGCCCGAGGCCAGCACGGCGCCCACGGTGGCACTGCGCGCCGAGATGATGCCGCTGTCGGGCGCCAGCACCTGGGTGTTTTTCAGGCGCAGCGCTTGCGCCGCCAACCCGGCTTTGGCGGACTCCACCCGCGCTTTGGCGGTCTGCTCGGCGGTCAGGTACTGGTTGATCTGCTGGCCGCTGAAGGTACCGGTGCCGGCAAGCGTGCGCACACGATCGGCGTTGGCCGTCGCCTCCAGGGCGCTGGCCGTGGCTTCATTCACAGCGGCGCGGTCCTGTGCCACGTCGGCCTGTACGCTGTCATCGGCAAAGCGGGCCAGCAGCTGGCCGCGCTGCACCACGTCGCCCACATTGACCTGCACCTCGGCCAGGCGCAGACCGTTGCTTTCCGCCCCGATGCTGGCTTCCTGCCAGGCGGCAATATTGCCGTTGGCCGTCAGTTGGATCGGCAGGGCGCTGGTTTGCGCCTGTGTCGTGGTCACGGTGAGCGCGGGCCGGGCGGTCGCGGCGGGCATGGCCGTGGACTTGTTCGTAGTCCCTGATTTTGAATAAAACATGGCTATAGCCACCGCCCCTATTGCGCAAACAGCTATTAAAACAATAGCAACTGGTTTGAGTTTGAATCGGTTCATGGTGTGGGCTGGCTTCAGGATGGTTGAATAGGTGGGGAGTCAGACCGGCTGGCGTCGCAGCGCTTCGCTGTGCGCCATGGCCAGCGCGTAATCGACCAAGCGTTCGGTATAGCGATCAATGGCTTGCGGCGTGCCAGCGAGTTCGGGTTTGAGGGCCTGCATCACCTCGTGCCCGACAAACAGGTGGATGCCCAGGCCCACGATGGAGAAGGCCAGCCGGTGCAGATCATCGTCCGCTTGGGGTAATCCCAGATGACGGCACAGCACCCGCAGCAGGGCCTCATGCGCGGGTTTGATGCGGGAGCCAACCTGCTGCTCCCAGATGCCGGTGGGCTCCAGCATCTCGCGAAAGTGCAAGCGCATGCACTGCTGCGCCAGGTCGCCCTGCTTGAGTGGCTCGGTAAACCCCACCAACAAGCCCTGCAGTGACTGGCGCAAACTGAAATGGGACTGGTCGAACAGGGCTGCGTCTGCGTCGGGACTGCCCAGCGGGTCGGTCAAGACCGCGCGGTACAGGCCCGCCTTGTCGCCAAAGTAATAGCTGATCGAGGCAATATTGGCGCTGGCGGCGAGGGCAATTTCGCGCGTCGAGGTTTTGGCAAAGCCTTTTTCGGAGAACAGCCTGAGCGCGGTATGCAGCAGCAGCTGCCGGGCTTCGACACCGTCCGAGCGCTGCTTGCGCGGCTCGCCGGGCGGTAGTGGTTCAGCCGCCGTGCCAGCGACCGGCAACCGGGCGCTGCCGGCAGCGCGGCGCGCGCTTGAAAGGGGGGTGGTTCGGGCGCTTGAAGTCATGCGCCGCATTAAAGCACATAGATCAAACGATTGATTAAGTTAAATCAATGGGGCGGGTTGAAGGTGGCCGCCCAGAGCGTCTGGATGGCCTCGCGTTCGGCCTGCAGCGCTGGCGGACTGACCTGGGTCGGCGCTTCGTTCAGGCGGGCGTTGTGCTGCACGCGGCGCAGCTCGCGGTAGGCGCTGGCAGCGCGCTGGCCCACGCCTTGGGGCAACAAGCCGGCGGCTTCGGCGCGTTGCAGCAAGGCGATATTGCCCACGTTGTCGGCCAGTTCGGGGTGCTGCGCCGACTGTGAGAGCACCAGAAACTGCACGGCAAATTCGGCATCGACCATGCCGCCCGAGGAATGCTTGACGTCAAACTTTTCACCCTTGATCGGATGGGCAGCGCGCACCTTCTCACGCATGCTCACGATTTCATTGCGCAGTGCCGCCACCTCGCGCGGTGCGGTGATGACCGCCTCCCGAACCTGGTCGAACCGCTGACGCAGGGATTCTTCGCCCAGCACAAAGCGCGCGCGTGTCATGGCCTGGTGTTCCCAGGTCCAGGCGGTATTGCTGCCGCGCTGCTGCTGATAGCGGCTATAGGCTTCAAAGGGGGTGACCAGCAGGCCCGAATTGCCATTGGGGCGCAAGGCGGTGTCGATCTCGAACAGGTCGCCCTCGCCGGTCTTGATGGTCAGCCAGTTGATCAGTTTGCGCACGAAGGCCGCATAGACCTCGGGAGCGCGCTCGTCCTCGTCTTCATAGACAAACACGATGTCCAGGTCGCTGCCATACCCAAGCTCCTTGCCGCCCAGCTTGCCGTAGGCAATGATGGCGAACTGCGGCGTCTCACGGTGCCGGTTTTTAAGGCGCTGCCAGCACCAGTCGGTGGTGATGTTCAGAACGGCTTCGGCCAGTGCGCTCAAATCGTCAGCCACCTGCTCGACCGTCAGCACCCCTTCCACATCGCGGGCCAGTGTGCGAAAAACTTCGGCGTGGTGGGCGCGGCGCAGCAGGTTCAGGCAGGTTTCCTCGTCATCTTCATTGGTGCGTTTGAGCGCGGCCAGCCGCTGCTGCAGCTCTTGGGTGAAGGTCAAGGGTGCAAAGCGCTCGTGCATCAGCGCGTCGCTGGCGAGCTCGTCAATCACGCCGGGGTGCTGGAACAGGTAACGCGCGGGCCATTTGGCCGCGCCCAGCAGCCGCAGCAGGCGTTCGTGCACCGCCGGACGTTCCAGCAGCAGCGCCAGATAGCTCTCCCGCCTGAGCAGGGGTTCCATCCAGTCAACGAGCCGCACGGCGGCCTCTTCAGTTACCGTGCCTTCGAGCAGCCATAGCGCGGTACGCTGCAGCAGCCGTGTCAGGCGGGCACGCGAGTCCTCGCGCAGGGCGAGCACCCTGGGATGCTGGCGCCACAGTGCCAGGCGCGCGCGGAATTTTTCTGGCCAAAGCGCCGGCAACTGTTCGAGCAAATCGTCAAGCTGCTGCGACGCTGCACCGGCGCCGTTGCCGCAGCCCTTGCATTCGGTTTTGCCGCCGAGCAACTTGTCAAACTCGCCAGCGACCAACTCGCGGTGGGCGTCGAGTTCGCTGAGAAACTGGCAGCAGTTGCTGTAGCCCAAGGTCTCTGCAATCCAGCCCAGGTCGTCGTCGCGGGTCGGCAGCACATGGGTCTGCTGGTCGTCCAGGTACTGGATGCGATGCTCCACGCGACGCAGGAAAACGTAGGCCCTTGCCAGCGCATCGGCGGTGTCCTGAGGCATCAGTCCGGCGCTGGCGACGCGCTGCAGTGCATCGAGCGTAGGCCGGGTGCGCAGTTCGGGAAACTGCCCGCCACGCACCACCTGAAGCAACTGAACGGTAAATTCAATTTCGCGTATGCCGCCGCGCGACATCTTCACGTCGTTTGCGCGCTCGGGGTGTCCGGCGCATCGCTTGGCCGCATGTTCGCGAATTTGCCGGTGCAGGATGCGCAGCGCATCAAACACGCTGTAGTCCAGGTAGCGCCTGAAGACGAAAGGCAGCACGGAGCCGCGCATGGCCTGTGCCGCGCCGTTACGAATGCCCTCCAGGGGTGCCACCACCCGGCTTTTTAGCCAGGCAAAGCGTTCCCATTCACGCCCCTGGGCCTGGAAATAGTCTTCCAGCGCGCTGAGTGAAATGGCGGCAGGCCCGGAATTGCCATTGGGCCGCAGAGCCAGATCGACCCGAAACACAAAGCCGTGCTCGGTGGCGTCGCCGATCAGGCTGAAAACGGCCTTGACCTGGTTCGCAAAGTATTCGTGGTTCGATATCTGACCGCGGCCGTCGCTGCGGCCCGCAGTCTCGCCATCGTGGTCATAGAGGTAAATCAGGTCAATATCGCTGGAGACATTGAGTTCACGCGCGCCCAGCTTGCCCATGCCCACCACCCACATCTGGGCGCGCTCGCCATCGTGGGCTTGTGGCGCACCGTGCAAGGCATCAAGCTTTTCGCGGGAGTCCAGCATGGCGACATCGAGGGCCAGTTCTGCCAGCTCCGTCATGGCCCGGGTCACCACGGCCAGCGGTGCCTGGTTTTCGCAGGCGCCGTCGCAATCGAGCACCACCAGCCGCTCCATCACCAACTGGCGAAGCACCCGAAGCGCCGCACCCGTTTCCAGGCCGCTCAGCAGCAGCGCATCAAGGGCGATCTGCAGGGTGGCACGCACCGGCTCGCCCGCAGGCAACAGGGGCAGCTGTTCGGTATAGCGGCGGCGAATGCGCTGAACACACCGGGAATAAGCCGATGCAGCCGACCCGGATGGGGAGAGGGTGTCTGAGCAGACGGTTGGGAGGGCAGTCATCACATCACACTACGTCACAAACTTCATGGTTCCACCCCCGAGCACACAGCGGCGTCGGCGGTCATAATTCTCATGTCCTTGGAGCCAACGATAGCCATTCCATCCACCCCGCCA
Source organism: Polaromonas sp. UBA4122 (assembly GCA_002381615.1). Classification (GTDB taxonomy): domain Bacteria; phylum Pseudomonadota; class Gammaproteobacteria; order Burkholderiales; family Burkholderiaceae_C; genus Polaromonas. The sequence continues at coordinate 42,092 of DFWY01000009.1, read as the reverse complement.
GCCTTGCCGCCCCGACGCCTCCGGTGGATCGCATTTTCCATGCGCTTCTTGCTGTGGTTGGTCGCGGCGGCCTGGCTGCTCTTTGGCCTGAGCTGGTGGGTGCTGCATGGATGGATTGTGCCGCGAATCGGGGAATTCCGTCCGCGTCTTGAAATAGAGGCCAGCAAGGCGCTGGGGGTTCCTGTTCGCATCGGTCAGATCACCGCGCATTCGCAGGGCATGATTCCCTCGTTTGAGTTGCACGACGTGACGCTGCTGGATGCGCAGGGACGCGAGGCTCTGCGCCTGCCGCGCGTTCTGGGTGCCCTGTCGCCCTCCTCTCTCTGGGGGCTCGGCTTTGAACAGCTGTATATCGACAAGCCTGATCTCGACATCCGGCGCACCGCCGACGGAAAGATCTACGTGGGCGGACTGGATGTCTCGCGGAACCGGGACGCCGGCCAAAGCGCAGTGGCCGACTGGTTCTTTTCGCAAACCGAGTTCGTCTTGCGCGGCGGCACCGTGCGCTGGACCGACGAGTTGCACCCCGCGCCGCCACTGGCACTGACGCAGGTGGATGGGGTGATGCGCAATGCCCGGCACCGCCACCTCCTGCGTCTGGACGCCACGCCACCCGCCGAATGGGGTGACCGCTTCACGCTCAGGGGTATTTTCAGGCAGTCGCTGTTGTCGGGCAACGCGGGCAATTTTGCCGCGTGGACAGGTCAGCTGTATGCCAACTTCGACCGTGTCGACGTGTCACGCATCAGGCAATACGTCAGCATGGACACGCTGGGTGTGGAACTGATACGGGGCAATGGAGCGCTTCGCGCCTGGGCTGATGTCAGCAAAGGAAAGATCACGGGCGGTGTGGCCGATGTGGCGCTACAGGATGTGGACGCCCAGCTGGGTGCCAAGCTTGAGCCCCTGGCATTCGAATCGGTGGCCGGGCGTATCGGTGGTGGACAGCGCGCCAACGGCTTTGATTTCAACACCGAGGGCCTGCGGTTTCTCACCCGGGACGGCTTGCAGTGGCCCGGCGGCAACGTGGCGCTGGTTCACACCAATGATCAAGCGGGAGCGCCCCAGCACAGCGAACTGAAGGCCGACAAGCTTGACCTTGCGGCACTGACCCAGATCGCCAACCGCCTGCCCCTGGACAGTGCCACGCATGCGCTCATCACCTCCTTCGCGCCCAAGGGGTTGGTGGAAACCCTTGAAGCCCGCTGGCAAGGCCCGCTGGAGGCGCCCACCACCTTTGCTGCCAAAGGTCGTGTGGCGGGGCTGAGTCTTGCGGCACTACCGGCCGCAGTACCGGCGACCAGCGCGGTGGCTGGAAGCGCCACGCACGCAACACCTGGCAGGCCAGGCGTCAGCGGTGCTGACATTGATTTCGATCTCACGCATGAGGGCGGAAAAGCCAAGGTGATCATAAGCAATGGTGCGCTTGATCTGCCTGGCATCTTCGAGGAGTCGCAGCTTCCGCTGGATCAGCTGTCGGTGGACACTCAATGGAAGTTCTCAGGCCGAAAAATTCAAGCGCAATTGCACAATCTGCAGTTTGCCAACGCCGACGCACAGGGGCAAGCGCAGGTCAGCTGGCGTACTGAAGACCTGGCCCCAGGCATGCCGACAGCCAGCACATTAACCGATCACCGGTTTCCCGGTGTACTGGATCTGCAGGGCACCTTGAGCCGGGGCGATGGCACCCGGGTTCACCGTTATTTGCCGCTGGTGCTGCCGGACGCGGTGCGTCACTACGTGCGTGATGCCGTGCTGCAGGGCCAGGTCAGCGACGTGAAATTCAGGGTCTTGGGGCCGGTCAGGCAACTCCCTTTCATCAACCCGGCCCAAGGCGATTTCCGGGTGTCAGCGAAAGTGCATAACGGGCACTTTGCCTATGTGCCGAAATCCCTGCAACCGCCGGGCGCGGCACCGTGGCCAGCCCTCACCGAACTCAATGGGGAGCTGGTTTTCAACCGCGCGGCACTCGATGTGAATGGCGCCAGCGGAAAAGTCGCCGGCTTGCCTGGCCTGCAGCTGGTCAAGGCAGACGCACGAATTCCTGACCTGACCCACGGCGCCACGGTCGAGGTGACGACTGACATCCAAGGGCTGCTTTCCGACGCACTGGGCTTTGTCAACAGGTCCCCGATAAGCGACATGACCAACCAGGTGCTGGCCAAAGCCGTGGCAACCGGCATGGGCGACTACCACTTCCACCTGAGTTTACCCATCCATTCGATCGACAAATCGCAGGTTGCTGGCAGCATCACCCTGCCCGGCAACGACGTGCAGTTCGCTCCTGGCACCCCTCAGCTGACGAAACTCAAGGGCGTGGTGAGCGTGAGCGAGCGGGGCTTTACGGTCACCGGCGCCCAGGCGATCCTGTTCGGGGGCGATATCCGCTTCGATGGTGGCATGCGCGCGCAGGCACGTCCGGCGGCGGGTAGTCCGGAGATGGAAACTCCTGTGACCTTCAAGGCGCAGGGCACGCTCACGGCAGAAGGGTTGCGCCAGGCCAAAGACTTGGGGCTGATCTCACGCATGGCGCAACACGCCAGCGGCAGCACGGCCTACTCGGCCTCGCTGGGCTTTAGGCGAGGGGTTTCCGAGGTCACGGTCTCCAGCAGCCTGCAGGGCATGGCGCTGAATTTGCCAGCACCGCTGAGCAAAACGGCCGAGTCAGCGCTGCCGCTCAGGTTTGAGAACGTCCTGCTGCGGGACGCCATGAAGCCGGGCCAGACGCTGCAGGATCAGCTGTCGGTCAGCATCGGGCGCGTGGCTGCCATCAGCTATGTGCGGGACGTGAGCGGCACCGAGCCCCGCGTGATCCGCGGCAGCATAGGCGTGGGGCTGGAGGCGGGTGAAACGGTGCCAGCACCAGAAGCGGGTGTGGCCGCCAACATCAACCTGGCCCGGGTGGACCTCGATGCCTGGGGAAAAATTCTTGCTGACTCGACTGGCGGCAGCGCACTGCAGGCCGCGCCCTCCGGTAGCTCTGACGTGGCGGTTAACCGCTCAGCCGCCAGTTCGGCCCTGGGCTACCTGCCCACGGTGATGGCCATACGGGCCAAGGAATTAGTGGTGGAAGGGCGCAGGCTGAACAACGTCGTGGTGGGAGGATCGCGCGAAGGCTTGAACTGGCGCGCCAATATCGATGCCTCCGAGCTCAATGGCTATGTTGAATTTCGGCAACCCGGCGGCGTTGGCGCCGCCCGTCTGTATGCGCGGCTTTCACGTTTGAGCCTGGCGCATGGCACGGCCAGCGATGTGGAGGCTATTCTGAACGAACAGCCTGCCAGTATTCCCGCCCTTGACATCATGGTGGAGGATATGGAACTGCGCGGCAAGAAGCTGGGGCGCGTTGAAATTGAAGCGGTCAACCGGGGCGCATCAACCACCGTCAGCAACGGAGTGCGCGAGTGGCGCTTGAACAAGTTCAATGTGATCCTGCCCGAAGCCGTGTTGACCGCTACCGGCAACTGGGTAGCGGTGAACGCGCCGGTCGCCTCCCCCGCTGCAGCAGGCGGGCCGGGCGCTACGCGGGCGTCCACCGAGAGCCGTCGCACCGTGCTGAACTTCAGGCTGGACATTGCCGATTCGGGCGAGTTGCTCAAGCGCTTTGGCATGGGCGAGCTGATCCGCCGTGGCAAGGGCAAGCTCGAAGGCCAGGTGGCCTGGGTAGGCTCTCCCCTGAGCCTGGACTACCCGAGCATGAGCGGGCAGTTCAACGTGAACGTCGAGTCGGGGCAGTTTGTCAAGGCGGACCCGGGCATTGGCAAGCTGCTGGGCGTGCTGAGCCTGCAGTCCTTGCCCAGACGGCTGACGCTGGACTTTCGCGATGTTTTTTCTGAAGGCTTTGCCTTTGACTTCGTTCGCGGCGATGTCACCATCAAGCAGGGGCTGGCGCACACCAACAACTTGCAGATGAGCGGTGTAAATGCCGCTGTGTTGATGGAAGGCAGTGCCGACATTGCCCGTGAAACGCAAAACATCAAGGTGGTCGTGGTGCCTGAAATCAATGCCGGTACGGCCTCGTTGATTGCCACAGTCATCAATCCTGCCGTCGGCCTGGGAACCTTCCTGGCGCAGATGTTTTTGCGCCGCCCCTTGATGGAGGCCGCCACCCAGGAATTCCACATTGACGGCACCTGGGCTGACCCCAAAATCACCAAGATCGATCGCAAGGCACAAGGCAGGGCTGGCGACGCCCCTGCGGGAACCCGTTGATCATGAAAATAGCTGCCATACAGATGGTTTCAGGACCCAGCGTGCAGGGCAATCTGGACGCGGCCGGGCAATGGCTGGCGCAGGCCGCCGCACAAGGCGCCGAGCTGGCGGTTCTGCCCGAGTACTTTTGCGTGATGGGCTTCAAGGACACCGACAAACTGAAAATTCAGGAGACCGCCGGCCGCGGCCTGATCCAGGACTTCCTGAGTCATTCGGCGCGCGAACTGGGACTCTGGATTGTCGGCGGCACGCTGCCGATGGCGACCCTTGATGCCAGCCGCGCGCGCAACAGTTCTCTGGCTTATGCACCGTCGGGACAATGCGTGGCGCGCTACGACAAGATCCATTTGTTCAGGTTCGCGCAGGGCCAGGAAGGCTACGACGAAACCCGCGTGCTGGAGCCGGGCACGCAGCCGGTGCGGTTTGAGCTTGCCTCAAAGGACGGCCATGTCTACACCATCGGCATGAGCGTTTGCTACGACCTGCGCTTCCCCGAGCTTTACCGCGCCTTGAAGGCCGACGTGCTGCTGGTGCCCAGCGCTTTTACTTACACCACCGGTCAGGCCCACTGGGAGGTATTGCTGCGCGCGCGCGCCATTGAAAATCTGGCTTATGTGGTCGCGGCCGCCCAAGGCGGCACGCATGAAAATGCGCGCCGCACCTGGGGCCACAGCATGCTGGTTGATCCGTGGGGACAGATTCTGGCGCAGCAGCCGCAAGGCGCGGGACTGGTGATGGGTGAAGTTCTTGGCGCCCATCTGCAGGTCCTGCGCGGACGTCTGCCCGCTTTGAAGCATTGCGTGTTGTGAGGCCCCGGGCGTGAAATTTCCCCTAGCGACGGACGTCAGCCAGGCCAGCCGTCGCTGGTCTCTCTGGGCCTTGCTGGTCGCGCTGGTAGTGGCTTTGCTGGTAATCCTGGTCTGGCTGGCTGGACGCTATGAGTCCGGCATGGTGCAAAGCCGGCTGGAGCACAACGCGGCTGAAACCGTGACAGACATCCGTTCGGGCTTGACGCGTAATGTCCAGACTTTTCAAGCGTTGCAGTCCGGTGAACCCACGCTGGAGGCCTGGCGTTCGCAGGCTGCCGAGCTGCTTCTGAAGCACCGCGAAATCGTGCGGCTTGAATGGCGCAATGCGGCGCTGGATGTACTGGGATTTATCGAGACGCCGTACCGCAACTCGGTGTTTGAACGGCTGGGGCGGAGCAGCCTGCAGGCCGACGTGAGCCTCGCTTGCACTACGGCCCAACGCCTGAGCGGGGCGGCCTATTCCACCAGCTACTTCGAGCCTCAACTCAATGGCCTGGGGCTGGAAGTTCTGGACATGTGCATGCCCATGGTGGTGGCCGGCCGTCTGACCGGCTACACCGTGGCGAGCTATTCCCTGCAGGACATCCTGGGCGAGCTGGTGAGCAAGCAGTTGGCCCGGGGCTTCGGCTTGTCGTTCACGGAAGCTGATGGCACGCGCCTGGCGCTGCTTGGCATTCCTTTGCGGGGCAGCCGGATTTACGTCGCGCAGCAATTGCTGGATCTGCCCGGCAACACGCTAGTGGTCCGGATGGAAAACCGGCCGGGCACCCCTGCGCTGTTTCCCAATGTCCTGACGGCGCTCGTCACGGCCATGTCCATGGCCTTGCTGGCCGTGCTGTTCCTGTTCGCCCGCGACATGCGGCGGCGCCTCAAGGTGGAGTATGACCTGGGCGAGGCCCTCGCCTTTCGCAAAGCCATGGAAGACTCGGTGTTGACGGGCCTGCGCGCGCGGGATCTGCAGGGGCGCATCACCTACGTCAATGCGGCATTTTGCAAAATGGTGGGGGTGGATGCCCAAGAGCTGCTCAACCAGCGCATCCCCTCGCCCTATTGGCCCCCGGAACTCGCGGGCGTGTATCAGCAGCGCCAGGAGATTCGCATGGCGGGCAACAACCCGCCGCGTGAGGGCCATGAATCGGTGTTCATGCGGCGGGATGGCACGCGGTTTCCGGTGCTGATCATGGAGGCGCCGCTGATCAACGCGGTAGGCAAGCACACGGGCTGGATGAGTGCCATTCTGGACCTGAGTGAGCAGCGCCGGATTGAAGAACTCTCACGTGCCAGCCAAGAGCGCTTGCAGGCCACGGCAAGACTGGCCATGGTGGGAGAGATGGCGTCGCTGCTCAGCCACGAACTCAATCAGCCCCTGGCCGCCATTTCAAGCTACGCCACGGGCTCGCTCAATCTCTTGCAGGATGAAGTGGACAGTGAACGGGTGCCGACAGCGAAGGCCGGTTTGAGGGGGCAGGCCCCGGCCCATCCCGTACCACCCTTGTCCGAAGAGCTGCAGCGGGCCATGCGCCGCATTGCAGAGCAGGCCGAGCGCGCCGGCAAGGTCATCAAAAGCGTGCACGATTTTGTGCGGCGGCGCGACCAGGTGCGCGAGGCGGTGGAGCCACGTGCCCTGCTCGATGCGATCATGCCGCTGGTGAGTCTGCAGGCACGCAATCTGGGTGTGCGCGTGGTGATCGAAGTGGATGAAGCCTGCGAGCCTGTGTTGTGTGACCCCATCATGGTCGAGCAGGTGCTGCTCAACCTGTCGCGCAACGGCATGCAGGCCATGCAATGCACGAATGAAACACCAACGACAGGGCTCGCATCAACCCAGCGCGCGAAAGTGCTGACGCTGCGCATCCGCCCGGCGGCCTCCAATGCGCATAGCCGATGGGTCGAATTTGCGGTGAGTGACTGCGGTGAGGGTATTTCCGGGAAAGTCGCCGAGCAGCTTTTCACGCCTTTCTTCACGACCAAGGAAGAGGGCATGGGCCTGGGGCTCAGTCTGTGCCGCACCGTCATCGAGCAGCATGGCGGATTCCTCGGATTTGAAGCAGCACAGCCACGCGGTACGATTTTCAGTTTTACCCTGCCGGCGGCTTCGGTGCAGACAGCCGATGCCGCGCAGGGCGCCCTATAGAGGACCTGCCATGGAACCCATTCCCAATGCCACGGTGTACATCGTCGACGATGACACCAGCGTGCGCGATGCGCTGGCCTGGCTGCTGCGTTCGCGCCGTCTGCCCAGCGAGACGTTTGACAGTGCCGAAGCGTTTGACGCTTTGGTGTCAAGGCAGTTTGAGGTCCAGTCGCCTTCCTGCGTCTTGCTCGATGTGCGCATGGCGGGCCTGAGCGGCCTGGCCATGTTCGAAAAACTGATTGCCTACGGCCTGCTACCGACCTTGCCCGTAATTTTTTTGACGGGCCATGCCGACGTGCCCACCGCCGTCGACGCCGTCAAGCGCGGTGCGTTTGATTTTTGTGAAAAGCCTTTTTCAGACAACGCGCTAGTGGACCGGATCGAGCAGGCGCTCGGCCATTCCGGCACGGCACTGGCGCAGCACAGCGAATCCACCAGCCGGCAGGCGCGGCTCGATGACCTGACCGATCGCGAGCGTGCTGTGATGCGGCTGGTCGTTGGTGGTTTGCCCAACAAGCTGGTCGCTGATCAGCTGGACATCAGTGTGCGCACGGTGGAAGTCCACCGGGCTCGGGTTTTTGACAAAATGGGGGTCAAGTCAGCCGTAGAGTTGGCCAACTTGCTGCGAAACCTGTAGACAGGCGTTTTTATTTTTTGTCAGCTTTCGGGTCTGCTTCCAGACTTGAGGCAAGGGACTCCGAATCGCTCTTCAGTTCACCATTTTTACGACCTGAAAACATCGTCCACCACACAATGAACACGAACAGTAGCAACGCCCCCAGGGCTTCAAGCAAAAGTAGGGACATGACACTTCCTTGGGTTGCAAACAGGGTCTCAATGCGGTCAACACGACTATCTTCAATTATCGCCATGGCCGCGCTTCTCGCGTCCTGTGCCAGTCCGCCCATGCCGTCTTCGTCGTCTTTGCCGTCTTCGGCGAAGGTCGCCCCCGCAGCAAGCGGCGACCGCCCTGGCGATGCCGGCCCGCTGCCAGCGCCCCTGGAGCAGGGTAAAAGTCGCTGGGTTCCGGTTCGCTGGGCCGAGTTGCCGGGGTTTGAGGAGGATCAGTTGTTTGAGGCCTGGAACGCCTGGCTCAAGAGCTGCGAGCGCCCGGGCCCGGCTTTTGCGCCTTTGTGCAGCGACATTCGACGCCTGAGCATTGCTTCCGCCGAAGAGCAGCGCGCCTGGATGGTGGCCCGGCTGCAGCCCTACCGGGTCGAGACCCTGCGAGGCGGATCGGAAGGGCTGCTGACCAGCTACTACGAACCGGTGCTCAAAGCGAGTCGGCAGGCCGGCGGGGTTTATGAAGTGCCTTTGTACCGCACGCCAGTCACGCTCGGCAGCCGCAAGCCCTGGTTCTCGCGGCAGGAAATCGACACCTTGCCTGAAGCTAGAGCGGCACTCAAGGGACGGGAAATCGCCTGGGTGGTGGACCCTATCGACGCGTTGTCGCTGCAGATACAAGGGTCTGGCCGCCTCAGCATCAGCGAGCCCGACGGTTCGCAGCACACCGTTCGGGTTGCCTTTGCCGGCTCCAACGACCAGCCTTACCGCAGCGTCAACCAGTGGCTACTGGAGCAGGGCGTGACCAAAATCAACCCCTGGCCCGACGCCACCAAAGCCTGGGCTCTGCAGAACCCACAGCGCGTGCAGCAGCTGCTCTGGAGCAATCCGCGCTACATCTTTTTCCGCGAAGAAGCTCTCAGCGATTTCGATGCCGCCTCTGGCCCCAAAGGCGCGCAGGGCGTGGCGCTCACACCGGGCCGATCCATTGCCGTGGATCGCGACAGCATTCCCTACGGCACACCCGTGTGGCTGGTATCCCGCGGCGGCGCGGCCAATTTGCAGAAACTGGTGTTTGCACAAGACACCGGCAGCGCCATTGTGGGCGCCGTGCGGGCGGACTATTTTGCAGGCACGGGGCCCCAGGCCGGTGAAATGGCGGCGCGTGTTAACCAGCCACTGCGGCTCTGGGTTCTTTGGCCCAGGTAAGCCCCCGCATTTGCTGATGACACTGCCGCGCTTCGAGTGGTCGGTTACGCAGCGGGAAAAGTGCTTGAGGTGCTAGTAAACTAATAGCAGTTTTCGCCCGTCACTCGGGAGCTACGGCCATAAAAGGCATTAAAACGACCGGGTGGGGGAGGTGGGCCAAGGCGGACGATGCGTTCGTACTGGTTGCTACGTAATTCATAGCTGCTCACGCAAGTCAATGGCGCGCTACAACCATTATTTGCTTGAATTTCAGGAGGCAGAACGCGTCAGGTGCCCGAGCGGCAGCGCGCTGCTGGCTTTGACCTCGCCCAGCGAGAAGCTGGTGTGCAAATCCTTGACGTTGGGCAGGTTGATCAGCACGTCGCGTGCGAACTGGCTGAAGGTGTTGAGGTCACGGCTGACCACCTGGAGCTCGAAGGTGCCGGTACCGCTGATGTAGTGGCAGCTGACGACCTCGGGGATCTTGCGGATGGCCTCTTCCAGGGCCTTTAGCATGTCGCCGGTGTTTTGGGCGGCGTCGAGCCGCACAAAGGCCAGCACGCCCAGGCCAATCTTGTGACGGTTGATCTCGGCCCGGTAACCGGTGATGAAACCCGCCTCTTCCAGCGCCCGCACGCGCCGCCAGCAGGGCGCTGCCGACAGACCCACGCGGGAAGCCAGCTCGGTGTTGGTCAGGCGCGCATCCAGCTGCAACTCATTCAGGATGGCAATGTCGAACTTGTCTAATGTGTCCATTTATCTTATTTTCCAGCAAGAATCTTTCTCGGGAGAGTCTAAATCAGGCAAAGAACGCAAAGACATATCGAGCCGCCCGGCATACACTTTGCGTTCAATTAGAGACCTGACCCTACCCGGGTTGGGCCTCGCTTACACCTGCCCACAAGACGGCATTACAAACAGGCTGGAGACAAAAAAACATGAACGCCCCACTGCCCGAGCACATCCGCAAAGCGCTGGAAACCGTCACGCTCGACGACAAATACAGCCTCGGCCACGGCCGCGCTTTCATGAGCGGCGTGCAGGCGCTGGTTCGCTTGCCCATGCTGCAGCGCACGCGCGATGCCATGGCGGGTCTGAACACCGCCGGGTTTATCAGTGGTTACCGAGGCTCGCCGCTGGGCGGCTATGACCAGGCGCTGTGGGCGGCCAAGAAGCACCTGGCAGCGCAAAACATTGTGTTCCAGCCCGGCGTCAATGAGGAACTGGGCGCAACGGCTGTCTGGGGCACCCAGCAGCTCGACCTCTACCCGCAAAGCAACAAGTTCGATGGCGTGTTTGGCATCTGGTACGGCAAAGGCCCGGGGGTGGACCGGTGCTCGGACGTGTTCAAGCACGCGAATATGGCCGGCACCGCCAGGCATGGCGGCGTGATCGCCATAGCGGGCGACGACCATATGTCCAAGAGCTCGACCGCCGCGCACCAGAGCGACCATATTTTCAAGGCCTGCGGCTTGCCCGTGTTCTTTCCGTCCAGCGTGCAGGACATCCTCGACATGGGGTTGCATGCGTTTGCCATGAGCCGCTTTTCGGGCGTCTGGTCCGGCATGAAAACCATCCAGGAAGTAGTAGAGTCCTCAAGCTCGGTTTGGGTCGATCCGGACCGCGTGAAGATCATCATCCCGGAAGACTTCCAGATGCCACCGGGCGGCCTGCACATTCGCTGGCCCGACCCGCCGCTGGAGCAGGAAGCACGCCTGATGGACTACAAATGGTATGCCGCGCTGGCCTATATCCGTGCCAACAAGCTCAACCACAACGTGATTGCCGCACCGAATGACCGCTTCGGCATCATTGCCAGCGGCAAGGCCTTCAACGACACCCGGCAGGCGCTGGCCGATCTGGGGCTGGACGAGGACACCTGCCACCAGCTGGGTATCCGGCTGCACAAGGTCAATGTGGTGTGGCCGCTGGAGGCGAGCATCACGCGCGACTTTGCCCAGGGCCTGCAGGAAATCCTGGTGGTCGAAGAAAAACGCCAGATCATTGAATACCAGCTCAAGGAAGAGCTCTACAACTGGCGCGACGATGTGAGGCCCAATGTGCTGGGCAAGTTTGACGAGCCCGAGGGTGATGAATCAGGTGGCGAATGGGGCCGCTCCAACCCGAGCGACCACTGGCTGCTGCGCGCCAAGGCGGACCTGACGCCTGCCATCATCGCCAAGGCCATCGCCAAGCGCTTGACGAAGCTGGGCGTTCCCGGCGACATCATCTCGCGCATGCAGGCACGCCTGGCGGTGATTGAGGCGCGCGAACGGGCCCTCGCCGAAGTCAAGGTCGATACCGGTGAACGGGCACCCTGGTTTTGCAGCGGCTGCCCGCACAACACCAGCACGCGCGTGCCCGAGGGCTCGCGCGCGGTGGCCGGCATCGGCTGCCATTACATGGCGGTGTGGATGGACCGCTCTACCTCCACGTTCACCCAGATGGGTGGCGAAGGCGTGACCTGGGTCGGCCAGCAGCCCTTCACCAGCGACCAGCATATCTTCGCCAATCTGGGCGATGGCACCTATTTCCATAGCGGCCTGCTGGCCATCCGCCAGAGCATTGCCGCTGGTGTCAACATCACCTACAAAATCCTCTACAACGATGCGGTGGCCATGACCGGCGGCCAGCCGGTGGGTGAACGGCCTGAAGGCCACTCGGTGCTGCAGATCATGCAAAGCCTGCATGCTGAAGGGGTGGCCAAGCTGGTCATCGTGACCGACCAACCGCAGAAGTATCAGGGTGCCCGCCTGCTTGACGGTGTCACGGTGCATCATCGCGACGAACTTGACCGCATCCAGCGCGAGTTCCGCGAACTCAAGGGAACGACCGCCATCATTTATGACCAGACCTGCGCCACTGAAAAGCGCCGCCGCCGCAAGCGCGGCACTTTGATCGATCCTGCAAAACGCGTGCTCATCAATGAACTGGTGTGCGAGGGTTGCGGCGACTGCTCGGTGCAGTCCAACTGCCTGTCGGTGGAGCCGCTGGAAACCGAATTTGGCCGCAAACGCCGCATCAACCAGAACACCTGCAACAAGGATTTTTCCTGCGTCAAGGGCTTTTGCCCGAGCTTCGTGACCGTTGAAGGCGGCCAGTTGAAGAAGCCGAAGAAGGATAAGAGGGGCGGCCTCACGGGTTTGCCCGAGATTCCCGAACCCGTGCTGCCCGTGGCTGAAAGCGCCTGGGGCATTGTGGTGGGGGGCGTGGGCGGCACTGGTGTCATCACCATTGGCCAGTTGCTGGGCATGGCGGCGCACCTTGAGGGCAAGGGTGTTGTCACGCAGGATGCTGGCGGGCTGGCGCAAAAAGGCGGCGCCACCTGGAGCCATATCCAGATCGCCAACCGGGCGGACGCCATTTACACCACCAAGGTGGATACCGCCAAAGCCGACCTGGTGATTGGCTGCGACCCGATTGTGGCTGCAGCCAAGTACACCCTCACGGTGATGCAGCCCGGCCGCACCTATGTGGCGATGAATTCGCACGGCACCCCGACGGCCGCGTTTGTGACCGATCCAGGCTGGCAATTCCCAGGCGGTAATTGCGAAAGCGCGGTGCGTGCTGCGGTGGGCGCGGAGCTGATGGCCACTTTTGATGCCGAGCAGGTGGCCGTGCAAATGATCGGGGACTCGATCTACACCAACCCGCTGATGCTGGGCTTTGCCTGGCAAAAAGGCCGGGTGCCGTTGTCTCACGCAGCGCTCATGCGTGCCATTGAACTCAATGGCGTGCAGGTGGACAACAACAAGGCGGCTTTTGAATGGGGCCGTCGCTGTGCGCACGATCTGGCCGCAGTACAAGCCCTGTTCAAGGCTGCGCAGGTGATTGAGTTCGTGAAAAAACCCTCTCTCGCCGAGATGGTGGCTAAGCGGGTGGACTTCCTGACGGCCTACCAGAACGCGGCTTATGCACAGAACTACCAGATCTTTGTAGACAAAGTACGCGCGGTGGAGGCGCCTTTGGGCAAGACCGCGCTGACCGAGGCCGTGGCCCGTTATCTCTTCAAGCTCATGGCCTACAAGGACGAGTACGAAGTGGCGCGGCTGCACATGGATGCCGGTTTTCTCAACAAGGTCAACGCCATGTTTGAAGGCGACTTCAAGCTCAGCTACCACTTGGCGCCGCCCCTGATTGCATCCAAAAACGAGCAGGGTGAACTGCAAAAGCAGCATTTCGGCCCCTGGATGCTGGCCGGCTTCAAAGTGCTGGCCCGCCTCAAAGGGCTGCGCGGTATGCCGCTGGATATTTTTGGTCGTACCGAGGAGCGCAAGAAGGAACGCGCGCTGATTGATGACTACAAGGCCAGCGTGGAGGAGGTGCTCTCTAGCCTCACCGCTGAAAACCATGCCATGGCACTGGAAATTGCCAGGATTCCCGAGTTGATTAAAGGTTACGGCCATGTCAAGGCCCGCCATCTGGCGACGGCGCGGCCAAAATGGGCCGCGCTGATGCAGTCTTTCCGTCAGGCGGCGCTCGCTCCCCAGAAGCCAGCGACATGAACCGTGGGCGCACGGGCGGCTGCCCGCCGCATACAATCACGGATTCTGTGCACTGGCTGTATCGGCCAGTGCGCGCGTCAGTGTCTCTTTAAATAGTTGTGGAGTTCGCCATGTTCATTTCTTCTGCTTTTGCCGAAACCGCTCCCGCTGCCGCCGCAAGCGGCGACTGGATGTCTTCCCTGACCGGTATGCTGCCCTTGGTGCTGATGTTTGTGGTGCTGTATTTTGTGATGATCCGCCCGCAGATGAAGAAGCAGAAAGAGCATCGCACCATGATTGAGGCACTGGCCAAAGGCGATGAAGTCGCCACCGCTGGCGGTCTGCTGGGCAAGGTGACCAAGATGGGAGAGGTTTATCTGACCCTTGAGCTCGCTCCCGGCGTTGAAGTGCAGCTGCAGCGCAGTGCCATTGTCCAGGTGCTGCCCAAGGGCGCCATCAATACCGCCAAATAAGGCAGTACGACGTGTTGGCCCGCTGACGCAGTCAAGGCCCACTTTTTGTCCATCCGTCCACCAGAAACAGCCCTCTCATGAATCGTTATCCGGCCTGGAAATACGCCATTATTGTGGTCGCGCTATTGATCGCAGCCCTGTATACACTGCCCAACTTTTTTGGCGAAGCGCCGGCGGTGCAGGTCTCCAGCATCAAATCCATCGTCAAGATTGACGCGACAACCACGGCCCGGGTGGAGCAGGCGCTGATGGCTGCGGGCATTACAGCCGATGCCATCACCCTGGAGGGCAGTTCCGTTAAAGCCCGTTTTGGCAATACCGATACACAGCTGAAAGCCAAAGATGCGATCCAGAAAGCCCTGACGCCCGATGCTGCGGATCCGGCTTATGTGGTTGCGCTCAATCTACTGTCACGCTCGCCCGCCTGGTTAACCTCGCTGCATGCTTTTCCCATGTACCTGGGGCTGGACCTGCGCGGTGGCGTGCACTTCATGCTGCAGGTGGACATGCCGGCTGCACTCACCAAGCGGGCAGAGTCCCTGGCGGGTGACATCCGCTTGTCGCTGCGCGAAAAAAATATCCGGCACAGCGGCATCAGTCGCAACGGACAGGCCATTGACATCAAGTTCCGCGATGCAGCGACCCTGGCGTCTGCCCAAGCGCTCATTCAGGACCAATTCCCGGACCTCCAGACGGGAGAGGTCCCGGAAGGCACCGAATACAAATTGACCGCCACCATCAAGCCTGAGGCCGCACGCCGGGTCCAGGACCAGGCCCTCAAACAGAACATGGTGACCCTGCACAACCGGATTAACGAACTTGGCGTCGCCGAGCCCGTGATTCAACAGCAGGGCATAGACCGTATCGTGGTGCAATTGCCGGGCGTTCAGGACACGGCCAAGGCCAAGGACATTCTCGGGCGCACCGCCACGCTGGAGATGCGTCTGGTGGATGACAGCGCCGAGGCCAGAGCGGCGGAAAACAACACCGGTGCCGTGCCGTTTGGTGACGAGCGCTTCTTCGAGCGCAACGGACAGGCGGTGATTGTCAAGAAACAGGTGATCCTGACCGGCGAAAACCTGACGGACGCACAGCCCGGCTTTGATTCCCAGAACCAGCAACCCAAGGTGGACCTGACGGTCGATGCCAAGGGCGGGCGCATCATGCGCGATACCAGCCGCGAAAACATCAAAAAGCGCATGGCCATCCTGCTGTTTGAAAAGGGCAAGGGCGAGGTGCTGACCGCACCGGTCATCCAGAGCGAACTCGGCAACCGCTTCCAGATTTCCGGTTCCATGAGCGTGAATGAAGCCAATGACCTGGCGCTACTGCTGCGCGCGGGCTCGCTGGCCGCTCCCATGGAAATCATTGAGGAGCGCACGATTGGCCCGACGCTGGGTGCGGACAATATTGCCAAGGGTTTTCAGAGCGTCGCTTGGGGCTTTGTGGTGATCGTTGCGTTCATGGCCATGTACTACATGCTGTTTGGCCTGTTCTCGGGATTGGCGCTCGCCGTCAACTTGCTGCTGCTGGTTGCAGTGCTCTCCATGCTGCAAGCCACATTGACCTTGCCCGGCATGGCTGCCATGGCGCTGGCCTTGGGCATGGCGATCGACTCCAATGTGCTGATCAATGAACGTGTGCGCGAGGAATTGCGCGGCGGCGCTTCGCCGCAGGCGGCTATTCACTCAGGTTATGAGCGGGCTTGGGCAACCATTTTGGACTCCAACACCTCGACACTGATTGTGGGCCTGGCCTTGCTGGCCTTCGGTTCAGGGCCGGTGCGTGGTTTTGCGGTGGTGCACGTCATCGGCATCTTGACCAGCATGTTCTCGGCGGTATTTTTCTCGCGCAGCCTGGTCAACCTCTGGTATGGCCGTCAGAAAAAGCTCAAGACGGTGTCGATCGGTACGGTGTGGCGACCTGCCACGTCCGGCACCGTAACGAAATAACCTTCGCCTCTTTTTCCTGCGTTTCTCCAAGGACCCCAGATGGAATTCTTCAAAATCCGACGTGACATTCCGTTCATGCGGCATGCCTTGCTCTTCAACGCCGTCAGTTTTGCGACGTTTGCGCTGGCTGTGTTCTTCCTCTTTTCCCGGGGTCTGCATCTGTCGGTAGAGTTCACCGGTGGCACCTTGATGGAGGTAAATTACACACAGGCCGCTGATGTCGGGAAAATCCGTGACACCGTGGATGGATTGGGCTTGGCCGATGTGCAAGTGCAGAATTTCGGCACTTCGCGTGATGTGATGATCCGCCTGCCGGCACAAAAGGGGGTGAGCACCGCCCAACAAAGCGAAAAAGTACTGGCTGCGCTGAAGGCCGCCAACAGCGACGTGACACTGCGCCGAACGGAGTTTGTCGGCCCGCAGGTGGGTGAAGAGTTGGCGCAGGATGGCTTGAAGGCGCTGGCGATGGTGGTGCTGGGCATCATGGTCTACCTTGCCTTCCGTTTTGAGTGGAAATATGCGGTGGCGGCCATCATTGCCAACTTGCACGACGTGGTCATCATTCTCGGATTTTTTGCATTTTTCCAGTGGGAGTTCTCGCTCGCCGTGCTGGCTGCCGTGCTGGCAGTACTGGGTTACTCCGTGAATGAATCCGTGGTGATTTTTGACCGGATTCGGGAAAACTTCCGTCGTTACCGGAAGATGAATACGGTTGAGATCATCAACAATGCGATCACGTCCACCATCAGCCGCACCATCATTACCCATGGTTCTACCCAGATCATGGTGCTGTCCATGTTGTTGTTTGGCGGCCCAACCCTCCATTATTTTGCCCTGGCCCTGACCATCGGCATTCTGTTTGGCATTTATTCGTCGGTGTTCGTGGCTGCCGCGATCGCCATGTGGCTGGGCATCAAGCGCGAAGATCTGATCAAGGGCCCGGCAAAGAAGGAAGAAGACCCCAACGACCCCAACGCAGGTGCCACGGTGTAAGCTACTGGCTAACCATCCAAGGTGCTTGTGGCTCCAAGTAACAAAAAGAACCGTCTTCTGGCCGAGCAAGCTCGTGCATTGTTCACGGAGCGTGCCGTACGGGTCTTGCCCGAGTTGGCCAAAACCATTCAAGACCGGCTGTCGGCCATGGTCGACCAGCCTGGCGACGCACGCGCAATGCAGGAGCGGCGTGATGCCTGGCAGGCTTTCCAGAAAAATGGTGTGGTCTGGGTCCGCGGCACCACCAGCGCATGGACCAAAGCGCAGTCAACGCCTCCAACTACGACAACATCAAGGTTTCCGGAGAGCAGCGAATTTGAGTTGATGGGCAACGACGTGATGGAGGACAAGATTCTCGCCTCACGCCTGGCGCTGCGCTTGCTGGATTTTGCGAGTTGGGAGCTGAATGACCTCCGACTCCGTGTGCAAAATCTGGAAACTGTTCCTGAATTGCACCAACAAGACATCCTTCGCCCCGAGGTACTCGCGCAGCATCTGGTCGAACAGTGGAATCACGCACCTCTGTCGAGGGATGTGTGGCTGGTAGTTCAAGACCTGATTCAGACCAGCCTGGGCGAGCATCTGCTTGAGGTCTATCACGCCACCAATGAATTTCTGGTCCAGCGGGGTGTGATGGCTGAAATCGATCTGCGTCCATTGGTCAAGCGCACACCCTCTGCTGCCGGTGCGAGCAGGGCTTCCAAAATGGCTGCTGAACAGGCCGGGGGGAAAGCTGTATCCGGAGGCAGAACGGGTGGTGCCCATGGCTCTGGATCAGGTGGCAGAACCGCTGGCGGTAGCGGGGCGGTCAATGATCCGACCGGTGGGACGGGGAGCAGAAGTGGTGGTCCTGGCGGTGCTGCTGGCAGTGTTTGGACAGGCCCTCGTGGCAGCGGCGCTGCGGGCTCAGCTTCGGGCCGTGCCTCAAGTTCCAGCAGCGCATCCGTCTATGGCGTGGGCACAGGAGAATGGAGCAAAGCACGCGCTGCACCGGGCTCGGAGACTTCGGGCTCAAGCAACCCGGTCTACGACGAGACACGCATGCAAACCTCGACCACCCCATTGGCCAGGGCGCGCATGCGGGCCCAGGGCGTGATGGGGCACCTCAAGCGGCTGCTTTCAAACCGGGTCGCGGGCTTTGATGACACGCGGCCCAACCAGGCTTCTCCGCAGCTCGCGCAGGCGATGGGCAGGGTGCAGCGGGCGGAAGAAAACGGCGCGGAGCGCACGTTGCTGGCAGATGCACAAGGCCAGGTGTATGGTCAGGCGCATGTCGAGCAGGCCATGGGTGCATTGCGCGCGCGCACCAGCACACTCAAACAGGCGGCATCCACCTCATCGGAAAAGGCGACCATCGAAATTGTGGCCTTGATGTTCCAGAGCATTCTGGCCGAAGACCGGATTCCACCGGTGATCCGTGTCTGGTTTGCGCGGCTGCAAATGCCGGTGCTGCGTGTGGCGATTTCCGAGCCCGAGTTTTTCGGATCCCTGCAGCATCCGGCGCGCCGGTTGATTGACCGCATGGGCTCCTGCGTACTCGGCTTCGATGTCGCGGTGTCGGGCGGCGCCATGGAATCGGAGATCAAGCGGATTGTGCAAGTGATCGAGCAGTATCCCGAAACCGGGCGCCGGGTGTTTCAGCTCGTCTACGACGAGTTTGACAAGTTCCTCTCCAAATTTCTCTCGCAAAAGGGCAGCACAGCGCGCGTGGCAAGCGTGGCCCAGCAGGTCGAGCAAAAAGAGACCATGGCCATCCAGTACACCATTGAGATGCGCAACATGCTCAATGACATGCCGGTACGCGACGAGATCCGCGAATTCCTGTTCAAGATCTGGGCCGAAGTGCTGGCCATTGCTGCGATGAAAAATGGCCCTCAGCACCCGGAAACCCTCACGCTCAAGCGCGCTGCTGCCGACCTAGTCTGGGCCGCAAGCGCTAAACCCAACCGGAGCGATCGTGCCCGCGTCATTGCGGATTTACCCAAGCTGCTGCAAGTCCTGCGACTGGGCATGTCGATGCTTGGCTTGGGAATACCCGAGCAGGACGGGCATCTGAAAATCATCAGCGACACGCTGGCCGACGCTTTCATGTCCAAAACCGATGCCATCTCGATGGAACGGGTTGATGCCATGGCCAAGCGGCTGACGAATCTGGAAGACTATTTGTCCGATGAGGATGTCGGCGACTTGCCACTGGATACGGATAGCCTGGTGACGATGATCGGCATTGACGCTGCGGATATTGAGGTGATCACCGATGGCGGCAGCCATCCCACGGAGGCCATGCGCTCGTGGGTAAAGGAACTGCAGCTGGGCACTTGGTTCAACTTGGACCACAACGGCAAAGTCAGCCATGTGCAGTTTGCCTGGTGCAGCGATCGCAAGCAGCTGCATCTGTTTGCTGCGGCCGACGGCCGAAACTTCTTGATTCAGGCACGTCGGCTGGCGGCCTACCTGCAAGCGGGTTTGCTGCTACCCACAGAAGAAGAGGCTCTCACGGTACGCGCCACGCGCGACGCTTTGGCCAAGCTGGATGCGAACCCGGAGCGCTTGCTCGGGTAGAGACATTGCCATAGCAGCCTGTCGGACTTGGTGGAAGACGCTTAGTGGGGGAGACGAAATTCTGCGTCGTCACACAATTCGTCGAGGACCAGCGCGTCAGGCTCCTCGCCAAAGCTCCAGTACACCATGAGCACGATGATTTTCAGGTCGTCCAGCGTCACAGGATCGCCCGGTGCAGCCATGGCGCGGTCAATGACGATCTCCCGCATGTGCGGCGGCAACACGCCGGATGATTCCAGGAAACTCACAAATCCCAGGCTCTGCGCGCCCAGATGCACCTGCTCGGCAATCGAATAAATGCGAAGGCTGTTGGCCGACTGCGGCTGAATGCAGGGAGGGGCGGTGTTGGAGTCGGCCCCGTCCAACGGCGCCTTGGCCGGGAGGTTGATCTGCGTGCTCTGTGCCGCGATGTTCAGGCCGTCAAGCCACACAAGGGCTTCCTGTATCTCCTCGGCATCAAATCCTGCCGCAGTGAGTTTTCGACCCAGTCGCGGAAGTTCGGGGCAAGCGTCCCCTTGCCAGTAATTCTCGTAAACGTACACCAGTACTTCAAACATGTACTCAATATAACGCAGACAGGGGCGGTCGTGTCAAGCCTGTGAATGAGGGCCGGATTTAACCTAAAAACCGCAGTTGACCGCTTGATTTTTTTAGGAAACCCGCATGAGAGCCAGCTTTTGCTCCTTCGATCACGTTCACCGTTGCGGTGAGGGCGCTACGCACCCGATGGCACTTCGGTTCTTAGGTTTGGCGTCAGCCCGCCGCCAGGCGTTGAAACAAGCCGCCAGACAGGCGCGCGACCTGCCCGCTGAGTTCGAGTTCAAGCAGCTGTGCCTGCAGCCGGGCGGTGTCAAGCCCACAGCGTGCCTGCAAGGCATCCAGGCTCACGGCATCAAAGCCCAGCGCCTCAAGGAGCGGGTCATCGGAAGGCCGCCCCGCAGCCGTGTCACCGCCGTCTGCGGTCTGTACAGTCAGTGGAAGATTCAACTCTTCCAGTACATCTTGCGCCAACTCCACCAGTTTGGCGCCCTGCTTGATCAGCGCGTGGCAGCCGCGTGACTGGGGGGAATGAATGGAGCCGGGGATGGCAAAAACTTCTTTGCCCTGTTCTGCGGCCAGCCGCGCCGTGATCAGCGAGCCTGATTGCAGCGCCGCCTCGACCACCAGCGTACCCCGGGATAGCCCGGAGATGATGCGGTTGCGTTTAGGAAAGTTGGCCATCAGCGGAGGTGTGCCGAGCGGAAACTCGCTGATGATCATGCCCTGCTGGACAATCCGGTGGGCCAGAGAGAGATTTTTTTTGGGATAGACCCGGTCCAGTCCGGTGCCGACCACAGCTATCGTATCGCCGCCACCCCGCATCGCGCCATCGTGGGCCGCGCCATCAATGCCCAGGGCCAGCCCCGATACCACGCAGAGCCCAGCGCTGGCAAAGGCCTTGGCAAATTGCCGGGCGTTTGCTTCGCCTTGTGGCGTGGGGTTGCGGCTGTCTCTTATAC
>DFWY01000009.1:1311-20802 GCA_002381615.1 Polaromonas sp. UBA4122 | reverse complement strand
CTATTTACAAGGGCTCCAAGCATATAAAGCATCAAAGGCGGGTCTTCGATGTCGAGCAGGGCGGGCGGGTAAGAGGCATCGCCGAGTGCAACCACGCGTCGGTCGTCGCCATCCTGCAGCCAGTCCAGGGTGGTCTGTAACTGGGCGGCCAAGGCTTGCGGCTCGGTCAGGAGGGCGCTGACCAGTTTTTCGGAACCCAGTTGTCGCAGGGTGGCGGCACTTTGATCAAAGACGGCCTGCGCCGACCCAAAGGCGGCCAGCAGCTTGCGTGAAGTTTCGTTACCCACGCCGGGCGACAGGGTCAGCCGCAGCCAGGCTTGAAGTTCTTTTGAATCCACGTGAGCGCTGGTTTCAGGAGGCGGCGAGCCCGGCTTGGCCGCAACGGTGAAGCGCCCTCAATTCGGGTTGACGAAGCCGTCGCCGACCTTCACGCCGTCGGTCACTTGCAGGACCAGCGCATAGGACAGGTGCTCAAAGGTACGGAACACCATCATCAAGCCGTTGCGCTCGTTGGGCAGCTTGATTTGCGGCCGTGCGCTGTCGGTCTTGTCCTGCAGGCGCTGGCCGTCCTTGATGAGGGCCATGACGTGACCCCGTTCCAGTCCGTCACTGGCCCCCCGGTTGACCACCACGATCTGGTTTTCTGCCGCAAAGGCCACTGCGTTCCCGTAGACAGAGACGATCTGTCCGGCAATCGGGGTGGAGGGTGCGCGGGGCACGTAACTGAGCAATTCACGTGCCGGCTCGGCAATCAGGCGGTCGCCCACCCGCATTTCCTCCTTGGCAGCCACGATGTCGATGGTGGCCGGCACCATCTCGGTTTGCGCCTTGCCGTCTTTGTCGTTGATCTGGACGGTGGATTCACCGCGCACCAACTCGGCCTTGCCGACGTATTGCGCTTCGTAGCCCAGGATTTCCTGGGTGCTCGGGTCTTTCAGGGGGGTGGCGTTGCGAAACACCCGGTAGTCAATCGGCTCGCCCTTGGCAACGCTCAGGGGCTTGCCGGTGGCTTTCCCGTCCACGTACTCGCCGCGCGCGTAGGCACGGTCGCCACGGCTGAGCAGCACACGGCCTTCCTGCGTCGCCACAATTCGCGGCGCCGTCGCAAACGTGGCCTCGTCAACAATCATCGGTTCGGCGAGGAAGGGCTCAATGGCATTGGGTGCCAGTGTGGGGATGGACGTGTCCGCCAGTGATTCAAAGCGGGTGTGGGGAGAAACCCGCACGGTGTCCGTGGGCGGGCCATCGCTTGCTGCCTGGCGGGTGCGCAAGGTCGCCCGGCCATTGGCTTTTCCAAGGTCGAGCTGCTGGCCGGGGTAAATGCGGTGGGGGTTGCGGATGTCCTGAAGGTTCATGCCCCACAGCTCTGGCCAGCGCCAGGGACTCTTGAGGAACAGGCTGGAAATCGACCACAGGGTGTCGCCCCGCTTGATGCGGTAGTGCTCGGGCGCGTTGGGCGCCAGGTCGGCCAGGGGAACGCCAGTCTGTGCCACCTGAGTGGCGGTGGCCCTTTGGCCTGCGGTAATGGGAAAATTCTGTGCATGCAGGCCGACAGTGGCGCCCAATAGGGCGGCGGCTATTGAAATATGACTGAAACGACCAAAAATAGTTTGCATCTTGAAGGCCTTCGGGGCTGGCGCGGTTCTAATTTGACGAAAAAGATCGTGTTTGATCATGTTTTAGTCTTGATAAATCACTGGCGATTTTGTACTTAAGCCCTTGATTAAGCAACGATTACACGATTCCAGGAATATCTGAACACCTAAAAAACCGAGAAAAGTGGCGAAAATAGCGACATCTCATCATTTGCCCCATGACCCCACTAATCATCCTTCGCTACCCTGACCCGCGTTTGCACACGATCGCCAAGCCCGTGGCCGCTGTTGATGCACGCCTGCGCAAACTGGCGGCCGCCATGCTTGAAACGATGTATGAAGCGGCGGGCATTGGCCTGGCGGCGACGCAGGTGGACGTACATGAGCGCCTGATCGTGATCGACGTGAGCGAAAACCGCGATCAGCCGCTGGTGCTGATCAACCCCGAGATCGTCTGGGCCAGCGCCGAGACCCGGGTCGGTGACGAGGGCTGCTTGTCGGTGCCGGGCATCTACGACGGTGTGGAGCGCTCAACGTCGGTCAAAGTACACGCGCTGGATCTGGACGGCAAGCGCCAGGCCCATGCCGCCGAGGGCATGCTGGCGGTCTGCATCCAGCATGAAATGGATCACTTGATCGGCAAAGTGTTTGTGGAATACCTGTCGCCCTTGAAGCGCAACCGCATCAAGACCAAGATGGTCAAGCAGAAAAAAGACGAGGAACGCGAGTCCGAGCGCTGAAAGCGGCGCTGCGGTGCGCCACGGCGGAATGTCCTTTGCGAGTCTTTAGAATCGGGTCCCATGCGCGTCATTTTTGCCGGTACCCCTGAGTTTGCCCGTGTGGCGCTGGAAAGTTTGCACGCCGCCGGTTTTGAAATTCCGCTGGTGCTGACCCAGCCAGACCGTCCCGCTGGCCGGGGCATGAAGCTGCAGGCGTCTGCTGTCAAGCAGTGGGCTTTAACCCATGAAAGCCAGCACATCACGGTGGCGCAACCGCGCAGCCTGCGACTCGACGGTAAATACCCTGACGATGCGGCCGCAGCCCGCGAGGCTATTGAAGCGGCGCGCGCCGATGTCATGGTGGTGGCGGCGTACGGGCTTATCTTGCCGCAGTGGGTGCTCGATATGCCGAGGCTGGGCTGCCTCAATATTCACGCTTCGCTGCTGCCACGCTGGCGCGGGGCCGCGCCGATTCACCGCGCGATTGAAGCCGGAGACCTGGAGACCGGCGTGACCATCATGCAGATGGATGCCGGGCTGGACACCGGCGACATGCTGCTGGTGAAAAAGCTGCACATCGGCCTGCAAGACAGCACGGAGTCACTGCATGACAAGCTGGCTGATCTGGGCGGTCGGCTCATTGTTGAAGCGCTGGAGCTGGCCGCTTGTGGCGGGCTTCAACCGGTGCCCCAGCCTTCAGACGGCCCATCAAGCGGCATCACTTACGCCCACAAGATCGAAAAACGCGAGGCCATGCTGGACTGGACGCAACACGCGGCTGTCCTGGAGCGCCGCATTCGCGCCTTCACTCCCTTTCCCGGCGCCGCCGGCGTTCTCGATGGCGAGACCATCAAATTCTGGCGTGCTGCTGTGCTGGCAGACGCGACCCGGCCCGCGGAAGGACTGCCCGGTCAGGTGGTGGCCAGCGGCCCCGAGGGCGTGGACATCTGCGCTCTAGACGCGGTGCTGCGGGTGAGTCGCCTGCAAAAGGCGGGCGGCAAGGCGCTTGATGCGGCAGATTTTCTGCGAGGTTTTGAAATCAAGCCGGGCATGGTGTTCAGGCAAAAAGAATGAGTCAAAAGGGATGAGCTTTTTGTGACGGCATTGTTCAAGCACCCCGAGTTTCGCGCTGGCGTGCGCGACCTGGCCTCGGTCGGGCCCGGTATTGCCGCCTGGGGCCTGATGACCGGTGTGGCCATGGTCAAGTCCGGCATGAGCCTCACCGAAGCCGTACTGATGGGGGTTCTTGTCTTTGCGGGAAGCTCGCAGCTCGCAGCAGTGCCCCTGATTGCAGCTGGCGCGCCCATGTGGGTGATTCTGGCCACCGCGTTTTGTGTCAACCTGCGCTTTGTGGTGTTCAGCGCGCACCTGCGTCCCTATGTGATGCACCAGAATCTCTGGCGGCGCATGGCCAGCGGCTATTTCACCGCCGACCTCAGCTATGTGCTGTTCACCAAACGTTATCCTCACCCCGCCACGGACGCGGTCACCCTGCGCGCACAGGAGGCTTACTGGGCAGGCAATTCCACTGTGAACTGGATCAGCTGGGTGGGCCCCAGCCTGCTCGGCATTGCACTGGCCCACTCCATTCCGCTGGAGTGGGGGCTGGGCTTTGCCGGCATCCTGGCATTGCTTGGCATCCTGGGTTCATTGGCCAGCACCCGACTGCGGGCGGTATCCGCCGGTGTTGCCGGCGCTGCAGCCGTGGCGGCCTTCGCGTTGCCGCTCAAGCTCAACATTCTGGTGGCCATCGCCGCTGCCGTGGCGGTGTGCCTGATGCTTGAAAAGCCGGGCCTGGCCAGATCCACCCAACCCAAAACGACTGCAACCCCGGAAACCGCTGAAACTGGAAAGACCGCATGAACCAGACCAGCCTCTGGACGGTGCTCACCATCATCGGCATGGCCTTGGTCACCGTCATCACGCGCTCCTTCTTTTTCCTGTCGAGCAAGCCGTGGACCCTGCCTGGCTGGGCTCAGCGCGGCCTGCACTATGCGCCCATCGCGGCTCTGGCTGCGGTCATCGTGCCCGAAATTGTCATGACCCACGGCCACCTCATTAACACCTGGAAAGACGCACGTCTGTTTGCCACGGTTGCTGGCGCCGCCTGGTTTTACTGGCGCCGCGGCGTACTCGGCACCATTATTGCGGGCATGGCGGTTTACCTGCCGCTGCACATGGGGCTGGGCTGGTAGGGTGCTGCGGCCCTGCCCGGAAAATTCCTGGGAATGAGCCTCCTACAATGGGTGCCAGTCTTTTTGGAAGTTGTTCATGAATTTCATCCGTTTTTCCGACTTGTGTGCCAGCGGCAAGGTTGCGGGCCAGCGCGTTTTCATCCGTGCAGACATGAATGTGCCGCAAGACAGCAGCGGAAACATCACCGAAGACACCCGCATCCGGGCTTCCATCCCCTGTCTGCAAATGGCGCTGGATGCTGGTGCCGCCGTGATGGTGACCTCCCACCTCGGGCGACCTGTGGAAGGGCAATTCAAGCCGGCCGACTCGCTGGCCCCCGTGGCCAAGCGCTTGGGCGAGCTGATGAAGCGCGAGATTCCCCTGGTGGCCAATTGGGTCGATGGCGTGGACGTCAAGCCGGGCCAGCTGGTTCTTCTGGAGAACTGCCGCCTCAACCCGGGCGAAAAGAAGAACGACGAGGGTCTGGCACGCAAGATGGCCGCCCTCTGCGACATTTTTGTGCATGATGCGTTTGGTGCGGCACACCGTGCTGAAGCCTCGACCTATGGCATTGCGCAATACGCCCCCATTGCCTGCGCCGGGCCGTTGCTGGCCGCCGAGATGGATGCCATTTCGGCAGCACTTGCCAATCCCCGCAGGCCGCTGGTCGCCATCGTGGCGGGCAGCAAGGTATCGACCAAGCTGACCATTCTCAAGTCCCTCGCCAATAACGTCGACCAGCTGATCGTGGGCGGCGGCATTGCCAATACCTTCATGCTCGCCGCCGGCCTGAAGATTGGAAAAAGCCTGGCGGAAGCCGATCTGCTGCCCGAAGCCAAAGCCGTGATGGAGGCCATGAAAGCCCGTGGCGCCGAGGTGCCCATCCCCACCGATGTGGTGACGGCCAAAACCTTCGCCGCCGATGCGCCAGCCACTGTAAAAGCCGCAACCGATGTCGCCGACGACGACATGATTCTGGATATCGGGCCGGAAACCACTGCCAAATTGGCGGCACAACTCAAGGCGGCCGGCACCATTGTCTGGAACGGCCCGGTGGGAGTTTTCGAGTTTGAGGCTTTCGCCAAAGGCACTGAAGGCATCGCCCACGCCATTGCTGAAAGCCGTGCATTTTCGATTGCTGGCGGTGGTGACACGCTGGCGGCCATTGCCAAATACGGCATCGAAAAACAGGTGGACTACATTTCCACCGGCGGCGGTGCCTTCCTGGAGGTCCTCGAAGGCAAGACGCTGCCAGCCTTCGAGATCCTGCAAAAACGGGCTGCCGCTTAAGCCTGATAGCTCCTGTTTTTATAGCTGCTTGCGCTCGCTGCATAAGAGCTGGCTGCAATATTGTTCAGCGACGAAGGACCGGGTTCTTGACCCGCATGTTGGAACGTAAAAAAACTGTGACGCTGCTGTGCTTATAGGGGTGAAAGCCTTTTAGCCTATGAACCGGCGTCGATGGCGCGGACTTGATGGACTCTGCTGCGGTGACGTGGCACACTAACCGACGCAGTCACCTGCGTTCGCACATTCACCCTGGGAGACAAGCCATGAAATCCGTAACCAGCATCCTGAAGTCAAAAGCTGACCCTGGCGTTTACAGCATCACACCAACGGCGTCGGTCTTTGATGCGCTCAAGCTGATGGGAGACAAAAACATCGGTTCACTGCTGGTGATGGAAGGTGCGGCAATCGTCGGCATCATTACTGAACGCGATTACGCAAGAAAGATCGCGCTCGTGGGGCGCACATCCCTGCAGACGTCGGTGCGTGAGGTCATGACCTCAGCGGTCAGGTATGTACGTCCCGATGAAACCAGCGAGCAATGCATGGCGCTGATGACCAAATACCGGCTGCGCCACCTGCCGGTCATGGATGACGGCAAGTTGCTCGGCATCATCTCTATCGGAGATTTGGTGAAAGACATCATCTCCGAACAGCAATTCATCATCGAACAGCTCGAACGCTACATCACCGGGGAGCGGGGTTGAACATTGCTCAGCCTCGCTAGAGTGGTGTTGCAACTGGCATATTGGTTTTCGCGCGGCTGCCTGATGTGCAGAAAAATCTGACTTTTAATGTGCAAAATCGGGTCTTAGCCCAATAACCACGGGCGTTATCTGCTATTAAAATAATAGCCCGAAGGTCGCATTAGCGCAGCGAACGCCGATGTAGGGCGTGGCGCCGTCGGCTGCAACAGCATTGCGGAGCTTCCCGTCCACCTTGTCCCGACTTTCACTGGACAGACACAAAATCGCCTCGGTGCTTTTGGCCGCGTCGCAGGTGGGTCGCTCTCCTGGAAACGGGCAACATCCCGGTTGTGACTGTATACGGCGCATCGAGCGGAGGGCTCACGGGCTAATGGGTTGAACTTTCTCCATCCTGACCCCATCTCATATGAAATTTTCCAAAGGTAAAGAACGATGCCCAGAATAATCATGTCAAAGCTTGCCCTGCTGCTCGCATGCGCTGTTGTCAGCGTCGGCGCATTTGCCGCAGATCCGACGCTACATCAGGTCTATCAAGCGGCTGAGGCGGGGAACTACCGTGAAGCACAGAGCATGATGGATCAAGTGCTGCGCAACCACCCCAACAGTGCGAAAGCTCACTTTACCGAAGCTGAACTCCTCGCGAAGCAAGGACGCGTTGCCAACGCCCAGACTGAACTCGCGACGGCCGAGCGCCTGGATCCAGGGCTACCATTTGCGAAACCGGGTGCCGTACAAGAATTGAAGGCACGCATCGCGACAACGCACACGACCAGCCAGCCCAGTTTCTCGCCTGCAGCTCCGTCATCCGGGCCTAACGTCCCTTGGGGGATGCTTCTGGCAGGCATTGCACTGTTTGGGGCGATAGTCTTTTTCTTCCGCTCCAGGCGGCAGAATTCGCTCGCGCCCGTGCAAAGTGCGGGTGCGCCAAGCTACAGTGGTCCGGCAGGTTCGCCGCAATCCTTTGGCACGCCCGGTTATGGCGCAGCGGGCGTTGGCTCGATGACACCACCGGCTACGGCTGGGATGGGCTCAGGCATCCTGGGTAGCCTGGCCACTGGGGCAGCCCTTGGCGCAGGTATGGTGGCGGGCGAAGCGCTTATACACCGAGTGATGGATGGTGGACGCCACGAAGGCGCTGTCCGTCAGTCTGATGCCTTTACAGACCCTTCCTCACAGCTTGCCCAGCCGCAGTACGACATGGGTGGGAACGACTTCGGTGTGGCTGATGCGTCCTCGTGGGATGACGCCGGCAGCGGCAGTTCAGACGATTGGAGCTAAACGCGCGCCGCGTCCGGCAGTTCGTCAGTGACCTCACCGGACCGATCCACAACCTTTG
Organism: Polaromonas sp. UBA4122; assembly: GCA_002381615.1. GTDB lineage: Bacteria > Pseudomonadota > Gammaproteobacteria > Burkholderiales > Burkholderiaceae_C > Polaromonas. Next base: position 12,983 of record DFWY01000009.1, on the reverse strand, counting down.
CGTGCACGGCGAACCCAAACAACTCCCGCTGCTCCTGCCAGTCCACCGGAACCTCGTACGGCCTGCGCGATGTCGGGAGCCAGTTGCGCCAGCCGCAATAACTCGGCCACCCAGCCAGCTTCCAGCCTGAGTTCGTGCGAGTCGGGTAGCATTTGCCACCTCACTCGTATCGAGCAGGTATTGCCTGTGGACCCTGATATGAGGTGACCAGCATTCAGGAAAGTTCTGACCACCGTAGCTGATGATGAGAGCTAGCCGTTCAGGAGCTCGGGTTAGCGGCGAACAACCTCTTTCGCCCCCGAAGCAGTCATCATGCATATGGTATGTTAGAAGACTTCTGTGTAACTCGGCGAGAGTGCGTGCTCCGCAGACCGCTCGATCCTGCGGATGCGCGATCGGCGACAGGTTATGCAGCGGTTCCTTAGCGGCAGATCAATCTACTGAAAAAACGATGCTCAACGTGGAAGCTCCCTCCCAAGACCGTGAAGAATCATGGCTCAAAAAGCTCGGCCCGGGACTCATCACGGGCGCTGCTGACGACGATCCAAGCGGGATTGCTACCTACTCGCAAGCTGGGGCACAGTTTGGCTTCAACATGCTGTGGACGGTTCTGTTCACCTACCCCTTGATGGTCGGCATTCAAGTGGTCAGCGCCAGAATCGGGAGGGTGAGCGGCCATGGACTCGCCACCAACATTCGTCGGCACTACCCGGCGTGGCTCTTGTATGGCGTGGTCGGACTTTTGCTGATCGCAAATACGATCAATATTGCGGCCGATGTCTCCGCCATGGGCGAAGCACTAAAACTGATTGTCGGCGGTCCCGCGCAAATGTATGCAGTGGCGTTCGGCGTTGTATCGTTGCTGCTCCAGGTATTCATTCCTTACAGGCGCTATGTTCGCATCCTGAAATGGCTCACTCTCTCTTTGCTGGCGTATGTGGCAACGGCGTTTGTCGTGCACATTCCCTGGTCGCAGGTGCTGGCAAGAGCGCTGGCGCCGCATTTATCCTGGAAGCCAGAGTACATCACGACAGTCGTAGCCGTATTCGGCACGACGATCAGCCCCTACCTGTTCTTCTGGCAAGCGTCGCAGGAAGTCGAGGACCAACGGGTAGATCCTCAAGCTCAGCCATTGATAAAGGCTCCCCACCAGGCGAAAGCCAATTTGAGACGCATCAAGATTGACACGTATATCGGCATGGGATTTTCGAATCTAGTCGCCTTCTTCATTATTTTGACGACGGCGGTAACGCTTAACCTGCATGGAATTACCGATATTCAAACGTCGGCACAAGCGGCAACAGCGCTTCGTCCGATTGCCGGCGAGTTTGCGTTTATGCTGTTTAGCGCTGGCATCATTGGCACTGGATTGCTTGCGATTCCGGTCTTGGCCGGGTCTTCCGCCTACGCCATGGCGGGTGCCTTTAAATGGAAAAATAGCCTTGAACGCACGCCTATGAAGGCAAAGCAGTTCTACGCCATCATCGCCACCTCGACGTTGATCGGCATTGCGCTGGGCTTTACGTCGATCGATCCGATCAAAGCGTTGTACTGGAGCGCGGTCATCAACGGCGTCATTTCGGTCCCTATCATGGTCGTGATGATGTTGATGGCGGTCCGACCAGAAATCATGGGGCAGTTCGTCATCACAACGAGGCTGAAGGTCATGGGATGGTTGGCGACGCTGATGATGGCGGCAGCGGTTTCCGCCATGCTATTGACCCTGTGAGGATCAAGAAAATGAGTCAGTCGCGGATGTCGCAAGCCTGGCTCCCAGAAAACCACCCTGGAAACAGCGATACGCGTCTGAGGCTGGCTTTGATCGGTTGAGTGAAGCCCGCGTTACGTGGTGGGCGGCCGCAGGACCTGGTTGGCATCGTCGCGCAGTTGCACCGCAATGCCGGCCGCCAGATCGAGCCGGCGCAGCACCCAGGGACTGAGGTCGTTTTCAAAAGGGTCAGGCAGCGCCACCGGACCCGGCGAGGCATCGGCGCACGGCGCGCCAGCGACCCCCGCTGACGGGCTGGAGATCAGGGTGGCCTCGATGGTTTCGGCGGCCCGCATCAGTGGCGCGCGAATCTGCTCGGATTTCAGGTTCCCGCGACGCAGCAGCAGCATAGTTTTAACGGCGGTGAGCTGCGCGAGCAACTGGTAGCTGTGCGCCATCAAGCGTCCCAGCGGCTCCAGCGGCGGGCGGACCGCGCGCGGCTCGGAGAGCGATCGCTGCGTGGCCTGGACCAGGGCCGAGAGGCTGTCGTACGCCTCGCGCCGCGCGAGCCGCCATTCGAGTTCAGGCTCGTTGTCCACCGCCTGCAATTGGCCCAGACCCAGCGCGACGCGCGCATGGCGCGCCTGCGCCTCCAGTGTGCGTGCCACGAGTGCGGGGATCTGGGTGCGCTCCCACGAAGGCAGCACGTAGCTGAACGCCCAGGCAATGGCAACGCCGATCAGCGTGTCGGCCATGCGTTCGACCACGTCGAAGGCGGGGGTCGCGCCCGCATTGAGCATGTGCGCCTGCACGAGGCCGAGCACCGTGGCAGCGACCGCAGTCACCAGATAGCGCCTGACCGCGAGGGCGTGGGCCACGGCCTGCGCGAGCGTCACGACCACGAGCAGCACCAGCACCGGGGCATGGGCGGACAGCAGTGCCCCGGCCAGAATGCAGCCCATCAGCGTGCCCGCCACGCGGCTGTTGCGCCGCTCCAGGGTCTGGGCCAGGCTGCCTCGCAGTACCACCACGATGGTCAACAAAATCCAGTAGTCATGGGTACCCCAGGGCAGCGCGAGCGAGATGGCGTAGGCGGTGCCGATGGCCAGCGCGGCGCGGATGGCGTGGCGCAGCGGCGGCGCGTCCCAGCGCCAAAGCGCGACGAAGGGCCGCCACGACCAGGCGGTGGGGCTCACAAACATCTGCCAGGTGGTGCGCACCAGGGCGAGGTCGGGCTCGGCCTCGCCGCGCGCCAGTGCGAACAGGCGCAAGGCCTCGTCATTGATGTTGCCCACGCGCTTGGCCAGTCCCCGCGCCAGCACGGCCGCCGACGGCGTGGCGCCATCGCTCGCCGCCGGCGCGCCCTCGCCCCAATGCAGGGCAGCCAGTTGGGGCCGGCGGCTTTCAAAGGGCGCAGGCTGGCGGCCATACAACAGCGCGTCGGCCAACAGCTCGATCTCATAGGCCAGCGCATCAAGGACCTCGCGCAGCGCGCTCAGCACCGGTGCGTGGCCGGGATGGGACTTCAGCGTATCGAGGTCGAGTTCGCAGGCCAGCAGGTGGTCACGCATTTCCAGCACCAGCATCAGCATGCCGGCCAGTTGCTGGCGGCGCGGCGTGCGCGGAGACTCGAGCAGGATGTTGCGAGCCGCCTGCAACTGATCGGCCAGTGCGGCTTGCTGCTGAAGCAATTGCCCCATCAGGGGTGCCCGCCCACCGCTCTCGCCCACAGCAGCCGGCGTGAATTGGCGCGCCTGCGTGCGCATGAGATTGGTCAGCGACAGCAGCGTGTCGGCCAGCATTTGCACGCGATAGCGCGCGTTCAGCACTGCGTTGGCCAGCGTGGCGTAGAGCAGGTACAAGCCCGCGCCGAGCGCGAAATACAAACTGCTGGCAAGGGCTGTTCCGCTAACAGCGTGCTCCGGCACCGCCATCGAAAAGACCATCGCGAACATGACCGAGACCGCGATCGGCAGGCCGCGCTTGCCCCATGCCGCCGCCAGGAAGGCGATGAAGGTGGCTGGCACCAGCAGCAGGCCCAGGCGGATCGGCGCGGCGTGCAGCGCCTGCACGGCGAAGAAAAGCGGCAGGCCGATCAGCGCCGCCGGCAGCAGTTGCCAGAACTTCCCGCGCTTGGGCGCCGCCTGATCGGGCGGAATGCACACAATGACGCCCACCGAAGCGGCCGAGGCGGCGAAAGCGCCCAGGAAAAAGTGCACACCACCCGATATCAGCATCAGGCCGAGCGCCGCCGACAGGCCGTTGGCCACGTAGTAGCTCAGCGCGACACGCAAGGCAACCCGAGTACGGCGTTCAGAGGAGCGAGACATCTGCATGGGTAATGAAGTGAATGGCATGTTGGCACGAAAAGCCAATTAAAGTGCAATTATTTGGCCACGCCCTTTACGTAGAAAACGAACCCCTTGGGCAGTTCTCAGGGTCAGGCTCGGGATCGATGACTCCGGGGAGCCGAATTCTTCTGCATGCCCTCTCTGGCCATCGTCTGCATGAAACCCGGTGGCGGCGGCCGGAACCCCCCAGCCGGGACCACTGGGCGATTGACCCCCGGTAGCGATCCGAGTACCAGGGCGATCACGGCCTGTCCTGAAGGCCGCATATCGACCGTGACCGGACGTTCGACCGAAAGAGAAGCTGGCGCATCTGGAGAGCGGCGGCGAGCACTGGATTTGGTACGACAGTGGTGGGGCCCCGATTCCAAATGGTAAGCTGCTGCCATCCCGCAGGATCGTATCGGTCCTTCGTCGCAACAACACCGCATGGACAACTTGTCAGTCATACAGTCGCTCGGTCTGACCCTTCCCGGTCCGGCCTATATCTTTGGCGCCATAGCATTCGGCCTCATTGGCTTCGCCGCGTACCGCTATGGCAAGCGAGTCGGGCGCCGCCTCACCAAGTGGCTCGGCGTGGCGCTAATGTTCTACCCTTACGCCATCGCACAGACTTGGTTGTTGTATGTTGTCGGCGCCATCCTTTGCGCAGGGCTGTTCATCGATAGGGTTTAAGTCCTTGCTTGCGAGCCCGTATCGTCACAAACGGCGCTTCCCGGCAATCTCCGCAGGTTCGGACGCATGCCCGCCTGATTTTCAGGGGTTACTTTCCTCGGCGCTGTAGCCCACGACAGGTGCAGGCACTTGATCACCACCCCCCATCGGCCGATCCTCGCGCCCGCCGGGGTGCCGCGCAAACCGCGCCGGGTCGCGCCCATGCACCGGCGCGCTGTCTGGCCAGGGCCAGCCGCCAAACTGCGTGCGCCGGTAATCCGCCATCGTCTGCGCGATCTCGGCTTGAGTGTTCATCACGAACGGGCCGTACTGCACCACCGGCTCGCCAATCGGTTTGCCCTGCAGCAGCAGGAATTCCGCCACCTCTTCGCCGCCATTGCCGACGTTGACCAGCTCCACCGGTGCACTTGCGCGCAACTCAATGGCGCTGGCAGCGCTCGCCGCCTGCCCGCCCACCGTCACCGACGCGCCCTTAAAAAAATACAGCGTGCGCCGTGTGCCTTCACCCGTCGCGGCGGGCAGCGTCCAGCGCGCGCCGGGCGCCATGCGGATCGTCCATATCGCCACATCGGCCTCAGCCTGCGCCGCCCACGAATCGGGCGGCGGCGCCGGCGGTGCGCCTACGCTTGCGTCTTGCAACCGGCCAGCAATAACGGCCACTTCCGCGCGACGACCCTCATCGTCGGTAACCACCAGACGCGGAATGTCCTGCGACCAGAACATCGTGAAGTTGGGTGCCGCCATTTTGTTGCGGGCTGGCAGGTTCAGCCAGATCTGGAACAGCTCCAGCGGGTTGGGCCCGGCTTGGTCGAGCAAGGGAAACATCTCCGAATGCACCACGCCCTGGCCCGCCGTGAGCCACTGCACATCGCCGCGGCCAAAGCGCGCCGCCGCGCCCAGCGAATCGGAATGGTCAATCAGCCCCTTGCGCACGATGGTGACCGTCTCAAAGCCGCGGTGTGGATGCGCCGGGAAGCCTGGCACTGTGCTGCCGTGGTACATGCTCCAGCCGTCCTTGCGGCTGAAGTCCTGCCCCATCTCGCGGCCCGTCAGCAAGTCCTTCGGCCCCATCTGCGCATTGGCTTGGGGATAGGCGTCGTTGTGGTAGACGCAGAACAGGAAGGGATCGATGGTTTCCCAAGGGAAGCCTAGGGGTTTGATCTGGACGATGGGGCTGGTGGACATGGCGGCGCTTTCAAAAGACACCGCTGAGGTTACCCCTATCTGCTTTCAGGTGCAGGCCACCATGCCACTTCCCTGTCGAGCCGCGCGCCAGGGTTTTCAGGCGGCCTGGACCCACTCCATGTACGGTCATTTGAAGTGTTGCTCCCAACCGGCCATCTAATCCGACTGACCGCTGCCAGGAACCATCTCCAGTTTCATTGATTGCTTTTACGAAAGCGTCTGCGTAACCGGACGCAGCCCAACGGCACCCGCATATTCGGACAGGTAATCGTGGGATCGTCCTACACGGCGCGATGAGTTCCGCTGGTAAGTTCACATGTCATCCTGTTGTCCGTAGCAAGAAATAATTTTTGGACAGTTCACGGTCAAGGCGGCAAAACACTGTGTACGCACTATTTCGTTCCCATTTTTCTCTCACCACATAAAAGGATCAATATGAAATATTCATTACTAATAGCCGCACTAATCACTATGCTGGGCTTGAGCGCTTGTGAAAAATCGGTCAACAATCCTGTGCCGGCTGTAGTGACCGTTCCAGGCCCGGCTGGCCCGGCTGGCGCTACCGGCGCTCCTGGCGCGACCGGTGCTGGTGTAGGCGTTCCCGGCCCGACTGGTGCTACGGGTGCGACGGGTGCTACCGGCTATGAAGGCGCTGCGGGTGCAACTGGTGCGACGGGCGCTGAAGGTACCAAAGGCGATACTGGAAAAACCGGCGGCGGTACGGTCGTCGTTGTTCCTGCCCAGAAGTAAGCTCCTGTCACGCCTGGTCAAGCTTCTCGCCAAGACCATGGAGGAAGAACGCGGGCAGGTGCGGCTTCGGTCAGCCGCCCGAGTGAGCGCTGACGGATCAAACCTTTTCTCAGGAGCCTGTTTCCAGCGACTTCTTCATCGCCTGGACAGCCACCTCGGAAGGGCTGGCGAACCCGTATTTGGTGCCAAGGTCCAGCGCCTTTAACAGCATCGCGTTGGTCGTTTTGAGGGAAGTGAATTGATTGGCGGCCTTTTTCAGGATGTCCGCCGAAACATCGGGACGCACGTAGAGTCCGTAGCCCCAGCTTGGATTGGTGGCCGGCACAATGAACAGCTTCGCCATGTGGATGCGCTCGTCAGTACCGAAGTTGCTTTTCAGGGTGGCGGCCTGGGCACTCTGAAGCCGGGTAATCAAGCCCACCCACCGATCCGCCTGCCAGTAAAAAGCTGCCTTGCTGGGCAAGTAGCTCTGCCCCAAGCCTTGCTGGGGCATTACTTCCACCACCGTGCCACAAAGGTTCTCGGCCTTCACGAGCGAGGTCGTCACGCCACTTTTTATGCCGAAGCAACTGGTGGTCTTGAGCTTGGCAAGCACCTTGGCCTGCTGGTCGGGCGGAAGGTTCTTCAGTTCTACCGGCTTGACGTCCTTCACCGAACCAACGTCGGCGAGGAGCAGCACGGCCGACTGGATTGGTTCCATGTTGACCGCCACCGGACGGTAGCCCGAGGCCAGACCCACCACAGGGTTACCGTAGATCCAGCACGGCGGCGTAGGTCTCTTGACGGCAGTCAGGACCTCTTGCGTTTCCCTGATGTTGAGAATCGGGGACACCGACAACCCGGTGGGCCGGACAAAGTCGCTCAGATCCCTCATCGCGCTCTCGGTTTGCGACAAGCCCTCCCCGCGAATGACCTCCGGATTGAGGTAGAGCCCCCCTTCGCAAGACTGCGCCTGGGCAGATAGGCCGCAGGAAAACAAACAAGCCAACAAAAGGTGCTTCTTCATGGTTTTTTCGCCCTCATTTTTTAAAACTCGTGCAGTCCCGCAAAGCCTGCGATTGCAGCCCAGCTGAAACTCATTCTACGTGCAGATGTAACAATTTCCATAGGGGCATACGCTAGCCCGGCCGGTCATACCGCCCACAGGTGGCCCCCGGCCAAACCCTAAGGTGCAGGCCATGTGGCATTGGCGGTGCGTGCGGGCGGCACCGGCTACGTGCGCTTTGTGGAGGCCGAAAACTAAGGCGCTCAGTTCAGGATCGGGCTTCTGGCTATTTGACCATTAGCGTAGGTGGACAGCACAAATCAATTGGGCTCTGACCCCAATTCCCCTCCAATTCCCAAATTCCCGCAATTCCCGCCTGCGCAGACAGCTATTGATTCAGTAGCGTACAAGCCACGCAGGCAGCGCAACTTCGGCACCAATTCACCCGCATCGATCTGCGCTTTCCTGTCCCGGGCGCGGCCTGCGAACAGCGCGCAAAGCCCACTGCGCTACAGTGTCTCCACACTGACTCCCGATCACCCCCATGCATCCACCTGCCCTGCCTTTTTTGCTGGCCTTCACGCTGGTGTTGCCGGCCTGCTCGTTGCTGCCGAACGCGCCCTTGCCCCAGGTCATGGAAAACGCGCTGGGCATGAAATTCGTGCTGATCCCAAGCGGTGAATTTCTCATGGGCAGCGACGAATCGCCCGACGCCCTGGCCAAGGATTACCCGCACTACGAGCGCCAGCGCCTGGTGGATCTCGTTGACGAAGCGCCGGTGCACCGCGTGCGCATCACGCGGCCTTTCTTTCTGGGCCAGCATGAAGTCACCGTTGGCCAGTTCCGCAAGTTTCTCGAAGCCTCGGGCTACACGCCTGAATCGGTTGCCGATGGCACGGGCGGCTATGGCTACAACGCCGACTACGATCCGTCAAAAACACAACGCGGCGATGCCTTTGAAGGCCGCGACCCTCAGTATTCATGGCGCAATCCCGGCTTTACGCAGGACGACACGCACCCCGTGCTCAACGTGACGTGGAACGACGCCGTGGCCCTGACCCAGTGGCTGAGCCAGCACGAAGGCCACACCTACCGCCTGCCGACCGAGGCCGAATGGGAATACGCCTGCCGCGCCGGCGGCACGGCGCGTTATGGCCGCACAAACGAGCCCCAATCACTGCTGAAAATAGCCAACACCTTCGATGCCGACGCGGCCAAAAACTGGCCAGCCTGGCAGCCTTACGCACTGCAGGGTGCGGACGGCTACGCCTTCACCGCGCCGGTCGGCAGCTTCGAGGCCAACGCGTTCGGGCTTCACGACATGCTGGGCAACGCCTGGGAATGGGTGAGCGACTGGCACGACGAAACCTATTACGCCAGGTCGCCCGTCAACGATCCGCTAGGGCCTGATACAGGCAGCGTGCGCGTGCGCCGTGGCGGATCCTGGCACACCTGGTCGCTGTATGCGCGCTGCAGCTACCGCAACTGGAATTCCGCCCAGACCCGCTACACCCTGGTCGGCATGCGTTTGCTGCGCGAAGACGATGGCGCAGGGCGCTGAGTCGGGCAAGCGCGCAACGACCCACGCTTTTAAGCCTGGCGGATTCAGGCCCTCAGCGCAGCGGTTTTGCCACAAAGCCGATCACCAGCCCCTGGGGCGTGACCGTGATGCTGCCTGGCTGCAGTCCCAGGCCATCCAGAAGCGCCAGATCCTGCGGGCGCAGTTGGTGCAGAACGACTTCGTGCAGGGTCTGCTCGGCCAGTGCAGGCCCGTAGGCATTGAGCAGTTCAGACGGGCCAGGGGGCAGGTCGGAAAAGCGCAGTGAATTGACCCGCAGCTGATAGGCGCGTATCGACTGGTCACTGGCTTCGTAGCGCAGCGCAAAATCCAGATCGAACGTGCCGGTGTAGCTTCGCCCAAGTGCCGGACCGGCCGCTTCCACCACCATCTCCGTTCCCAGGCGGTTCAGCTCGGGCAGCAAGCGCAGGCGCGGCGCCTCCACCTTGAGATCAAGCAGCCCACCCACCGGATAACGCAGCGGGAAACGCCGCGCCACGGCCTGCTGCAATTGCTCGGCGGACACTTTGTAGCTGGGCTGGCCGCGCGCGCCCGGCGAGGCCGAGCAGGCGGCCCCGCCCAGCGCCAGCCAAATGGGCACCGTCAACAACAGTCTGCGTTTCATCCATGTCCTCCGTTGGAGCCGCCATTGTGCGCCCCGCCTGTTGGCGCCGCCGTGCTTGCTGCGCGCCATTTGGTAACTGGCAGACACACCTCTTCCACAGGCCCACACTCCGGCGATACCTGTCAAGCAAGGAAGGGTTGCTGCAGAAGCTGGCGGAGTGGCCGGGGAAGTGAAATAGGCGCAAGTGACATACTGGCCGCAACACCGCCCGTGAACGCCCGTGAACGCGCAGCAAATCAAAGGGGTGAACCACCTGCAGGGCGGCTCTCGCCAGAAATTGAATTTAATTGGAATCTGACCCCCAATTTCCCGGAAATTGAATTTAATTGGAATCTGACCCCCAATTTCCCGTTTATCGACGGCCGAAAGGTTTTCGACACAATAGACCCCCGGCGTTACCCCGCCCCATGGTTCTTGCGTGATCAAACTTTCCCAGCTCAAACCCCTTGTTGCCGACCGGCTTCGCCGCTTTCGCCGCCCCACCCGGCGCAGCGTGGCGTGGGCGCTGGCCGCCGTGCCGACGCTGTTGTTGCTCTATGTGCTGGTGCTGATTCCGTTTACCCCCAGCATCAGCGACATCCGCAAGGCCAAACTGGAGCAGCCCGCGCAAGTGCTCTCGGCGGACGGCAAGCTGCTGACTGAGTTCAAGTGGGCCAACCGCGCCTGGGTGCCGCTGGACCAGATCGCACCCTCCGTCGTTGTGGCCCTGATCGCCACCGAAGACCATCGCTTTTATCAGCACCACGGCCTGGACTGGCGGCGCACCAGTGCCGCCGCTTTGAGCACTTTTTCGGGCAGCCGGCAAGGCGGCTCCACCCTGACGCAGCAGCTGGCGCGCAACCTGTACCCGGAGGAAATCGGCCGCGCCCCCACCCTCACCCGCAAGCTCAAGGAAGCCATCACCGCGCTGAAGATCGAGGCCCTCTATACCAAGCCTGAAATCCTCGAGACCTACCTCAACACCGTGCCCTTTCTCTACAACGCCGTCGGCATCGAGATGGCGGCGCGCACCTATTTCGACAAATCGGCCGACCAGCTCGACCTGCTGGAGAGCGCCACGCTGGTCGGCATGCTCAAGGGCACCAGCTACTACAACCCGGTGCTCAACCCCGAGCGCGCCGTGCAGCGCCGCAATACCGTGCTGGCGCAAATGGTCAAGCGCGAGCAGCTTGATGCAGGCAAGTACGAGGCGCTGAAAAAACGGCCGCTGCACATCGAATTCGAGCGGCAGATCGAACCCATGGGCCCCGCGCCCCACTTTGCCCAGCAACTGCGTAAATGGCTGATCGACTGGGCCGACCGCAACGACTACAACATCTACACCGACGGGATGGTGGTGCACACCACCATCGACTCCCGCCTGCAAAACGTGGCCAACCAGGCGGTGGCGCGCCAGGGCCGGCAACTGCAAGGCGTGGCCGACGCCGCATGGAGCCCACGCGCGGTCTGGGGTGAGCGCAACGAGTTGGTGCAAGCCTTTGTGCGCGAAACGCCCGAGTACCGTAGCGCCGTTGATTCAGGGCTCACGGCAAAAGAGGCCATGAAAAAGCTGACGCTTGATGCCGCCTTCATGCGTACCCTGCGCGAGCAAAAAACCCGGGTGCAGGCCGGCTTTATGGCGCTGGACCCGCGCAATGGCCAGATCCGCGCCTGGGTCGGCAGCCGCGACTTCCAGATAGATCCGTTTGACCATGTGCAGCATGCGCGGCGCCAGCCCGGCTCCACCTTCAAGCCCTTTGTGTACGGCGCGGCTTTTGAAAAAGGGGCCAGCCCCGATGACACCTTCATCGACCAGGCCGTCGAAATCCCGCTGCCGGGCGGCGAAGTGTGGCGTCCGC
>DFWY01000009.1:576-1102 GCA_002381615.1 Polaromonas sp. UBA4122 | reverse complement strand
GCCCCCCCCCGCCGAGTGGCCGCGCCATCAGCCTGCGCGACGGCCTCGCGTATTCCAAAAACACCATCACCGCCCAGCTCATGCAGACCGTGGGCCCCGCCAAGGTCGCCAAACTGGCCCGCGCCATGGGGGTGCGGCAAAGCAAGCTCGACCTCGTGCCTTCGCTCGCGCTGGGCACCAGCCCCGTCACCCTGAAAGAAATGGTCAGCGCCTATGGCACCATCGCCAACGGCGGCGGCTACCTGGAGCCCATGCTGGTCAGCCGCATTGAAAACAGCAAGGGCGAAGTGCTGGCCGAGTTCCGCGCCGCAGCCGCCGAGCCTGCGCTGTCGGCCGCCGCCAACTACACGCTGCTCGACGCGATGCGCGGCGTGGTGGACCGGGGCACGGGCGCCGCCATTCGCAGCCGTTACGGCATCCGCGCCGACGTGGCCGGCAAAACCGGCACCACGCAGGACAACGCCGACGGCTGGTTCATCCTCATGCACCCGCAGCTGGTGGCCGGCGCCTGGGTCGGCTTCAACGA
>DFWY01000009.1:0-459 GCA_002381615.1 Polaromonas sp. UBA4122 | reverse complement strand
ACTACTGGGGCCAGGGCGCGCACAGTGCGCTGCCGATCGTGGGCGACTTCACCGCGCAGGCGCTGCGCTCGCGCGTCATCGACCCGCGCGCCCGTTTTGTGGCGCCGCCAGACACCAGCCTGTTCAGCCCGCTGCTGGGCCGCCTGCGCGATTGGTTCAAGCGCGTGTTCGGCCCTGCCCCAGTGACTGTCCGCCCGCCTGAACCCAAGCGGGTGCCACAGCCCGAACCGGCGCCCACGCCAGAGCCAGAGTCAGAGCTTCCACCGGCGCCGCCGCCGGTGCAGGCCGACTTGCCGCTTGAACGCCTCGACCCGGTGGAAATAGTGCCACAGGCGCCGCCGGCAAGTTCGCCTGCAGAGCCTGCGTCGGAACCAGACACACCGTTACAGAGCGAGCCGGAGGCGCCGGCCAATGGTGGCCGCGCGCCTTGAGGCGCGCAGATGCGTCCTCTTGAACCAG
>DFWY01000084.1:30157-78775 GCA_002381615.1 Polaromonas sp. UBA4122 | reverse complement strand
GGGGGGGGGGGGGGGAGCCGTTACACCACGTTTGACGCGAGGCATGTATGTACTCCTTGTTCGTCGTTAATTAAATGCCACGGCCCGGCAGCATCTGTGCCATGCGACCCATATCGGTCTCATGAACAGCCACTGAACCACGCAGATGACGTTTATTTTTGGTGGTCTTCTTGGTCAGGATGTGACGCTTGAAGGCTTGACCGCGCTTAACGGTGCCACCAGGACGAACGCGGAAACGCTTTTTAGCGCCGCTCTTGGTCTTCATTTTGGGCATATCAATGCTCCTTTTCATTTGTGCTCGTGAGGCGCTGCGAACCTTCCGCAGACTTGACAGCCCCGAGCCACTTGTTAGTGGCAAGTTTTAAAGCCTGCCACTTGTCGTGACGGCATTTACCACCGTCACCTTCGGGAGGCTAGCTTGTCGCCTGCCTCCACCGGAATGCCGTCAGGCACCCCCTTCAATAGCCCGCTGGTAATTCAACCAGCAAGCCTTGTTAAAAAAATTAGCCCGGCCCTCAGGCTGCGGCGGACGGCACCGGTGCAGCTTCTGCCACCGGCTTGGCTCCAACTTTCTTGCGGCCCGGCGCGATCATCATGACCATCTGCCTACCCTCAAGTTTGGGAAACTGCTCCACCAATATCAAATCTGCCAACTCATCACGAATACGCGCCAGAAGGGCCAAGCCCAGTTCCTGGTGGGTGATTTCGCGACCACGAAAACGCAAGGTAATCTTGCACTTGTCCCCATCTTCCAAAAAACGCTTGATGTTGCGCATTTTGATGTTGTAGTCGCCCTCGTCAGTGCCGGGCCGGAACTTGATTTCCTTGACCTCAATCACTTTTTGCTTGGACTTCGCTTCCGCTGCCTTCTTCTGCTCGGCATACTTGAACTTGCCGTAGTCCATGAGTCTGCACACTGGCGGCACCGCCGTGGGGGAGATTTCAACGAGGTCTACATCTGCCTCACCCGCTAAGCGCAGCGCCTCCATGATGCTGACAACACCCAAAGGCTCGTTGTCTGGCCCAGTCAGACGTACTTCAGGGGCCATGATTTCACGGTTCAAGCGGTGCTTGCGTTCTTCGCGGTGACGACGGTCACGAAATTCAGTAGCGATGGTGCTAATCCTTCAATATTTGCTATAAAAGCTATAGCTGCTTGCGCCCGTCTCACAATGACGAGAGGCCGAATTCATCAACAAATTTGTCAAAAATCAGGCTTTTTGTGCAATGTCGGAAGCGATCTTCTCGGCAAACGCTTCAAGGGACATTACTCCAAGGTCTTTGTTGCCCCGGGCGCGCACTGAAACCGCTCCAGCGGCTTTCTCTTTGTCGCCCACGACAAGGATGTAAGGCAGCTTTTGCAGCGAGTGCTCGCGTATTTTATACGTAATTTTCTCGTTGCGCAGGTCCAAGTTGACCCTAAGCCCTTGATTTTGCAGCATTTTGGCAACTTCCCGGGCGTAATCAGCCTGGGAATCGGTGATATTGAGCACGGAAACCTGCTCGGGAGCCAGCCAAGTCGGCAGCGCACCAGCGTGTTCCTCGATCAAGATACCGATAAATCGCTCAAGGCTGCCCACAATCGCCCGGTGCAGCATTACGGGGCGGTGGCGGGCGCCGTCTTCGCCCACATACTCAGCATCCAGGCGCTCCGGCATCGAAAAATCGACCTGCATGGTGCCGCACTGCCACTGCCGACCAATGGCATCTTTGAGTGTGTACTCGATCTTGGGGCCGTAAAACGCGCCTTCACCCGCGGAGATTTCGAATTCGCAACCCGAGGCGCGCAGGCTTTCCATCAACGCGTGTTCGGCCTTGTCCCAGCCTTCATCGGCGCCAATGCGCTTTTCCGGGCGGGTGGCCACCTTATAGATGATGTTGTTGAAGCCAAAATCCTTGTAGACCTTCTGCAGCAAGGTCGTGTAGTTGCTGCATTCTTCCAGTATCTGTTCCTCGGTACAGAAGATGTGGCCGTCGTCCTGCGTGAAGCCGCGCACGCGCATGATGCCGTGCAGGCTGCCTGAAGGCTCGTTGCGGTGGCACTGGCCGAATTCACCGTAGCGCAGCGGCAAGTCGCGGTAGCTCTTGATGCCCTGCTTGAAAATCAGGATGTGCCCGGGGCAGTTCATCGGCTTGAGCGCGTATTCACGTTTTTCGCTTTCGGTCGTGAACATGTTCTCGCGGTATTTGTCCCAGTGCCCGGTCTTTTCCCACAGCGTCTTGTCGATGATCTGCGGTCCCTTGACCTCCTGGTAGCCGTTGCCCTGGTATACCTTGCGCATGTACTGCTCAACGCCCTGCCAGACCGTCCAGCCCTTGGGATGCCAGAACACGAGGCCAGGCGCGTGGTCATCGATATGGAACAGGTCCAGCTCCTTGCCCAGCTTGCGGTGGTCGCGCTTTTCAGCCTCCTCAAGCATCGTCAGGTGCTGCTGCAACTCATCTTTGGTGGCCCACACGGTGCCATAGATACGTTGCAGCATCTCGTTGCGGTGGTCGCCCCGCCAATAAGCGCCGGCCACCTTCATGAGCTTGAAGAATTTCAGTTTGCCCGTGCTGGGCACGTGGGGCCCACGGCACAGGTCTTCAAACGCGCCTTCGCGGTACAGCGACACGTCTTCATTGGCAGGAATGCTGGCAATGATTTCAGCCTTGTAATGCTCGCCAATTCCCTTGAAATACGCCACTGCTTCATCGCGTGGCAAGACGCGGCGCGTGATCGGCTCGTCTTTTGCGGCGAGTTCGGTCATGCGCTTTTCAATGGTGACCAGGTCTTCCGGAGTGAAGGGTCGTTTGTAGGAAAAGTCGTAGAAAAAGCCGTTTTCGATCACCGGCCCGATGGTGACTTGCGCCTCTGGAAACAACTCCTTGACCGCGTAGGCCAGCAAATGGGCGGTGGAATGGCGAATCAGCTCCAGGCCATCGGCATCCCTGGCAGTGACGATGGACACCGCACTGTCCTTGTTGATGAGGTAGCTGGTGTCGACCACCTTGCCATCGACCTTGCCGCCCAGAGCCGCCTTGGCCAAACCGGCGCCAATGGATGCGGCCACATCGGCCACAGTCAGCGGATGGGGAAATTCGCGTTGGGAACCGTCGGGAAGCGTAATCTGGATCATGGCAAATGGCAAATGGCGAAAGAAGGGGGGGGCAAGGAACAAAGCGCGGCTGCCGTGCTTTGGAATTGAGTTGATGGGTACTTGGCGCCGAAGGCGCGCGGCGCACTAGCGACCTTCAGGGCGTAAAAAACCTCATCGGTGTAGTTCGCGGTGTCATGACCATGTGCCTTTCTCGCTCTTGCAATGGCTGTTGATGTGACTAAACTTGATTGGTGGATTCTAACTGCCCGCCTCAGGACAGGCCGTCACTGCATCAGGGTGTAACAATACGGTAAAGAAGCGCTCCGAAGCTGGGCCGTGTCGGCTCCGAACGATCAGCAAGCGTTGGTAAGCATAACGATCAGCCGTTTTGGAATGATCAACCTCAGGAGATACATGATGAATTCAAGCTCCGTTTTTCGCATCGCCGCCGTATGCGCGGCCACCACGATGGCGCTGTCGGCATGCGTGGTCGCTCCGTACCCGCAACGTCAGTTGGTTTACGCCCAGCCAGCCCCGGGTGAACCTGAAATCATGGTTGGCGTAGCACCCCCCGCACCGTACGTGGAAGTCATGCCCGTAGCACCTTTCCTGGGCGCGCTCTGGATCAGCGGGTATTGGGGTTGGTCACAGGGGCGACACCAGTGGGTCCCCGGCCGATACGAGCGCCCACGCCCCGGCTATCGCTGGGAACCTCATCATTGGGTCCAGGGCCAGCGCGGCAACTGGCATCTGCGCGGTGGCGGCTGGGTACATTAAGAGCCGATAAAAAAAAGCCCGGGAGCAACGCCCCGGGGCTTTTTTGTGAGCAGCTCGACGCTCCAGATCAGTGGAACTGCTCTTCTTCGGTCGAACCGGTCAGCGCGGTCACATTGGACTTGCCGCCCTGGATCACGGTGGTGACTTCGTCGAAGTAGCCGGTGCCAACTTCCTGCTGATGCGACACAAAGGTGTAGCCACGGTCGCGTGCCGCGAATTCAGGCTCTTGCACTTTCTCTACATAGGCCGTCATGCCGCGCTGGACGTAGTCCTCCGACAGATCGTACATGTTGTACCACATGGAGTGGATGCCGGCGAGCGTGATGAACTGGTACTTGTAACCCATGGCGCCGAGTTCGCGCTGGAACTTGGCAATAGTGGCGTCGTCCAGGTTTTTCTTCCAGTTGAACGAGGGCGAGCAGTTGTAGGCCAGCATCTTGCCGGGGTGAACCTTGTGCACCGCGTCGGCGAACTTCTTGGCGAAGTCCAGATCAGGCGTGCCGGTTTCGCACCACACCAGATCGGCATACTGGGCGTAGGCATTGGCGCGCGCCACGGCTTGGTCCAGTCCCTTGCGGGTCTTGTAGAAACCTTCGGCCGTGCGCTCGCCGGTGAGGAAGGGCTTGTCGATCTCGTCGTAATCCGAGGTCAGCAGGTCGGCGGCTTCCGCGTCGGTGCGGGCAATCACCAGCGTGGGCACGCCGCACACGTCGGCCGCCATGCGGGCGGCGATCAGCTTCTGGCAGGACTCGCGGGTGGGCAGCAGCACCTTGCCGCCCATGTGGCCGCACTTCTTGACGGAGGCGAGCTGGTCTTCCCAGTGCACGCCGCCGGCACCAGCCTTGATCATGGCCTTCATCAGTTCGAACGCGTTGAGCACGCCGCCAAAGCCGGCTTCGGCATCGGCCACGATGGGCGCGAAGTAGTCGATGTAGCCCTTGTCACCCGCGTCGATGCCCTTGGAATGCTGGATCTCGTCGGCACGGCGGAATGTGTTGTTGATGGTCTCCACAACCTTGGGCACCGAGTCCACCGGGTACAGCGACTGGTCCGGGTACATGGAGCCGTAGTTGTTGTTGTCGGCAGCGACTTGCCAGCCCGAGAGGTAGATGGCTTTCACCCCGGCCTTGACCTGCTGCATGGCCTGACCACCCGTGAGCGCCCCCAGGCAGTTGACATAGGGCTCGCTGTGCAGAATGTTCCACAGCTTCTCGGCACCACGGCGCGCCAGGGTGTGTTCAATCGGGAAAGAGCCACGCAGGCGGACCACATCGGCGGCGCTGTAGCCGCGCTTGATGCCTTTCCAGCGCGGATTGGTCGCCCAGTCTTTTTCAAGTGTAGAGATTTGTTGGTCGCGGCTCAATTGTTCGGTGAAGGTTTGTGGCATGGTTTGCTCCGGAGGTTGAATAGAAAGTGGATTAACTTGATGGGTTAACTCTAAGTCTTCTACAAGATATTTTTACGCTCTTATGTCTTATATAAGATGAAAATTAATCTCAATGAAATCAATTACATTTCATTAAAATATTGCTATATGAAATTTAATTTCTTATATTGAGAAATTTTTTGCACTGCACCATTTTTAATTTTCATATTGCGACATCAATTTATTGGATTATGAAATCCAATGTGTAATCAACATCGCAATACCAATAATCGGGGATTCCAGCGGGCGATCAACAGGAGAGAACAACCCTGCACTCTGTCCCGACTCACCCACCCGGGGGTGCAGGGTTCAAATCCTTGTTCAAAGTAAGGCATGATTTCAGGCTGGCGCCTGACCGTTACATCGACCAACCTGGCCACTCAACCCGACCGGCCGCAGGGCCGTTTGCAACAGGGATCCAGAATTTAATGAACCGCATTGTGGCGTATGCCTGCCTCGCGCTCAGCATGTCTTTAGTGGGCAGCTACGTGGCGCTTTCCAAACCTCTGGTCGCGGCCTTGCCGGTCTTCCTGCTGGCCTGGCTGCGCTTCGGCATAGGCGGCTTGAGCATGATGCATTGGCTCAAAAAGCCCGCCCTCGAGATCCCCATGAGCGGTCAGACACGGCGCCTGCTGTTTCTCGAGTCGTTTCTGGGCAATTTCCTGTTTACGATCTGCATGCTATTTGGCATGAGCATGACCAGCGCGGTGGCCGCCGGCGTCATCATGGCGTCCATTCCGGCCGCAGTGGCGGTGATGAGCTGGCTTTTCCTGCGGGAACGCGTCAACCCGCGGGTCTGGGGCGCTGTCGCCTGCGGAGTCATCGGCATTGGCCTGGTGTCGCTATCAAAAAATGAGCTGCTTATGCCCGTGGATACTGGGCTAACGGCAAATTTTGTATCAAAAACCTCATGGCTGGGCAATCTGCTGCTGCTGGTCGCAGTGCTGTGCGAGGCGTCCTATGCCGTGATCGGGAAAAAACTCACGGGCGTGCTCAGCCCGAAGCGCATCACGGCGCTCATCAATCTTTGGGGATTTGCATTGATCACGCCGCTGGGCCTGTGGATGGCCTGGGGGTTTGACTTTGCTCATGTGGCGCCGTCGGCCTGGTTGCTGCTGCTGTTTTATTCACTGGCCGCCAGCGTGTGGACCGTCTGGCTCTGGATGACCGGGCTTAAAACCATCCCCGCCAATCAGGCCGGTGTGTTCACCGTCCTGCTGCCTGTCAGCGCGGCGGCGGTGGGCGTCATCGCACTAGGCGAAACACTCAACGGCACTCAGGTCGGCGCGTTCGCCATCGCGTTAACCGGCGTGGTGCTGGCTACCTTGCCACAACGTGGGCTAGAAAAGCCCGAATAGCAGCAGCCAGACCGCGCCATGCTCGGTCGTCACTTCGCTGCGGTCCGCCATATCGAACAAGGATCCAAGAGGCAGCCCTCTGCGGCAAAGACAGGTCCGGCAAGAAAAGGCGCATCGACATGAAGTCGGGACACAAGTGCGACCTGATCGTGATGGCCTCACATGGCCGCCGCGGGCTCAAGCGTCTGCTGCTGGGCAGCGCAACGCAGCATGTCCTGACGCACTCGCACCTTCCGGTTCTGGTTTTAATGTAAAACGGCCTGTAGCCCATACTGCATAGGAGAAATCAGCTCCTGAATCAATAGCAAATAGGCGTCTTTTCAGATGAACAGGCGCTTGTGCTGCTCGCGCAGTACGTTCTTTTGCACCTTGCCCATGGTGTTGCGCGGCAGCTCGCTGACCACAAAGCACTGCTTGGGAATCTTGAAATTGGCCAGCTTGGACTTGAGCGCGGCCACCATCTGGCCAGCATCCAGCGTGACACCCGGTTTAGGGATGACGACAGCCACGCCCACTTCGCCAAAGTCCGGGTGGGGCACACCTACCAGCGCGCTTTCAGCCACGCCTGGCATGTCGTTGATATAGCCTTCAATCTCGGCCGGGTAGACGTTGTAGCCACCACTGATGATCAGGTCCTTGCTGCGCCCCACAATGGTGATGTAGCCACGCTCGTCAATCTTCCCCACATCGCCAGTTTTGAAATAACCGTCCGCCGTAAATTCCTCTGCGGTTTTTTCGGGCATGCGCCAATAGCCCTTGAAGACATTCGGCCCCTTGACCTGAATACCGCCAATCTCGCCAGCGGCCAAAAGCTGGCCATCATCACCCTGCACGCGCAGGCTCACGCCCGGCAGCGCAAAACCCACGGTGCCGCCCTGCCTTTCGCCGCCCTGGTAAGGGTTGGAGGTGAGCATGGCGGTCTCGGACATGCCGTAACGCTCCAGAATGGTGTGGCCGGTGCGCTGCTGCCATTCGTTGAAGGTTTCAATCAGCAAGGGGGCCGACCCCGCGATGAAGAGGCGTATGTTGCGACAGGCTTCTCGGTTCAGTCCCGGCTCGGCAAGCAGGCGCACATAGAGCGTAGGAACCCCCATGAACACGGTGGCTTCGGGAAGCTTTTTCACCACCAGCTTGGGGTCAAATTTAGACAGCCAGATCATCTTGCTGCCGTTGATCAGCGCGCCGTGTATGGCCACAAACAGGCCGTGTACGTGAAAGATGGGCAAGGCGTGAATCAGCACATCGCCCTTCTTCCAACCCCAGTAGTCCTTGAGTACCAGCGCATTGCTCAGCATATTGCCGTGCGACAGCATGGCGCCCTTGCTGCGGCCGGTGGTGCCGCTGGTGTACAAAATCGCGGCCAGGTCGTCCTCTTGCATGACGGCCACCGCGTGCTGATCGCTGCAGTGCGCGGCGCGATCCAGCAAGGAGCCGCTGCGATCGTCGTCCAGCGTGAACACGTTCTGCGTGCCCGCCTTAAAGGCGATCTTGCTGACCCAGCCAAAGTTTTTGCTGCTGCACACCACAACCGCCGGCTCTGCGTTGCCGATGAAGTACTCGATTTCAGCGCTCTGGTAGGCGGTGTTCAGGGGCAAAAATACATAGCCTGCGCGCAAGGTCGCCAGGTAAAGCACCATGGCCTCTACCGATTTTTCAACCTGCACCGCGATCCGGGATCCGGCCGGAAGCCCGAGCGACTGGAGAAGGTTGGCCATCATGGCCGTGGCGCGATCCAGATCACGCCATGAATAATTCAGGCTGTTGTCGGTTTCAATAGCTACCTCATCCAGCGAGGCGGGAAAGGCAGCACGCAGCGTTGCAAACAGGTTGTGGTTTTTCATAGGAATCAGACTGTCAGGAAATTGGAACTTCAAGCTCTATGTTCAGTGAACAAACTGCGGCGGGCGTTTTTCAATGAAAGCTGTCACGCCCTCACGGTGCTCGGCAGAGGCCGCATAGTCGTATGAATTTGCTATTAAATCAGTAGCTGCCTGCGAATTCAGGACGGGCGATAGAGCCCTAAATGTCTGTTTATTCAGGCGTGCGGCCAGCGGCGCAAGTTGGCTGATATGGCGGGTAAACGCCAGCGCCGCAGCGCTAATCTCACCCGCTGGCACCAGTTTGGTCAGGAAACCGCGCTGCTTCATCTCGGCCGCATCCAGCACGGCCGCCGACAGCAGCATCTCGCGTGCGGTCAGCTCGCCCACGGCGCGCATGACCAGCGCCGCCTCGCGCGGCGCCATGGGAAAGCCGAGCTTGGCAATCGGCGCGCCAAAGCGGGCGGTGTCGCTGGCAATCCGGATGTCGCAGCAACTGGCAATTTCCACGCCGGCCCCCATACAGTTACCCTCAATCTGGGCAAGAATGGGCACGTCGCAGTCGAGCATGGCCTGCAAACCGCCCCACACGTCGTTTTCATGAAAGTCGCGCAGGCTGGTTTCATTGAAGCGGAAACCCGCGTATTCAGAAATATCACCCCCCGCGCAAAAGTGGCCGGTGCCTTCAGGGCTGCCTTTCAACCGGTGGCCGCACACCACCACACAAGTCACCTCACGACTCTGTTGGACGTGCTGAAACACGGCGCGCAACTCACGCCACATCAATCGTGACATGGCGTTGAACTTGCCCGGATGAGAGAGAGTCACCCACGCCACCGAGCCCGAGTTCTCCAGCGAAACGGTGCCGCTCATAGGACACTCATCGGCCAAACAGCGCGGAGCGTCGGGGCAACAGCACGCAGCGCAGGGCCGCCCCAGGCCAGTTCAGTCCCCTCGGGAAATTCGGCCACCACTGTCACCAGTTTGGTTGGCCAGCCCGAATGGACGTGGCTGCCGAGGGACAACGCCACCATGCCGACCGCCACAGCACGCAACACAACGCGCCGGGAGCGCTTTACTTCAAGGCTGAATGTCATGTTTGCTCCTGCCCTCGCTGACTCGAAAAGAAAACATGAAGATATATATCTGTGATGCCGCTAAAGGTGGAGATTTTGCCCTGTTCCAAAAAGTGGCCGGCGTTTCAGCGCCCGCTCAGGGTGTCATGCCAGCTCGGGGCAGTGCTTTTCGTCAACCGTATCACGGGCCTCAATCCAACATTCGGGACACCCAGGCCACCACGGCATCCCCGCTTTGAAAGTCATCTACCGAACGGGCCGGGACATCAGGGTATCGGGCATTCCACATTCTGGACAGGCTTTGCCCTGGGCCGACCTCCAGCACACAGCGCACCCTGCGCTCCGCCAGCGTCTCCATGCAGCGGTCCCACTGCACAGTGCTGGCAATCTGACCTGACAACGCCTGTTTAAGTTGGCAGACTTCGCGCACGCTGCCGCCGGTGAGATTCGCCACAAGGTGCACACGTGGCGCCTTGAACAGCATCGGTTCAATGGTCCGAGCGAAGGCCTGTGCTGCGGATGCCATCCAGGGCGTATGGGAAGCCAGTCGAACCTGCAATCTTGAGCAATGAGCACCCGAGCGAACAGCGGCCTGCTCCGCAGCGGTCAGCGCGGCGCAGGGGCCACCCAAAACCACGCTCTCATCATTAATCCTGATGGCCACTGCCAGGCCGTATTGTGTACATATTTCGCTAATGTCATGCGGCCTGAGGCCGCTGACGGACAGCAGGCCTGTGTCCAGCCCTGCGACACTGAGGTCCATTTCAATGGCACGACATCGAGCCAGGCGCATGGCCTCGCCCGCTTCGAACACCCCTGCGGCACAGAAGGCGGCCAACTCCCCAACGCTGTAGCCTGCGATCGCCACTGGAACGGGCAACCGGGAAGCAAGCTGTTGCCAAGCCGCAAGGCATAGCCCTGTCAACAAATACTGAGCAACCGTGTTCTGCGTGGCCCACGCAGGATCATCCAAACGAGCTCGCCAGTCGCTTCCCAGTTCTCTCTCCAGCAAAGACAGCGGATTGCCTGCTTGCGATCCGCCATCAATCCAGGGCAGCATCGCCGGATGCTGGATTCCCTGTCCCGGGAAGAGCAGCGCCAGACTCATGGGAAGCCTTTGCAGACCTTCATGACCCAGCAGGCAGCCGCCAGTATGTCGGCGGCGCCACCCGGTGACAAATGGCGCGCCACGAAGGCCTGATGAATAGACTGGGCATGGGCCATGCCATCAGCCCGGGCAGCTCCTCCAGCACCAAGAAAATCACGGGCAGCCTGCTGCGCATAGCGCAGTCCCGCAAGACCGCCCCGGTGAGCGAGGTTGGTGTCATCCAGGTGGGCGATGATGTGAAACAGTGCCTCGATCCGGGCGGATCGGACGTCCAGACCTTGCCTCAATGACGCGCGCAGCACCGGCACCGCCGTGTTGAAAAGAACAGGAAAACCGAGAGAGGCTTCTTCTCCCGCGCTGCGTAGGCCGAAAAGCCGCGCCGCACTTTGGCCGTTGGAAATCGACCCGTGACCACAGCGTTGTACCAGCGCGTCACCCCACTGAGAAAGCAATCTCTCCTGTATCGCACCAGGGCTCAAGGGTTTTTCATTCGCGAGCAGCCAGCCGGAACTGGCACACAACAGACCGAGGCTGAAGATGGCGCCACGGTGGGTGTTGACGCCTTGCGTCGCCTTCAGCATACGGGTTTCGGCCGCCAAGCCCGCCTGCTCCAGCAAGAAAAAGGAGGCGGCTTGAGCGCCCAGTGCGGCAATACATGGGAAGTAGTGGCGCAGGGAAAACAGGCTGCGCATAAAGGTGCGGGCATCCATGTCGTGATGGCTGCCTGCGTCTACAAAGGAGACCAGACCCGGTTTTGGATCCAGAGCAAGCTCATCATAGAGTGCGGCCGTGGCTGCGCGGCCGATGCGCAGTAGCGCTGCGTCGGCCACTGCAGGCCGAACCGGGCGATTGCTGGCAACGCAGGCCAAGTTTGGCGCACTCATGCCACGGCCATGGTGCCGATGTGTTCGCCTGGTGGCTGCCGAAGCCAGGATTTTCCCCGCTCAAGGGCAACACCATTGAGCCGCTTGACCAGCACGCTACCGACCCGGCCTGTTCGCCATTGCCGCCACTCGCGCCAGGCCACTGCGGACCCATCATAAAAAGCGACTTCTCCATCCAGCCGGGGATGGGTCATCGTCGCATGGTGGAGAAGTTCGCACACCGCATCGGCTATATCGGGACTGTCCACGAAGAGGTAAAGATCCAGGTCCGATTGGTCACGTAGGTATTCCAGTCCCGTGATGTATTGCCAGCCGTAGCTGCCGTAGACAAGCGCTGTCACGTGCAGCTTCGCTAGCTCACCGCACAGCTGGCGCCACATGGGACGCACCGGCTGCGGCAGCAATCCGTAAACAGCAAGCGCTGGCGCAAATTCATCAAAGGACAGTACATTCCATTGCGCCGCTTGCACGCATAGCCTGCGCCGCTCCCAGCGCTGCGGGGCAGGCAAGCCAAGCGCAAGCATGTCCTCTGGCAGCTCCGCGCCCTGCCTTGTCACTACCAAAGGGAAATGATGCGTTGCCCAATAGACCAGACACTCGCGAGCCTGCTCATCCCATGTCATCGAGAGCACGCTGGCCCATCCTGCATTGCTGAGCCGCACCAGTTGATGTCGTCGCTGCGCTGCCATGTCCCTAATCTCCAGATGACTCAGGCGGAGAGCACCTGCTGCATCACGAATTCGGCCAGTTTTCGGCCGCCGCGCGCAGCGCCGTCTTGTGCACGCACGTCTTGTGTCGGCGTGGTGGCCAGTGCGTCACGCAAGGAGGACTGCAGGTCACCCTGCCAAAGGCCCCGCACCCCCCCCATAGCCACGTAGTTCTGCACGCCGGGCGCAAACACTGGGTTAGCTTGAGACAGCTGGGTCAGGTGTTCTTCGGAGAGCTTGGTGACGCGAGCCATAGCAGGAATCCGCATGACGCGAATCTCTGCTTCCGGCAGTGCGTAGCATGCATCCGCAATCAAACCTGAGGTAATGAAGCCACCCGACAGCGCCTGGTCGTACACCAGTCCGATCACGCGGTGACCACGGCGACGTGCCAGATCGATACAGCAGCCCAGATGCGCCATGGCACGGTTGATGCCGAGCAACTCATCCCGCCGACGCAGTTGCTGCCCCTGGGTATCGATCAGCAGCAGGATAGCCCGCCCTGGATACCGGGCCATGGTGTCGAGCACCGCCCGCGCCTGGGCCAGCGCTAACGCCACACCAATCGGCGCATGGTGCGTTGTGCCAATGACCGTCAGAGGGTTCCCGTCAAATTGCACCGTTCCATGTAAAAAATCATCCTCGGCGACAATGCCGGCAGACGCGCCGAATAGTTTCTGGGCCAGGGTATTCCATTCCATCAATGTTCTCCTCAGTGAGCAACCAAGGCTGCTGACGGATGGCGCAAGGATCGCACTGTGTCTACATCCATATCTGGTACCTGCGCAGCCTGCGAGATACCCAGCCGCGCCCATAGCGCAATGGCGTCGGCACCCTCGCCGGCATCTTGTAAGCGCCGCACCAGCAGGGTATGCTCTTCTTCCAAAGCGTCAAGGGTCAACGGCCGGATCGCCGGCAGTGCGTTCAATGCAGCGGAACGAAAAGCCTGCACATCGTCTTCCACCAACTGATCACAGTCGCCCGTCAAATAGCGATGCTTGCCGCCCGTGGTGCGCCACACGAGTGCGCGATCGCGCGAATCGAACTCTTCCACGCCATGCGATGCCTCGATGACTTCAGGACCGGACATCGCCATGCGCCCCACGTCACTCATCACAATGTGGTCGGCACAACGAGCGACAATGCCCATGCCGCCAAAGCATCCGTTAGCGCCGCCAATCAGTACAATTACTGGGATGCCTGCCGCCCGCGTGTCCAGCAACGCGCGCATCACTTCCGACACGGCAATGAGGCCGGCATTGGCTTCATGCAAACGCACCCCGCCCGACTCGGCCAACAACAGTACTGCGGCGGGCCTGTCGCGCTGGGCGCGCCGCAGCAGGCCGGTCAGTTTGGCCCCATGCACTTCGCCAACGCCGCCTCCCATGAAGGCGCCTTCCTGGGCCGCCACCATAACCGGCTGCCCGCCAATCGCACCGCGTCCGATGACAACGCCGTCATCAAAAGCGGAAGGGACGCCAAGCTGTGCCAAGTGCGGGCTGGTCAGCCGCTGCGCCGGACCCAGCCATTCCTGGAAGCTGCCAGCATCAAGCAGGTAGGCCAGACGCTCGCGCGCCGAACATTCCAGATAGCTGATAGTGGGCGCTACGGTCATGTCAACTCCGATACGGCCTGGTTAAGCCGCAGACTGACAACGGCCGGTGTAGCCCCCATGTCGTTGATGGAGACGACGACGCCTGAGAGTTTGTGCTGTTCATGAAAATTCCGCACCACGGCCTCCCAAATGGTTCTGAAGCCACGGGCAGAGGTTTCCACATGAAAAACGCATTGCATTGACGTTGCAGGCTCAAGCATCACTTCCAGATTTCCGGAGCCGACGACGCCAACCAGCACCGGGGAAAATTTGCCCGCGGGCTTTGTACCGGGAAATTCAAATGTGAGGACTTCAATCCTTGTGGGAATGCTCATGGGGACCTCTGCGGTTTTCTGAATCACCAGTTTCTGAAACGCTTGGGCGGCTGGTACAGTCCGCCCGATGCGCGGACCAAATCGCGCATGGAGCGTGCTGCCAACAGGTTCCGTGTAGCGCTGCGCGGGTCGATACCAATGTCTTCGGGACGGCGGATCACGCCTCTATCCCGCAAATTCTCGACCATGCGGCGATCACGAGCCAGACCCACAACCGTAAAGCCCGCCACACCGCGGATTGCCTGCTCGCGTTCTTCATCGCTACGGCACAGCAACAGATTCGCAATGCCCTCTTCGGTAAGGATGTGGGTCACATCCTCGCCGTAGATCATGATGGGCGGCAAGGCCATGCCGGACTGATCGGCAAGCTGCCAGGCATCGAGCGTCTCGACGAAAGCTGGCTGCATGTGCTCGCGAAAGGTCTCGACCATCTGCACCACGAGCTTCTGCCCACGCGGCGTGCCGCGTGCACCGGACAGCCCGGTGCGGGCCTCGCGCCCAGCCTTCAGCCACGCCGGGCTGGTGTGGCGCCGGCCGCGCGCATCAGCGCCCATGTTGGGTGCACCGCCGAAGCCGGCGATGCGGCCCAGCGTGGCGGTGGAGCTGTTACCCGCGAGATCGATCTGCAAGGTGGATCCGATGAACAGGTCGCAGGCATAGTGGCCCGCCGCCTGGCAGAACGCACGGTTGCTGCGCAGGCTTCCATCGGCGCCGATGAAAAATACATCAGAGCGGGCACGAATATAGTTTTCCATGCCTAGTTCGGAGCCGAACGAGTGGATCGATTCGACCCAGCCCGCTTCGATGGCGGGAATCAGCGCCGGGTGCGGGTTCAGCGCCCAATGCTTGCATATCTTGCCGCGCAGGCCCAACGATTCGCCGTAGGTAGGCAGCAGCAGTTCGATGGCCGCGGTGTCGAAGCCGATGCCATGGTTCAAACGCTGCACGCCATATTCGGCGTAGATACCTTTGATCGCCATCATCGCCATCAGCACCTGGATCTCGGATATCTGCGCCGGGTCGCGTGTGAACAGCGGCTCGATGACGTTGGGCGTGGGCGCGAGGATGACGTAGTCGACCCAGCCGGCCGGCACATCGACGCGCGGCACCTTGTCGACGATCTCGTTGACTTGCGCGATCACAATGCCGCCGCTGAACGCCGTGGCCTCGACGATGGCGGGCGTGTCTTCGGTGTTCGGCCCGGTGTAGAGGTTGCCCTGGGCATCGGCCGCATGCGCGGCGATCAACGAGACCCGGGGTGTCAGGTCCATGAAGTAGCGGCCGAAGAGTTCGAGGTAGGTGTGGATTGCGCCAATCTGCAGGCGGCCTTGAGACACCAATTGCGCCAGGCGCGACGCTTGCGGGCCGGAAAACGAGAAGTCAAGCTTGGATGCGATACCGTTCTCGAACACGTCAAGGTGCTCGGGCAATGCGAGCACCGACTGCACCATGTGCAGGTCGTGTATCTGTTGCGGGTCCACCTGCACCAGCGCCCGTGCCAGGAAATCGGCCTGCTTCTGGTTGTTGCCCTCCAGGCAGACGCGGTCGAAGGGTTCGAGCACCGCATTGAGCAGCGCGACTGCGTGTTCGCTGGCCACGCTCTTACCCTGTAGCGCCGGGCCAAGTGCGCCGGCCACCCGCGCCAGACGTTGCGTGCGGTTGGCAGCCCGGGTATTCCAGGCACGTGGCTCGGCGTGGGCGTTCATGGCCTGACAGCGACCGCGCCCATCACCGCGTCCGGTAGCGCGGTGGCAATGCCGGGAAACACGCAGATCAGCACCACCGCCAGCAGCATCAAACCCACAAAGGGCAGCACACCCCAGATGATGTCGTTGAGGGAAATGTCAGGTGCGATGTTCTTGATGACGAAGAGGTTCAAACCCACTGGCGGATGGATTAGACCGGTCTCCATCACGATCGTCATCAGCACGCCGAACCAGATCAGGTCGAAGCCCGCGGCCTTGAGCGGCGGCAGGATGATGGGCGCCGTCATGAGGATGATACTGACCGGCGGCAGGAAGAAGCCGAGCAGCATAACCATCACCAGAATCGTTGCGAGCAGGAACCACTTTGACAGGTGCATGCCGACGACCCATTCCGCAGTGGACTGGCTGATGTGCAGATAGCTCATCACGTACGAGAAAAGCAGCGACATGCCGATGATCATCATCAGCATGGTCGACTCTCTCAACGTCGAGGTGAGGATGGGCGCCACATCTTTCGGACGCCACACGCCATAGATCAACGCAATCAACGCCAATGCGAGCAGGGCACCCAGTCCAGCGGTCTCGGACGGCGTGGCAAAGCCGCCGTATAGCGCGACCATCACGCCGATCAGCAGCAGCACGAAAGGCACAACGCGCGGCAGCATCTCAAACTTCTGGCGGGTCGTGAAGGTTTCGTTTGCCAGCAGCGCCGAAGCCGTGCCCGACCGCTTGTACTCGGCCTCGGCGAGCTTGTATTCCTTGCGATAGCGCAGAACCGCATAACCAGCGAACAACATCACCAGCAGCACGCCGGGAAAGATGCCGGCAAGGAATAGCCGCCCGAGTGACTGCTCGGCTGCGACCGCATAGAGAATCATCGTGATCGACGGCGGCAGCAGGATGCCCAGCGTGCCTCCCGCGGCGATGATGCCGGCGGCAAAGCCCGGCGAGTAGCCGCGCTTGCGCATTTCCGGGATGCCGGCGCTGCCGATGGCCGAGCAGGTGGCCGGGCTGGAGCCAGCCATGGCCGCGAACAGGGCGCAGGCAAACACATTGGCAATGCCCAGACCGCCGGGGATGCGGCCCATCCACACGTGCATCGCCGCGTAAAGGTCCTGACCCGCGCGCGACCTGCCGATCGCTGCTCCCTTCAGGATGAAGAGTGGAATCGACAGCAGCGTGATGCTTGCCATCTCCTCGTACACATTTTGCGTAACGGTGTTGAGCGCCGAAGCCGGCATGAACAGGTACATGAAGAGCACCGCCACGCTGCCCAGCGCGAAGGAGATCGGCGCACCCGAGAACATGAAGATCAACGTCACCGCCCCAAACATCAGGCCAAGTGTGAGCATGGTCATTCGGTGACTCCCACGGGCTTCTTCGTGAGCGCATTGACGCGGGCACTGAGTTGCACGAATAGCTGCAGGCTAAGCAGCGTCATGCCCGCCGCCATGAACCCATATGGAATCCATAGGGGTGGCGCCCACGAGGACGAGGTGGTTTGGTGCTCGGCCCAAGCCTCGTGGAATAGCGTCCATGACTTCCACGCGAAGAAGGTGCAGAACATCACGCCCAACAGGTCAACGAGCATGAGGCGCAGCCGGTTCAGCGACCTCGGCAGCATGCCCGCGACGGCTTCGATGGCCACATGGCCACGCAACGCCTGCACGAACGCGCTGCACAGAAAGGTGGCGCCGACGAGGCAGAATACCGCCGCTTCGTCCTGCCAGTCAGTGGAGGCTTTCATCACGTAGCGTGAAATCACGCTGTAAGTTAGCACGACCGAGGCCACGAGCAACGCGATCATGCCCAGCGTGACCAAGGCCTGATTGACCCGCAGCAGCACGCGGGCCAGCGGTTGCAGTAGCCTCGGCGTGTCGGGATCAATGCCAACTATGGCAGACCCGATTTCAATACCATGGGTCATAGCAGTTTTTGTGCGGCTTTCAGCAGCGCAGCGCAGGACTCGCTTTTCCCGCCGAAGTCTTTCCACGCCGTCTCGCGCGCGATGACCTGCCATTTCTTAAGCGTGGCCTCGTCCATGTCATAGACCTTGGCGCCTGCCTTCGCGTAGATGTCGACAACAGCCTGATCGTCCGCGCGGGCGGCGTCGCGGGCGAAGACTTCGAGTTCGGCACCCACCGCCATGACCACATCCTGCTGGGCCTTGGGCAGCTTGCCGAACACCTCTTTCGAGATCATCAGCGGCTCGAACATGAACCAGTAGGTCCTGTTGCGACCGGAGGTCAGGTGCTTGGCGATCTCTTCGAGCTTGAACGAGATGAAGCTGGTGCTTGAGGTCATCGCTGCTTCCATCGCACCGGTCTGCATCGCGGCGTAAATCTCGTTCGAGGGCAGCGTGATAACCGAAGCGCCGGCTTGCTTGAGCATCATGTCCATCTCGCGGCTGCCACCGCGCACCTTCAGGCCCTTGGCATCGTTGGGCGTCACCAGCGGCCTGGACCGGCTGGCCACCCCGCCGGCCTGCCAGACCCAGCTGACGATGATCACATCCTTGTCGTCGAGCACCTTGGCAAGCAGTTTTCCAACCTCGGCGGTCTTCCAGGCCGCGCCTTGCTCATAGCTCGGCACCAGCGCAGGCATCAGGCCGATGTTAGTCTCGGCCACCTCGCCGCCAGCATACGACAGCGGCACCAGACTCATGTCGAGCGCGCCTTTACGCATCGACGAGAACTGGGCGTTCGTCTTCATCAGCGATGAACCAGGGTAGACAGAGCCCTTAAGTGCCCCACCCGTTCTCTTTTCGACCTCGACTGCAAACCGCCGGCACAGCCGATCACGAAAGTCGCCCTCTGTCAGGGATCCACCGGGAAACTGGTGGGAGATTTTCAATCCCCCTCCGGCTTGGGCCCAAGCCCCATCCGCCAGCCCACCGAGAGCGGCACCGCCCACAGAACCGATGAAATTTCGTCTTGTCAAAGTCATTGTTGTCTCCTTGGTTGAAATGGATGGGCAATTTTTCACCGCCTCTATTCGAAAAGTAGGGAATAAAAATTATAAAAAAATCGCAAAAAATTGGATTTGACTGAATTATGTATACAGACATATAGTCTATGTATTAGGTGAATACCCTAGAAAATACAGATGAGATCGTT
The DNA here is from genome assembly GCA_002381615.1 of Polaromonas sp. UBA4122. Lineage (GTDB taxonomy): Bacteria > Pseudomonadota > Gammaproteobacteria > Burkholderiales > Burkholderiaceae_C > Polaromonas. The sequence continues at coordinate 59,791 of DFWY01000084.1, read as the reverse complement.
AAGGCATACATCAGACATATAGAATAATTGCATGAGCAAGTTATCAGAGTATTTACGCGAAGCCATTGAGGAAGAGATTGCCACCGGCCTCTTGATGCCCGGCGCGCATCTTGACGAGACCGATCTCGCTAATCGGTTCAACGTATCAAGAACCCCGATCCGCGAAGCAATCAGTCTGCTGGCTGGTGAAGGTCTGCTGGAAATACGCCCCCGGCGCGGTGCGGTGGTGGCGCGGGTCACACCACAGCGTTTGATCGAAATGTTTGAGGTGATGGGGGAACTTGAGTCCATGTGTGCGCGGCTGGCCGCGCGGCGGATAACCGAAGCAGAGCTGCTGGCATTGGAGTCAGCCCATGAACAGTGCCGCAACGCAGCGGCAAGCAGCGACCCTGACGCCTACTTCTATGCCAATGAAGACTTCCACCACAAAATTTACCTGGCCGGACACAACACCTACTTAAGCGAGCAGGCGTTTGCGCTCCAACGCAAGCTCAGGCCTTACCGGCGGCTGCAACTGCGGGTCCATAATCGCCTAAAAAAATCATTCGATGAGCATCAAACCATTCTCGACGCCCTTCGTGAGAATGATGAAGAACGAGCTGCCGCCACAATACGGGGGCATGTCGTGGTGCAGGGGGAGCGCTTTACTGACCTGCTCGCAGGCTTGGCGCAAATGGAATTAGCGCAGATCAACGCATTGCAGCTCGTACCATCCGCGCCGCGGAATCTGGCACCAAAAACCAAAGATGCACTGACCACATAAAGAGCCAACTATTCCGTTGGCTTGTTCAGGGACAACGTGCCGTGATTTTCCCGAACCACCACCACAGTCCCGCCCCCCAAAAATCATGGGCACACTCAAACATTGGCCCATGCTCATGCCCAAGGCGAAGACCTCGAGAAAGTCGTCAGGCTCGGGGGAAAACTCGGCGATGAAACGGAACACACCATAGCCCACAAGGAAGGTCCTGAGGCCGGACAAGTTCTAAGTACAGATCAAATATACAAATCTTCAATGCTGGCCGATGCGGGGATTTTCCCCCGGCAAGCAAGGCGCGGTGCTTGTCCAGGCGCTTCAAGTTGTAAAGGTAATTCACCATCAAGCCGTAAGACTGTTTGAGCCCTTTGGGTGAAGGGTCGCCAGCCCAGTTGATCCGCTCAATGCGAGCGCCGTTGCCCAGATGAAAGCGCGCCACCGGGTCGATGGGCTTGCCCTCTTGCAGTACCTGACCCAGGTAATGCGCTGCACATTGCAGCAGCATCAGGCGGACAGGCGATTTCTCAGGCAAGGCCAGCGCGTCTTCGGCGGCAGACAGCAAGGGTCCTGCTGTGGGCGGCTCAACACCGATGGCGCGACCCAGCGCTGAGCGCTCCTTGTCGCCCAGTGTCGAAAGCATGGCGGCCGCATTCTTGCCCAGCCAACTCCGAAATCCCGGAATCGGCGAAAGCGTGGCAAATGTCTTGAGCTTTGGAAACTCTTCCTTGAGCGTTTCAACCACGCGCTTGATCAGCGAATCGCCAAAGCGCGCACCGCGCAAGGCCGCCTTTTCCGGGGCCAAGGAACGTCTGACTAGCCCTCTACCTACCGCCCTTCTATCAGCCCAAGCTACACAGACCCCATCGCTGCGGTAATTTCAAATAATTACGTGTAATTATGAAGAGCAGGAAATCCGAAATCAAGCGGACTGCACCATAAAACCACAGGTAAAACCCCGCGTACCTTCCGTCCGGAGCTCCAGAACGGGCCATCGGGCGCGAGCCGATTAGCGATCAAATAAATAGCTGTTTATGTCCTTTTTATAAGGGAATTCCGCGTTTTGTAGACCAAACCCAGAGCCAGATGCCCGCGGCGATCATGGGCACGCACAGCCACTGGCCCATGCTCAGACCCAGGGCGAGGATGCCGAGAAAGTCGTCGGGCTCACGGAAAAACTCGGCGATGAAACGGAATACGCCATAGCCCACCAGGAAGGCCCCTGAGACCTGCCCCATCTTGCGCGGTTTGCGGGCGTACAGCCACAGCAGCACAAACAGCAGCAGGCCTTCCATCAAAAACTGGTAGACCTGCGACGGGTGGCGCGGCAGCATGGAGCCGCTGTTCTTAAATACCATGCCCCACGGAAGATCGGGGTCGCTGAAACGTCCCCACAGCTCACCATTGATGAAGTTGCCCACCCTTCCTGCGGCCAGCCCCGTGGGCACGCAAGGCGCAATAAAGTCCATGACTTGCAGCCAGGGCCGCTGGCGCGAGCGCGCAAACCACAGCTGCGAAGCCAGCACTCCCAGCATGCCGCCATGAAAGCTCATGCCGCCCTGCCAGACCGCCAGAATCTCCAATGGATGGGAGGCGTAGTACCCGGGCTTGTAGAAAAGGCAATAGCCCAGTCGCCCGCCGATCACCACACCCATGACCCCCATAAATAGGATGTCTTCAATGTCCTTGCGTGACCAGGCTCCGGGGCCGGTGATGGACGCATACGGTTCATGCCGCAGACGCCGGGTGGCCAGAAAAAAGAACAGGCCGAAGGCCGCCAAGTAGGTCAGGCCGTACCAGTGAATGGCGATCGGGCCAAGCTGAAGCGCGATGGGGTTGATTTGCGGATAAACGAGCATGGGGGTATTTTGCACGCAAGTGATATGGCCCCCACGCTTTTCACTTCGTGTAATGCGCTGCCCCCCGAGGGGGCTGAACTTGCTTGGGGCGGCCCGGCGCTGCGTTCGATGGCTCCCACGCTTTTCACTTCGCGTACTGCATTGCCCCTACGGCTTTGGGGTGGCCCGGCGGTCGGTCTGTGGCCCCTACACGAGTTGTGGGTGAGACAAAGCCTTCAATTGGGCGCTTGGCCGATAAACGCAACAAAGCGCGACAGCACCGGGTTCACGTTCGCGCTGGACCAGACCAGGCTGGTCTCACATTCAGGGACCTCACTTTGGGCAGCCTGAGCGTTCTGGGCACTAACGGCTCTACCCACAGCTCTTTCCGGCGGTTTTCCGGCAGACACGCTGCGGTAAACCACACCCGCCCGCTGGAACTGCCGCACACTTTCAGGCACCCACGCAACACCGAGGCCAGCGGATACCAGATTCACGATGGTTTGCATCTGGATGGCTTCCTGTGCCACGCGCGGCAATTGCCCGGCGGCGTGGTACATCGTAAAAATCGCATCATAGAGCGAAGGCAGGATGCGCCGCGGGAAAATCACCAGGGGCTGCTCCAGCAGTTCCTTGAGCGTGAGTCTGTCTTTGCCCGCGAGCTCGCTTTGCTCAGGCATCGCCACCACCAAGGATTCTCGGGCGATGCGCTGGAACGCCAGGCCAGGCGGCGCAAATCCAGGCGAATGCAGGATGAAACCGGCGTCGATTTCGCCGCGCTCCAACGCCTGAAGCTGGACATCGCCGGTCGCTTCAATCAGCTCCAGTTGCACCTTGGGGTGCTGCTCACGGAAGGCCCGGACCCAGCGCGGCAGCAAATCAAACCCGACCGTGGAAACAAAGGCAAGCCGCAAGCGCCCCGCTTCGCCGTCGGCACTGGCGCGCGCATAAGCGGGCAAGGCCTGGGCACGCGCCAGCAGGTCGCGCGCCTCAGGCAACAAAGCAGCACCCGCCGCAGTGAGCTGAACGCTGCGCTTGGTGCGGTCAAAAAGCTTGAGGCCCAGCGTGGTCTCAAGCTGCGCAATGGCTTGGGTCAAGGGCGGCTGTGTCATGTTCAGGCGCCGGGCCGCACGGCTGAAATGGAGTTCCTCGGCCACGGTCACGAACTGGCGCCACAGGCGAAGCTCAATCAAAGGCGGTTTACGGGAATCAGTGATGGTGACGAGATTATTCATACGCCATACATATTAATACAACATAAACAATGGATTTGAAAGAATTAGTCAAAGCACGCATACTTGGCTTTCCGATAAAAATCCTCACGAGACACCCCATGGAAACAAAAACTATCCAGCTCAATCCCCGCAGCAAAAACATCACCGAAGGCAAATCGCGCGCGCCCAACCGCTCCATGTACTACGCCATGGGCTACGAGGCAGAGGACTTCAAGAAGCCGATGATCGGCGTGGCCAACGGCCACAGCACCATCACGCCTTGCAACAGCGGCCTGCAAAAGCTCGCTGACGCAGCCATTGCCGCGATTGAAGAAGCCGGTGGCAACGCGCAGGTGTTTGGCACGCCCACCATCTCGGATGGCATGTCTATGGGCACCGAAGGCATGAAGTATTCGTTGGTGTCACGCGAGGTCATTTCCGACTGTATTGAGACCTGCGTGCAGGGCCAGTGGATGGACGGCGTGCTGGTGATCGGCGGCTGCGACAAAAACATGCCGGGCGGACTGATGGGCATGCTGCGCGCCAATGTGCCTGCCATCTACGTCTATGGCGGCACCATCCTGCCCGGCCATTACAAAGGCCAAGACCTCAACATCGTGAGCGTGTTTGAAGCCGTGGGCGAAAACGCCGCCGGCCGCATGAGCGATGAAGATATGCTGCAAATTGAGCGTCGCGCCGTCCCCGGCCCCGGCTCGTGTGGCGGCATGTACACCGCCAACACGATGTCGTCCGCCTTTGAGGCACTGGGCATCTCCCTGCCCTACTCCAGTACCATGGCCAATCCACACGACGAGAAAATGAACTCGGCCAAAGAATCCGCCAAGGTCCTGGTCGAAGCAATCAAGAAAGACATCAAGCCGCGCGATATCGTCACCAAGAAAGCCATTGAAAACGCCGTGGCCGTGATCATGGCCACCGGCGGTTCGACCAACGCCGTGCTGCACTTCCTGGCCATTGCGCATGCCGCCGGCGTGGAATGGACGATTGACGACTTCGAGCGCGTCCGCCAGAAAACACCGGTGCTGTGCAACCTGAAACCTTCCGGCAAATACCTGGCCGTGGACTTGCATCGCGCAGGCGGCATCCCGCAAGTCATGAAGACGCTGCTGACAGCCGGCCTGCTACACGGCGACTGCCTGACGATTTCCGGGCAGACCATCGCGGAGGTGCTCAAGGACGTGCCCGATGTACCGCGTGCCGACCAGGACGTGATCCGCCCCATCAGCAACCCGATGTATGCACAGGGCCACCTCGCCATCCTCAAGGGCAATCTGTCGCCTGAAGGTTGCGTGGCCAAAATCACCGGACTGAAAAACCCCGTCATGACGGGTCCGGCCCGCGTGTTTGATGATGAGCAGTCTGGACTCGCAGCCATCCTGGCCGGAAAAATCAAGGCCGGTGACGTGATGGTCTTGCGTTACCTCGGCCCCAAAGGCGGCCCCGGCATGCCAGAAATGCTGGCGCCCACGGGTGCGCTGATTGGCGCGGGCCTGGGCGAAAGTGTCGGCCTGATCACCGACGGGCGCTTCTCGGGCGGCACCTGGGGCATGGTGGTCGGTCACGTAGCGCCCGAAGCCGCTGCCGGCGGCAACATCGCGTTTATCAACGAGGGCGACTCCATCACGATTGATGCTCGTCAGCTTCTGCTGCAACTGAACATCAGCGACGCCGAACTGGAAAGCCGCAAAGTCGGCTGGAAGGCACCGGCACCGCGTTACACCCGCGGCGTGCAGGCCAAGTTTGCCTTCAACGCGTCCAGTGCCAGCAAAGGTGCAGTGCTCGACGACTATTGATACCTGCTGATTTGTAAATACAAAGAGCCCGTGAATCACAGACTTCACGGGCTCTTTACTTTGATATCAGGACTGCTTCAGGCGGGCCGCTAAACTTGAACTTTTATTTTCTTTTTTTAAGCCGCATGCCCATGGCATCGCGCTGTTTGTCAATGCGGTGCTGTTTGCGCTTGGCCATCTTGTCGATTTCCTTCTGCTTGGTATAACCCGAGGCATCAGCCCAGGCCCACCAAGCCACCGCGAGTGCAAAAGGTAGCAATACGATCCACCAACTCAAGGTGGCCACCGGGCCAATCTCCAAGTATTTCAGGGTCAGGACGACGATGCCAATCAATAAAAAATACATAGGTAACTCCTGAAGATTTTGGCCAGAGCAGGTTGCTCCGCTGATGTTGCCCCCCTTGAAAAGAAGGTCAACCAGCGTCCCTACAATGACGTTAATTCACTGTAACCGAATCCATACCCCTACACGAGGACAACTCATGAAACATATTCTTTTGGCCATCGCTTCCGTGGCTGCAGGTTTTGCAGTGTCAACGCCTGCCTTGGCTGACCTGCAGTTGGCCACGGCCAAAAACTGCATGGCTTGTCATGCAATCGACAGAAAACTGGTGGGGCCCGCGTACAAAGATGTTGCCGCCAAATACGCTGGCCAGAAAGACGCTGCCGACAAGCTCGCCGCCAAAGTCATGAAGGGTGGCTCCGGCGTCTGGGGCCCCGTGCCCATGCCTGCCAATACCCAGGTCAGCCCTGACGAAGCCAAGAAACTGGTGGCTTGGGTCCTGACGCTGAAATAATCAGCCCGCCCCAAAGCAAAAGGCCCGCTCACTCAGCGGGCTTTTTTAATGGTATTTTTCTGCTCCAGCCCTTACATGACGGGCGGAAGCAGCTATGACTTCGATAGCACCCAGCGAGTGCTTCCCCTCTCAGTAGGCCTGGCCCAACTGGTCCAGAATCGCCGGGTTTTCTAGCGTGGAGGTATCCTGTGTCACCGTCTCACCCTTGGCAATCGAACGCAGCAGGCGACGCATGATCTTGCCGGAACGGGTCTTTGGCAGATTCTCGCCGAAGCGGATGTCCTTGGGCTTGGCGATCGGACCAATCTCCTTGGCCACCCAGTCACGCAGTTCCTTGGCAATCTGCTTGGCCTCGTCGCCGGACGGCAGCGGGCGCTTGAGCACCACGAAGGCACAGATCGCCTCGCCGGTCAGGTCGTCGGGGCGGCCCACCACGGCCGCTTCGGCCACAAGATCGGTTTTGGCGGCAAGCGCCGACTCGATCTCCATCGTGCCCATGCGGTGGCCTGACACGTTCAGCACGTCGTCAATGCGGCCGGTGATGCGGAAGTAACCGCGATCGGCGCTACGCACCGCGCCATCGCCGGCCAGGTACAGCGTGCCGCCCATTTCTTCAGGAAAATAACTTTTCTTGTAGCGCTCTGGATCGTTCCAGATGGTGCGAATCATCGCGGGCCAGGGCCGCTTGACGACCAGAATTCCGCCCGACCCATTGGGCAGATCCTTACCTGTCTCGTCGACGATGGCAGCGATGATGCCAGGCAGCGGCAACGTGCATGAACCCGGCACCAGCGGTGTGGCACCAGGCAAGGGGGTGATCATGTGGCCGCCCGTCTCGGTTTGCCAGAAGGTGTCCACGATCGGGCAGCGCTCGCCACCGATATTTTTGTAGTACCACATCCAGGCCTCGGGGTTGATGGGTTCACCCACCGATCCCAGGATGCGCAGGCTGGAGAGATCGGAGCGCGCCGGATGCACTTTTTCGTCAGCTTCCGCCGCCTTGATGAGGGAACGGATGGCCGTGGGCGCGGTATAGAAAATGGAGCATTTGTGGCGCTCGATCATCTGCCAGAAGCGCCCGGCGTTGGGGTAGGTCGGAACGCCTTCAAAGATGATCTGTGTGGCTCCTGCCGCCAGCGGGCCATAGGCCACGTAGGTGTGGCCCGTAATCCAGCCTATGTCGGCGGTGCACCAGAACACGTCGGAAGGCTTGAGGTCGAAGGTCCAGTCCATCGTGAGCTTGGCCCACAGCAGATAGCCGCCCGTGGAATGTTGCACGCCCTTGGGCTTGCCGGTGGAACCCGAGGTATAGAGAACGAACAGCGGGTGTTCAGCACCCACGGACACCGGCGCACACTCGGTGCCATGGCCTGCCAGCGCCTCGGTGAAGGTTTTGTCGCGTCCCGCCACCATGTTGCAGGCGGTGGCCGTGCGCTGGTACACCAACACGGTTTTAATGGACTCGCAGCCGCCCAGCGCCAGGCCTTCATCCACGATGGCCTTGAGCGGCAATTCCTTGCCTCCGCGCATCTGGTAATTGGTTGTGATGACCGCCACCGCACCGGCATCAATGATGCGCTCTTGCAGCGCCTTGGCCGAGAAGCCGCCAAACACCACGCTGTGCGTGACGCCGATGCGCGCGCAAGCCTGCATGGCAATCACGCCTTCGAGCGTCATGGGCATGTAAATCAGAACCCGGTCGCCCTTCTGGATGCCTTCGGCCTTGAGCGCATTGGCAAACTGGCCTACGCGGTCCAGCAGTTCCTTATATGTGGTTTTGGTGACCGTACCGTCGTCGGCCTCGAAAATGACTGCCGTCTTATTCTCTACCGGGGTGCCCATGTGTTTGTCCAGGCAGTTGGCTGAGGCATTGAGTTCGCCATCCGCAAACCACTTGTAAAAAGGCGCGTTGGATTCATCCAGGGTCTGTGTAAAAGGCTTGTTCCAGACCAGGTTGTCGTGGGCAAGGCGAGCCCAGAAACCTTCAAAGTCCTTCTCGGCCTCCGAACACAGCGCATAGTAAGCGTCCATGCCCGAGATGCGGGCAGCTTTGACCATGGCATCGCTGGGCGGGAACACGCGGTTTTCAACCAGCATGGACTCGATGGTAGAGCTAGGGATAGTCATTGGTTTTGTCTCCTGTTTGTCATTGAATAGCTGATACTTTCATGCCTCGCACTTACAGGCCACTGACTGCCTTGAACCTTACAGCTTCCAAACATGGGTTAAGGCATGGCGTGGCCTACGATTTTGCAGCATTTCAAACTCTTTGGTCATGACAGCCCCCTCTTTCCAGACTCTTTCAAAGGCTCCCATTTTTCGCCCCCGACCCAGCCTGAGTGGCTGGGCCATGTGAATGCGTCGGTGCTAAAGGTCAAGCGGGTCAAGGCCATCACTGAACGGCCATTTCAGTTGCTACGCCCGCTGCGCAGCAGCATCACGGTCCCCAGCACGCCCGACAGCAGCGAGCCACACAGCACCCCCAGCTTGACCTGTGTCTGGTAATCGTCGGCCCGGCCCTCAAACGCCAGCGCACCTATGAAGAGGCTCATGGTGAAACCCACACCGCAGACCAGGCAGACGCCAAAAAACTGATGCCAGCTGGCTTCGGCGGGCAAGCGCGCGCCGGCAAAGCGTATCAGCAGCCAGGACGCGCCAAACACGCCCATCACCTTGCCCAGCAGCAAGCCCGCCGCGATGCCCAGCGGCACGGTCTGGAGCAAGGTTGCCACCGTCACACCCTGCAGTGAAACTCCCGCGTTCACAAATGCAAACATAGGCAACACGGCAAAGGCCACCCAGGGATGCAAGGCATGCTCGGCCCTTCTCAGGGGCGAACCGCCCCTGCCGTCTGACAAAGGAATGGCCAGTGCGGTAATCACGCCTGCCAGCGTGGCATGTATCCCGGATTTGTAAACGCATAGCCAGATGACCAGCCCCACGGCCACATAAGGTCCGATGGCCATGACTTTGGCCCGGTTGAGTGCGGCAAGTACGAGCACACCAAGACCAGCCGCCATCAATGCGGACAGCGACAGACCCTCTGTGTAGAAAACCGCAATGATCAAGATGGCGCCGAGATCATCAATGATGGCCACAGCGGTTAAAAACACTTTGAGCGATACCGGCACGCGGCTGCCCAACAGCACCAGAATACCCAGCGCAAAAGCAATGTCGGTAGCGGCAGGAATGGCCCATCCCCGCAATGCCACTGCATCGCCGGCATTGATACCCATATAAATGAGTGCCGGTAGCGCCATGCCGCCCAGTGCCGCACCAATAGGCAACAAGGCCTGGCTGCGCGAGGCCAGTTCGCCATCGAGCATTTCGCGCTTGATCTCAAGCCCTACCAAGAAGAAAAATACCGCCATCCACAGGTCATTGACCCAATGCAGCAGCGACTTTGACAACACCAGCCAGTCATGACCCACCCGCAACTCGCCGGGCCACTGCACAAAGCGGCTGTAAGCCTCGCTCCAGGGCGAGTTGCTGACAATCAGTGCCAACACCGCGGCCAGCGCCAGAACGACGCCGGAGAGAGACTGGGAATTGATGAACTGATTAAACGTGCGGTGAACAAATTTAAGCATTGAACTATTGTCCCAGACGCCTGGCGGTATCTTGTGTAGTCGTTAGCGAGCCTATACCTTGCCCGCTCTGGCGCCCACCATATCGCCCGGCACCACCCACCGGTCAAATTGTTCGCCCGTCACATAGCCAGACGCCAGCGCGGCATCGCGCAAGCTGCTGCCTTCCTTGTGCGCCGTTTTCGCAATCTGCGCGGCCTTGTCGTAGCCGATGTGCGGGTTCAGCGCCGTCACCAGCATCAACGATCGCCCGACCAGTTCCGCGATGCGCTCACGCTTAGGCTCAATGCCCACCGCGCAGTGATCGTTAAAGCTCACCATCCCGTCGGCCAGCAGGCGCACGCTTTGCAGGAAGTTGTGGGCAATCAGGGGCCGGAACACATTCAGTTCAAAGTTGCCCGAGGCACCGCCAAAGTTGATGGCCACGTCGTTGCCAAACACCTGGCAGCACAGCATCGTCACCGCTTCGTTCTGCGTGGGGTTGACCTTGCCGGGCATGATGGACGAACCGGGCTCGTTCTCCGGAATGCTCAACTCGCCAATGCCGCTGCGCGGGCCACTGGAGAGCCAGCGCACGTCGTTGGCGATCTTCATCAGGCTGGCGGCCAGCGTCTTGAGCGCCCCGTGCGCATGTACCAACGCATCACAGGAGGCCAGGGCTTCGAACTTGTTCGGCGCTGTCACAAAGGGCAAGCCGGTCACGCGCGCCAGTTCAGCCGCAACCAGTTCGTCATAGCCCTTGGGGGCGTTCAGTCCGGTTCCCACTGCGGTGCCGCCGAGTGCCAACTCGTGGAGGTGCGGCAACGCAGCCCTCACATGCTTTTCACCCTGCTCCAGTTGCGCCACATAGCCAGAAAACTCCTGGCCCAGCGTCAGCGGCGTGGCGTCCTGCAAATGGGTACGGCCGATCTTGACGATGTCCTCAAAGTCCGTGGCCTTCTGCGCCAGCGTGGTGCGCAGCTTCGCCATGGCCGGCAGCAGCCTGTGCGTGATGGCCGCGACGGCCGACACATGCATGGCTGTAGGAAACACATCGTTGGACGACTGGCTGCGGTTCACGTCGTCATTCGGGTGCACCAGCCGGCATTCACCGCGCTCACCGCCGAGCAGTTCGCTGGCCCGGTTGGCCAGCACCTCATTGACATTCATGTTGGTCTGCGTGCCCGACCCGGTCTGCCAGACCACCAGCGGGAACTCGTCCGGGTGCTGGCCCGCAATAACTTCGTCGGCCGCGGCAACGATGGCGCTGGTTTTTTTCTCGTCCTGCAAGCCCAGTGCGTGGTTGACGATCGCGCAAGCGCGTTTAACCTCCGCCAGGGCATGAATCAGTTCGCGCGGCTGCTGTTCACCCGAAATATCGAAGTTCTGCAGGGAGCGCTGGGTCTGTGCGCCCCACAGCCGGTCAGCCGGAACCTCGATAGTGCCAAAGGTGTCGCGCTCTGTACGTGTGCCTATGCGTGTCTTCATGATCTGGACCTGCCGGAGTTACCTGTCAAAATAGACGACTGACGGCTACCGTAGCAGAGTTTGGCCGCCGTGAAAATAAGCGCGCTTCCCCTCCTTACCTCTTTTTTCATCACGCACCATGACCACAACCATCAAGCAAGCCGACCTCATCGAATCCATTGCCGCCGCCCTGCAGTACATCAGCTACTACCACCCGGCCGACTACATCGCCCACCTGGCGCGCGCCTATGAGCGTGAGCAGAGCCCGGCGGCCAAGGACGCGATTGCGCAAATCCTGACCAACAGCAAAATGAGTGCCACCGGCCACCGCCCGATCTGCCAGGACACCGGCATCGTCAACGTGTTTTTGAAAGTCGGGATGGACGTTCGCTGGGAAGGCTTTACCGGCAGCCTGGACGACGCCATCAACGAAGGCGTGCGCCAGGGCTACACCCACCCCGACAATACCTTGCGGGCGTCGGTTGTTGCTGATCCGCAGTTCGAGCGCAAAAACACCAAAGACAATACGCCTGCCGTGATCTTCACCGAGCTGGTGCCCGGCAACACCATTCGCGTCACGGTGGCGGCCAAAGGCGGCGGCAGCGAAAACAAAAGCAAGCTGGCGATGCTCAACCCCGGCGACTCGGTGGTGGACTGGGTGCTCAAGACCGTGCCCACCATGGGCGCAGGCTGGTGCCCGCCCGGCATGCTGGGCATAGGCATTGGCGGCACCGCGGAAAAAGCCGTGCTGATGGCCAAGGAAAGCCTGATGGACGACCTGGACATGTACGAATTGCAGGCCAAATCTTCTTCCGGCGACCCGCTGACAAAAACCGAAGCGCTGCGCCTGGAGTTGTTCGAAAAGGTCAACGCGCTGGGCATTGGCGCGCAGGGCCTGGGCGGGCTCACCACCGTGCTCGATGTCAAGATCAAGATGTACCCGACCCACGCCGCCGGCAAACCGGTGGCCATGATTCCCAACTGCGCCGCCACGCGCCACGCGCATTTTGTGCTCGACGGCAGTGGCCCGGTGTACCTGACCCCGCCCAGCCTGGACCTCTGGCCCAATGTCAACTGGACGCCCGATTACGTCAAGAGCAAAAAGGTCAACCTCGATACCTTGACCAAGGAAGAAGTCGCCAGCTGGAAGCCCGGTGACACCCTGCTGCTCAACGGCAAGATGCTGACCGGCCGTGACGCGGCGCACAAACGCATTGCCGACATGCTGCTCAAGGGCGAGAAGCTGCCGGTCGATTTTACCAACCGGGTGATCTATTACGTCGGCCCGGTCGATCCCGTCAAGGGTGAAGCAGTCGGACCTGCCGGCCCGACAACGGCGACCCGCATGGACGGCTTCACCGAAATGATGCTGGCCCAGACCGGCCTGATCTCGATGATCGGTAAAGCCGAGCGCGGCCCGGTCGCGATTGAAGCCATCAAGAAACACCAGAGCGCCTACCTGATGGCCGTCGGCGGTGCGGCTTATCTGGTGTCCAAAGCCATCAAGCACGCCAAAGTCGTGGGCTTTGCCGACCTGGGCATGGAAGCCATTTACGAATTCGACGTGGTGGACATGCCGGTCACCGTGGCGGTGGATGCGGGCGGCACCAGTGTGCACATCACCGGCCCGGCCGAGTGGCAGAAAAAGATTGCCTCCGGTGAGTTCAAGAACATTCCGGTGACCAGTGCCTGAAAAGTGCACCGAAAAACCTGAAAGCCTGCGACGGGCAAGCAGCACTTGACGGCCCAGGCCATCGGGGTTTTTGACAGCGGCATCGGCGGCCTGAGCATCCTGCAGGCGCTGCGGGCCGAACTGCCGCACGAGCACTTCATTTACATCTCCGACAGCGGCCATGCGCCCTACGGCGAGCGCGATGAAGCGCATGTGCTGGCCCGCTCCCGCGCCATCGTGAGCCACCTGGTCAGCCAGAACGTCAAGGCGCTGGTGATTGCCTGCAACACGGCCACGGCAGCCACCATTCACCTGCTGCGCACCGAACATCCCGAGTTGCCCCTCATCGGTGTCGAGCCCGCCCTGAAGCCAGCCGTCGCGCTCAGCAAGACCGGGCGCATCGGCGTAATGGCGACCCGCAGCACGCTGGCCAGCGCCAAATTCCAGGCACTGCTGGATTCGCAGGCCGAGCGTGCCACCTTCGTCGTGCAGCCCTGCGACGGCCTGGCCGATGCCATAGAGCGCAGCGCCGAAACTGGTGACTTTACAAAAAACATAGCACTCTGCGCCCGTTATACGGGCGCCATGGGCCTATTTGGCACTGAAAAAGACCAGATCGACACGCTGGTGCTGGGTTGCACGCACTACCCGTTTGCCAGCGCACACCTGCGCGCCTTGCTCGGCCCGGAGGTGCAAATCGTTGACAACGGCATAGCCGTCGCCCGCCAGACGAAGCGGCTGGTACAAACCGTGCCGACGGAAGTCCTCCCCGCGCCTTCGGCCGAAGGACAGGTCAGCCTGTTCACCACAGGCCAACCGCAAACGTTGCAGGCGGCAGCCGGCCGCTGGCTGGGTCTGTCTGCCGCCGTCAAAAAGCTATCTATTTAATAGCTGCATGCGCCCGTGCTGATTGGGCTAGAGCCTTAAAAGACTCATAAAATAGACGACCTCAAGGCCGGGGCAGACTTTCCGCTCTCGGGCCCTGCGCCTCCTGCACTGGCTCCTTCCAGCCGCCACCCAGCGTTTTGTAGAGCGTGACCTGGCTTTGAAGCTGGGCCAGGCGGGTTTGCACCACCGCTTGCTGCGCGGAGAACAGCGCACGTTGCGCATCCAGCACATCGAGGGTACTCGCAATGCCGTTCTGGTAACGCAGGTCAGACAGCTTGAAACGGACTGCCTCGGCATTGGCTTGCGCCTGCTGGGCGCGCAACTGATCGCCCAAGGTGGCCCGGGTGGCCAGCGCATCGGCGACTTCGCGAAAGGCCGTCTGTATCGCTTTTTCGTACTGCGCAATGGCGATATCACGCCCGGCTTTGGCCGAATCCAGTCCGGCCAGGTTGCGTCCAGCGTCAAAAATCGGCAGCACCAGTTGGGGGGCCAAGGTCCAACCCCAGGAGCCGTCTTTCAGTAGGCCTGAAAGGTGGCTGCTGGCACTGCCCGCGCCCACCGTCAGCGCAATCCTTGGAAAAAACGCTGCACGCGCCGCACCAATATTGGCATTGGAGGCCAGTAAAAGCTGTTCGGCCTGTCGGATGTCGGGCCGATGAGTAAGCAGGTCAGAAGGCAAACCGGCGGGCACATCGGCCATGGGTCGGGCTTGCGCAAGCGGCGTGGCCTGCCCGGCAGCCGTGGGCAATTCACCAGCCAAGGGCTGGCCCACCAGCAGGATCAGCGCATTTTCATCCAGCGCGCGCTGGCGTTGCTGCTGTGCGTAAGCCACCCGCGCCGCTTCAGCCAGCGATTCGGCCTGACGGTAGTCGAGCTCGGAAACCACGCCATTGTCAAAGCGCAGCTTGCTCAGTTTCATGGAGTCTTCGCGCGTCGCCAGGGTCTGGCGCGTGAGGTCCAGCAGCTCTTCGTCTGCCAGAACGCTCAGGTAAGTATTGGCCACTGCGGCGATCAGGCTGATTTGCGCGGTCTTGCGGGCCTCTCCGGTCGCCAGGTATTGGCTCAGTGCCGCTTCCTTCAGGCTGCTGACGCGGCCAAAAAAATCCAGCTCATACGCCGTGACCGCAAGCCCGACGTTGTAAAGACTGGTGATGCCACCGTTTCCCGAAGGCGTGCGCGAACCGCTGAGCACGCCGTTCACGCTGGGGAACTGATCAGCACGCCGAATTTGATACTGCGCGCGGGTCTGCTCGATGTTGAGCACCGCCACACGCAGATCCCGGTTGTTGGCCAGTGCCAGTTCGATCAGGTGCCTGAGTTTTTCATCGGCAAAAAAGTCCTGCCAAGCCACATCAGCGGCCAGCGGTGCCACGGCATCATCCACTGCGGCCGCAGCCGCGCCGGGGTTGGCCGGATAGCTGGCAGCGACTGGCACTGCCGGACGTTCATAGACCGGAATCATCGAACAGCCCGCCAGCAGTGACGCAGCGCTCACCAGCGCGAATGGCGCAAACCGGGCTTTACGCATGGGATTCCCCCTCATTGGCTTGATCTTCCTTGATGCCTGCCACCCTGGCATGTTCAGCATAGATCTGTCGTTGTCGCTCGCTGCCCTTGAAAAAGCCGCGAATGATGACAAAGAAAATAGGTACAAAGAATACGGCCAGCGAGGTGCCCGTGATGATGCCGCCGATCACGCCGGTGCCGATGGCCCGCTGGCTCGCTGAACCTGCGCCAGACGCCAGCGCCAACGGCAGCACGCCGAGCATGAAGGCCATAGAGGTCATGACGATAGGCCGAAAACGCAAATGCGCAGCAGTCAGCGCCGACTCGATCACGCCCTTGCCCTGCGCCTGCAGGTCTTTTGCAAACTCGATGATCAAAATGGCGTTTTTCGCCGACAGGCCAATGATGGTGATCAGACCTACCTGGAAATACACGTCATTGGAATAGCTGCGCAGCAGGGTCGCCAGCAAAACGCCCACCACACCGAGCGGCACCACCAGAATCACGGCCAGCGGAATCGACCAGCTTTCATACAACGCGGCCAGCGATAAAAATACCGCCAGAATTGCAAAGCCATACAAAATGAAAGCCTGCGAGCCCGCCAATTTTTCCTCGCGCGACAGCCCAGTCCACTCATAGCCAAAACCCTGTGGCAGTTGGGCCGCGAGTTTTTCCATTTCAGCCATCGCTGCGCCGGTGCTAAAACCCGGCGCAGCGCTGCCGCCGATCCGCATGGCCGGGTAGCCGTTGTAGCGAATCGACTGCATGGTGCCATTGACCCAACGCGTGGTGGCAAAAGCGGACAGCGGGACCGACTGGCCCTGGCTGTTGCTGGCATTGAGCTTGAGCAGGTCATCGGGCTGCATGCGCGCGGGTGCGTCGGCCTGCACCACCACGCGCTGCAAGCGTCCCTGGTTCGGAAAGTCGTTGACATAACTCGAACCCAGCCCGGTTGACAGTGCCGCATTGATGGCGTCAAAGCTCACACCCAACGCATTTGCCTTGTCACGGTCAATGTCGATCTGCAACTGTGGTGCGTCCTCAAGCCCATCGGGTCGCACCTGTGTCAGCAATGGGCTTTTGGACGCCATGCCCAGTAACTGGTTGCGCGCGGCCAGCAAAGCCTCATGGCCTGCGCCAGCGCGGTCCTGCAGGCGGAAATTAAAGCCGCTGGAAGAACCGAGTTCGCGGATGGGCGGCGGGCTCAGGGGAAAAATGAACGCATCACGAATCCCGGATAGCGCACCGAAGGCGCGCCCTGCCAAAGCGTCCGCCGACTGTCCTTTGGCCTTGCGCTCTGACCAGTCCTTGAGCGTCACAAAGGCCAGCGCCGCGTTTTGACCCTGCCCGGAAAAACTAAAACCCAACACGCCCACCATGCTCTGCACTTCGGGCTGCTTGAGCATGTAGCCTTCCACCTGTTCAATCACGGCGCGCGTGCGTTCCTCAGTGGCACCCGGCGGCAACTGGATATTGACCAGCATGTTGCCCTGATCTTCCTGCGGCAGGAAGGAAGTGGGCAGGCGCGTATAAACCAGCGCCAGCACGCCAATGATGGCAGCATAAATAATCAGGTAGCGCCCGGCGCGGCGCAGCAGGCGCGCCACCAGCCCTTCGTAATTCTTGGCGGTACGCGCAAAGCCGCGGTTAAACCAACCAAAAAAACCTGTTTTTTCATGCTTGTGACCGGCCTGCACCGGCTTGAGCAGCGTGGCGCACAGCGCTGGCGTGAGCGACAGCGCCATGAACGCGGAAAAACTGATCGACGCCACCATGACCGTGGCAAACTGCCGGTAAATATTGCCGACCGAGCCGGCAAAAAACGCCAGCGGCACAAACACGGAAATCAGCACCACCGTCACGCCGATAATGGCCCCGGAAATCTGACCCATGGCCTTGCGCGTGGCCTCCAGCGGCGGCAACCCTTCTTCGCTCATGATGCGCTCGACGTTTTCCACCACCACGATCGCATCGTCCACCACGATACCAATCACTAGCACCATGCCAAACATGGTCAGCACGTTGATGGAAAAGCCCAGCGCCAGCAGCGTGGCAAACGTTCCGAGCAAGGCCACAGGCACCACAATCGTCGGGATGATGGTGTAGCGGATGCTCTGCAGGAACAGGAACATTACCAGGAACACCAGCACCACTGCCTCAACCAGGGATTCCGCCACCTGGCGAATCGAGATGCTTACAAAGCCCGAACTGTCATAGGGAATGGTGTAACTGACACCTTGAGGGAAGTAGCGCTTGAGTTCCTCCATCTTGGTGCGAACCGCCTTGGCGGCATCCAGCGCGTTGCCGGTGGGCGTGAGCTGCACGCCAATGCCGGTGGAAGGTTTGCCATTGAGACGCGCCGACGTGGCGTAGGTCTGAGCGCCCAGTTCAATCCGCGCCACGTCTTTCAGGCGCACAGTAGAACCATTGGTGTTGGCCCGCAGCACCACATTGCCAAACTGCTCGACACTCGAAAGCTGCCCGTCTACGACCACGGTGGCGGCAATGCCCTGACCCGCCACGTTGGGAAGGTCGCCAATCGTGCCGGATGCAATCTGGGCATTCTGCGACCGGATGGCAGCTGTGACGTCAGAGACAGACAGCGCAAACCCTGCAAGCTTGGCCGGGTCAATCCAGATGCGCATGGCACGCTCGGTGCCAAACAACTGGGCCTGGCCAATACCGGGCAGGCGCTGGATTTCCGGAATGATGTTGCGTGACGCATAGTCACCCAGTGCCACCGGATCGATCGCCGGGTTGGTTGAAGACAGAATCGTGAACAGAAGAAAGTTGGTGTTCGATTTATCCACGCGAACACCCTGCTGCGTCACGGCCTGCGGCAAGCGCGGTGCCGCGCGCGACAACCGGTTTTGCACATCGACCTGCGCCAGATCGGCATTGGTACCGGGCTGAAAACTCAGGGTGATGTTGCCGGTGCCATTGGCCTGGGCCACCGACTCCATATACAGCAGGCCGGGAGTGCCGTTCATTTCGCGCTCAATCACGCTCAGCACACTGTCTTCCAGCGTGCTGGCGGATGCGCCTGGATAGCTGGCTGAAACCACGATGGAAGGCGGTGCCACAGGCGGGTACTGGGCAATTGGCAACTGCGTGATCGCAACGCTGCCAACGACCAGAATGAACAGGGCAATCACCCAGGCAAAGATCGGCCGATCAATAAAAAACTTGGCCATGCGACGGGCTCCTTACTTTGCAGCCGCTGAAGCAGCGGGCGCAGCAGGGCTTGCAGTGGCGGATTGGGTGCCAAGTGGCTGCCATGGCACCGGCTTGACTGGGGCACCAGGCCGCAGTTTCTGGAAGCCATCGACCATGACCTGCTCGCCTGTTTTCAGGCCCTCCAGCACCACCCATTGCGCGCCTTTGGCTGAACCGATCTTGACGCTGCGCGGCGTGACTGTCCCGTCGGCCCCGACCACCATGACCGTGTCCCCCTGCGCCGTGCGCGTCACGGCCTGCTGGGGCAAGGTGATGGCATTGGTCGCCTGAGCCTGCTCCAGGCGCACGCGCACATACAGGCCTGGCAGTAATTGCCCGCCCGGATTAGAAACCTCCGCCCGCAAGGTCACCTGCCCAGTCGTGGCATCAACGGTCAGATCGGAAAACAGCAAGCGACCTGGACGCGGGTATTCCGTGCCATCTTCGAATACGACGCGTACGCTGGCCGCATCAGCGCCGCTGGCGCGCTTGAACTGGCCGCTCTCCATAGCGGCGCGCAGCTTCATCACCTCCGATGCGGATTGCGTGAAGTTGATGTACATGGGGTTGATCTGCTGGATCACCGCAAGTTGGGTGGCATCGCCCTGCCCGACCAGTGCGCCTTCGGTGACCAGCGCACGGCCTATGCGGCCCGATATTGGGGCCGTCACCGAGGCATAGCCCAGATTGATGCTGGCCGTTTGCACGTTGGCCTTGCCGACAGCCACATCGGCTTCTGCCTGCTTTTGCGACGCCACGGCGTTGGCGTACTCCTGCTTGCTGATCGCATTGGCTTCGACCAGCGGCTTGTAACGCTCGGCCAGAGCGCTCGCTTGCGCCAGATTGGCTTCCGCGCGCGCCTGGCCTGCTTTTGCGCTGGCGGCGGCGGCTGCATAAGGCGCCGCGTCAATGCTGAATAGCGGCTGCCCGGCTTTCACGTCACTGCCTTCACGGAACAGCCGCTTCTGCAAAATGCCGGCGGCACGCGCCCTGACTTGGGCGACGCGCGAAGCTTCGAGCCGTCCAGGCAGTTCGGTCACCAAGCCGACGTCGCCCTGCGTCACCGTCACCACACCGACCTGCGCGGGAGGCGGCGCCGCGCCGCCCGGGACATTGCCGCCTTTGCCACATCCAACCAGAAGCAATGAAAGCGCGGCGACGGCCACAAGCGGCTGACGACGCACAAATTTAGGTAGCCAATAAGAATGGACAACGCGGGACGTAGGCATGCTGTTCCTCGATTTTTTTTGGGGGAAGCGCAAAGAATAGTGCGGCATCGGCGATTGAGACAGAGCACTTTCGCCGGAGACGGGAAGAATAAGGGTTTTTGCGAATGTTATAGTTTACATACACTTATGAATGTATGGCAGTACTCATAAAAATTTGCTTTCAGGAGACATCGATTGGCCCGTCGAACCAAAGAAGAAGCTCTGGCAACCCGCCACAAGCTGCTGGATGCTGCCGAACATCTGTTTCAGGCGCAAGGCGTGTCTCGCACCAGCCTGCAGGACATTGCCCGGCGTGCAGGTGCCACCCGCGGTGCCGTCTATTGGCACTTCAAGGACAAGGCCGACCTGTTCAACGCCATGATGGAACGGGTCACGCTGCCCATGGAGGCGTCTTTCAACCATGAAGATCGCGATCCGGCAGGGGCCAGCGCCTCCAATGCCAATGCGCTTTACCGGATACGGCGCGCCACCGTCAACGCGCTCCAGCAGATCGTTAGCGATGCGCAGACCCGTCGTGTCTTTGAGGTCGCGACACAAAAAGTGGAATATGTCGAAGAGCTTCAGGCCGTTCGCCTTCGCCATCTGGCAGTGCGCCATGGCTTTTTAAGCTTTGTTGAACAAGGCATGAACGCAACGTCCCGTCAGACGAAGCTCAAGCTGCCCATTTCCGCCTCCATGGCTGCGCAGGGTTTACACGCCCTGATAGACGGCTTGATACAAAACTGGCTGCTCGACCCGCAAGCCTTTGACCTACTGGAAGTGGGCCAATGTGTGATGAATGTCTACCTTCGCGGCATGGGTTTTGCCAGTGAGCTTGACCCAACTATCAAGGCCGAGCGCATACCCCCAGCGGTCTAGTGCAGATGCCTGGGCTTACGGCCACCGCCGTGGCCCGACCCGCCCTGCGGCCCACCGGGTCCTCGCGGTGGCCGGCCGAGCTGCATGGAATTGACCAAGGAATCAAAGCGCCGCTCAAACAAGCTGTCCACAGCCGCCACGACTTCGCCAAGTTCTGAAGCATCGAAATGCCGCTCCATGAGGCTTATCATGTCCTGCACCAGCAAGTCCCGCTGAACCTGCATGATGGCGGCCGGCGTAGGACCGACAAAGTACATGGCAAAGTCATCACGGGCCTCCTCGTCATCCACGCCCTCTTCCTCATCGTCAAAGTCCGAATCGTAAAAAGTCACTTCAATGGGCGCGCCCATCTCGGCCAAGTCATTCAAACCCATGCACATTTCATCAAGTGCCTGACGGAAATCTTCGTCCCCCGGCACCGTCCAGCACATCTGCAGCAAATGTTTGTGAACATCAAATTGAATGCCGGGTTCTTCTTCGTAAGCACTTGCAGCGCCCGCAGCCAGCGATTTTGAGCCCGCATACTTCCACAGCGGCTTGAGAGCCTCCTGCAATTGCTCAAAGGTAACGTCCGCGCGCAAAGGCACATCGCCGTGAACGTGAATTTCAAAAGGTGTGTTGTAGCGGGACATGGAATTTATCTTACCCAGTTTTCAAGGGGACGCCCGTCGCATGGGGTTGGAAACTCTAGTGGTGCCTGAGACCGGAATCGAACCGGTACGCCCGCTATTCACGAAGCGGCGGATTTTAAGTCCGCTGTGTCTACCTATTTCACCACTCAGGCCAGAGCGTCGTACTGTATTGTCAAACAAAAAAGCCCCTTGATTGGGGCTGACAGCAAGGAATTGATGGAGGCGCGGGCCGGAGTCGAACCGACCTACTCGGATTTGCAATCCGGTACATAACCGCTTTGTTACCGCGCCATGTTCTATCTGCTTCGGTGAAGCTTGTAAGCTCCATCGACTACAACTGATTACTCTAATAAAAAAGGGCAGCATTTTGAAGTGCTGCCCTTTGAATTGGAGCGGGAGAAGAGTCTCGAACTCTCGACCTCAACCTTGGCAAGGTTGCGCTCTACCAACTGAGCTACTCCCGCGATCACAGCTTTAAATTATAGCGTACTTTTTCCAGCTTTTCAAAGACTGCTAAAAAAGTTTGACTAATGCTTCACGGTTCCCACCGCTTCGGCAGGCACGACAGCCCCGGCAGGTGCAGCAACCCCAGCAGGTGCGGCTACTGCAGCCTCTTCATCTGGCAGCGGAACGGGCTGGCGCTCAAGTGCCACCTGCAGCACCTGGTCTATCCATTTCACCGGCACGATCTCCAGACCGCTCTTCACATTGTCCGGAATCTCTTGCAGGTCTTTGGCATTCTCTTCGGGGATGAGCACCGTCTTGATCCCGCCACGCAAAGCGGCCAGCAATTTCTCCTTCAGGCCACCAATGGCGGTCACCTCGCCACGAAGGGTAATCTCCCCCGTCATGGCCACGTCGCCGCGCACCGGAATGCCGGTCAGTGCAGAAACAAACGCAGTCGTCATGGCAGCGCCGGCGCTCGGGCCGTCTTTTGGCGTGGCGCCATCCGGCACGTGAATGTGAATGTCCCGTTTTTCAAACATCTCATCCTTGATGCCCAAGCGTTTTGCGCGGCTGCGAACCACAGTGCGAGCGGCCTCGACGGATTCCTTCATCACATCGCCGAGCGAGCCGGTACGGGTGATCACACCTTTGCCTGGCATGACGGCAGCCTCAATCGTCAGCAAATCTCCGCCGACTTCAGTCCATGCCAGACCGACCACCTGACCCACCTGATTTTGTTGCTCCGCACGGCCATAATCGAATTGGCGAACCCCTAGAAAGTCGTTGAGGTTGTCCGGCGTCACCACCACTTTGGGAATCATTTTCTTGAGCTGGATGCCTTTGACGACCTTGCGGCAAATCTTGGAGAGATCCCGCTCCAGCGAGCGCACGCCGGCTTCACGCGTGTAATAACGCACGATGTCACGCACAGCCTGCTCGGTGATCTCCAGTTCGTCCGCCTTGACACCATTGTTCTCCAACTGCTTTGGCAACAGGTAACGCATTGCGATGTTGGTTTTTTCGTCTTCTGTATAGCCTGAAAGCCGGATAACCTCCATGCGGTCCAGCAGGGCCGGAGGAATGTTCATCGAATTCGACGTCGCCACAAACATCACATCGCTCAGATCAAAATCGACCTCAACGTAGTGATCAACGAATGTGTGGTTCTGCTCAGGATCGAGCACCTCAAGCAAGGCGCTTGAAGGATCCCCGCGGAAGTCAGTGCCCAGCTTGTCGATCTCATCGAGCAAAAAAAGCGGGTTGCGGGTGCCGACCTTCGCCAGGCTTTGCAGCACCTTGCCCGGCAAGGCGCCGATGTAGGTGCGGCGGTGGCCGCGAATTTCCGCCTCATCACGCATGCCTCCCAAAGCCACACGCACGTACTTGCGCCCTGTCGCTTTGGCAATCGACTTCCCCAGAGAGGTTTTACCTACGCCCGGAGGCCCTACCAGGCAAAGTATGGGGGCCTTGAGTTTGTCAACGCGCTGTTGCACCGCCAAGTATTCCACAATGCGGTCTTTGACTTTTTCAAGACCATAGTGGTCTTCATTGAGCACGTTTTCGGCATTGCCCAAGTCGTGCTTGATCTTGGTTTTCTTGCTCCAGGGCAAGCCCGTCAGTACATCGATGTAGCTGCGAACCACCGTCGCTTCTGCAGACATGGGTGACATCAGCTTGAGCTTTTTGAGCTCGCTCTCGGCTTTCTTTCGCGCCTCCTGCGGCATCTTGGCCGCCTTGATCCTCTTCTCGATCTCATCAATGTCCGCGCCCTCCTCGCCCTCACCCAGTTCTTTCTGTATGGCTTTCACCTGCTCATTCAGGTAGAAGTCGCGCTGGTTCTTTTCCATCTGGCGCTTGACGCGGCCTCGGATTTTTTTGTCGACATTGAGGATGTCCACCTCACGCTCAAGCTGCTCATAAAGATTTTCGAGGCGGGCTTTGACATTGGCGAGATCCAGAATCACCTGCTTGGCATCGAGTTTGAGCGGCAAGTGCGCCGCAATCGTGTCAGCCAAGCGGCCTGCATCGTCAATGCTCGAGATCGACGTGAGGATTTCCGGAGGTATTTTTTTGTTCAGTTTGACGTAGTGATCAAACTGCTGCATCACAGCGCGGCGCAAGGCTTCAATCTCGCTGCCCTTGTCGCCAGCGACAGCCGCTACGGGTTCGACAGGCATGACCTTGGCCGTAAAGTGCTGCTCGCCTTCTTCGATTTTATTGATTCTGGCGCGCTGCTGTCCCTCAACCAGGACCTTGACGGTACCGTCGGGCAGCTTCAACAGTTGCAGGATCGTGGCAACACAGCCCACCTCGAACATATCCTCAACGGAGGGCTCGTCCTTGGCTGCGGCTTTCTGAGCCACCAGCATGATGCGGCGCTCAGCCTCCATGGCCGATTCCAGCGCCTTGATGCTCTTGGGACGACCCACGAACAGCGGAATCACCATGTGCGGAAAGACCACCACATCCCGTAAAGGCAACAGGGGTAAATCGATGAGGGTGGAAGGCAGGGAAGTTTGTCCGGACATATAAACCTTAAACGTAAGACGCGAAGACCAGCTTCCTGGTCAGGCGGAGCACAGTCAACCCAGACATGGGGCGCAGGAGCCGCTTTTTCAAGCATCCCCGCCCAGACCTTTCTGTCGTTCAGGCTTTCTTTGCAGTTTCGCGATACACCAACAATGGTGCCTTGTTTTCCTCAATGGTGGACTCATCCACAACCACTTTGCTTACATTGCTGGCATTGGGCAAGTCAAACATGGTGTCAATCAGCGATTGCTCCAGAATGGAGCGCAAGCCGCGTGCACCCGTTTTACGGGCCAAGGCCTTGCGGGCGATAGCTTTCAGTGCAGAAGGCCGAATCTCCAGATCCACGCCCTCCATGGAGAGCAGTTTGCTGAACTGCTTGACCACGGCATTTTTCGGTTCAGTCAGAATTTGCACGAGTGCATCTTCACTGAGTTCGGCCAATGTGGCGACCACGGGCATGCGGCCCACCAACTCGGGGATCAGGCCGAACTTGATCAGGTCTTCAGGTTCGACTTCCTTGAACGCATCCGTCAGGGTGCGCGCTTTCTTACTTTTGACGGTAGCGCCAAAACCAATGCCAGAAGCCTCGGTGCGGTTCTCTATGACTTTTTCCAACCCGGAGAAAGCTCCGCCGCAGATGAAGAGAATATTGGTGGTGTCGACCTGCAGGAAATCCTGGTTCGGGTGCTTGCGACCGCCTTGCGGGGGCACCGATGCCATCGTGCCTTCAATCAGCTTGAGCAGCGCCTGCTGCACCCCTTCGCCCGACACGTCACGGGTGATGGAAGGGTTGTCAGATTTACGGGAAATCTTGTCGATCTCGTCGATGTACACAATCCCTTGCTGGGCACGTTCTACTTCGTAGTTGCAGCTTTGCAGCAATTTCTGGATGATATTTTCAACGTCTTCACCCACATAACCGGCTTCTGTCAAGGTGGTGGCATCAGCCATGACAAAAGGCACGTTGAGTGTGCGAGCCAGCGTTTGAGCCAGCAAGGTCTTGCCTGAACCGGTGGGGCCAATCAGCAAAATATTGCTTTTGGTCAACTCCACATCATCTTTTTTGGCATTTACCTTGTGGCGCAAGCGCTTGTAATGGTTGTACACGGCGACGGCCAGCGTGCGCTTTGCTGGTTCCTGGCCAATCACATAGCCGTCCAGCGTCGCCTTGATTTCAGCCGGTGTAGGCAAGTCACTACGCGTATCGCGGACCTCTGCGCCAGCGGGCAATTCGTCGCGGATGATTTCGTTACAAAGATCTATGCACTCATCGCAGATAAAGACCGATGGGCCAGCGATCAGCTTTTTAACTTCGTGCTGACTCTTGCCACAGAAGGAGCAGTACAAAGTCTTTTCACTGGAGGAGCCTTTTTTTTCGGCCATGGGTGGGGATGCCTTTAAGAGGTGCCGTGGGAAATTATTAACTAATGATAACCAATAAAAAAACGGCGTTTCTGTTACAAAAAACGCCGTTGTTGCAGTGCAACTTTGAGCTATTTGCTCTTTTAATCAGGCGCGCTTGGAGATGACCTGATCCACCAGACCGTAGTCCTTGGCGTCATCGGCAAACATGAAATAGTCACGTTCGGTGTCGCGTTCAATTTTTTCTATCGTCTGGCCGGTATTGGCTGCCAGGATGCGATTGAGTTGGTCACGCGTTTTCAGAATGTCACGGGCGTGAATTTCAATGTCCGACGCCTGCCCTTGTGCACCACCCGAAGGCTGATGAATCATCACGCGTGAATTGGGCAGCGTAAAGCGCTTGCCTTTGGCGCCTGCCGACAACAAAAATGCACCCATGCTGGCCGCCATGCCCACGCAGAGGGTGGACACATCCGGCTTGATGAACTGCATGGTGTCGTAAATCGCCATGCCAGCCGTCACAGAGCCACCAGGAGAGTTGATGTAGAAGGAAATATCCTTGTCAGGATTTTCGCTTTCCAGGAACAGCAACTGGGCCACCACCAAATTGGCCGTTTGGTCATTGACCGGGCCGACCAGAAAAATGACGCGCTCTTTCAGCAAGCGCGAATAAATGTCGTAAGAGCGCTCGCCCCGGCCGGATTGTTCGATCACCATGGGCACCATGCCCAAGCCTTGCGTATCCTGTGCGCTGCCTTGCGGGTTGCCGTAGGCACCCCCATAAATACTGTTTCGGACCATCATGTTTTCTCCAAAGATGTTTGTACTGTACCTAAAATGAATTGGGGCCTGCACCGCAAAGCGCAAGCCCCAGCGTCAGGAGAAGCTACGCCCTGTTAGTTCTGGCCCATGAGGTCGTCGAAAGAAATGGCTTTGTCCGTGACCTTGGCCTTATTCAGGACAAACTCGGTCACGTTGTTCTCAATGACAACCGCTTCCACTTCGGCCATGCGGCGATTGTCACTCAGGTACCAGCGGACCACCTCTTGCGGTTTTTCGTAGCTGGCAGCCAGTTCTTCAATGTGGGCCTTCAGTTGCTCAGGTTTGACTTGCAGGTCATTGCCGCGCACCAGTTCGGCCACAACCAGACCCAGACGCACACGCTTTTCAGCCTGCGGGCGGAACAGGTCGTCAGGAATTGGCGCTTTGTCGGCGTCCTTGACGCCACGCTGCTTCAGGTCGGCGCGGGCGCCTTCAATCATGCGGTCCACCTCGGCCTGCACGCTGGATTTCGGCAACTCGAGTTCGGCGTTGGCAACCAACGCATCCATCACGGCGTTTTTGTTGCGGGCCAACAAGCGAGATTTAACTTCGCGCTCCAGGTTTTTCTTGATGTCGGCACGCAGGCCTTCCACCGTCTCATCAGCAATGCCCAGCGACTTGGCCAGCGCCTCATTGACTTCGGGCAAGTGCGCTGCTTCGATTTTCTTCACGGTCACCAGGAAATCCGCCTGTTTGCCGGCCACGTCCTTGCCGTGGTAGTCAGCGGGAAAATTCAGCGGGAATGTCTTGCTTTCACCGCTTTTCATGCCGCGCACGGCATCTTCAAATTCCTTGAGCATCTGGCCTTCGCCGATCAGAAACTGGAAACCCTCGGCTTTTCCGCCGGTAAAAGTTTCACCGTCGATCTTGCCTTCAAAATCAATGGTGGCGCGGTCACCGTCCTGCGCGGGCGCATCAGCTGCGCGCTGAGCGAAGGTGCGGCGCTGCTTGCGCAGGATATCCACCGTCTTGTCGATGGCCGCATCGCTGACTTCGGCACTGACCTTTTCAACTTCAGCACCCGCGAGATCGGCGATCTTGACTTCAGGATAGACCTCAAAAACAGCATCAAAAACCAGCTCGCCCTCTGGCGCACCTTCTTTTTCGCTGATGCTGGGCTGGCCGGCAACGCGCAATTTGGCTTCGTTGGCTGCAGCGGCAAACGCTTCCCCCACCTTGTCGTTCATGACTTCGTAGTGCACCGAGTAGCCATAACGCTGAGCGACCACACTCATGGGGACTTTACCGGGACGGAACCCGTCCATTTTTACCGTGCGGGCCAGACGCTTCAGACGGGTATCTACTTCCGACTGGATGGCATTGAGGGGCAGCGTCAGCGTCATTTTGCGCTCAAGCTTTTCAAGAGTTTCAACAGTCACGGCCATGATGGTTTCCTAAAATCAAAAAAATATTCAAAACAGGGCTTGCACCTGACATGCTGCGGCGATGCAGCAACCCCTGATGGCTTGAGAGCGACACTTGCCGCCCACAGAGACTCAGGGTTGGTGCGCGGGGGGGGACTCGAACCCCCACACCATTACTGGCGTCAGGACCTAAACCTGGTGCGTCTACCAATTTCGCCACCCGCGCGCCTGAAATAACAACGGAAATCCGAAAAAACTTTGAATTCCCGCTTGAAATCGGTCAACTTTTCATTTTAGCCTGTATCGGCCACGATTTTCCTCGGCCGAACTTCCATTGAGCGGATTCATGCAGTTGCCGGTGGGTCGCCCACTTCGCGCTTTACGCGAAACCATGCAGCATACATGGCCGGCAGTGCCAGCAGGGTCAGCACGGTCGCCACGACAAGCCCACCCATTGTGGCCACCGCCATCGGTCCCCAGAACACGCTGCGCGACAGCGGAATCATGGCCAGCACGGCGGCGGCGGCTGTCAGCACGATGGGTCGCAACCGGCGCACGGCTGACTCGACAATCGCATCCCAGGCGGGCACACCCCGGGCACGGTCCTGCTCGATCTGGTCAATCAGGATCACGGAGTTGCGCTGGATCATGCCCATCAGCGCGATAACGCCCAGCAAAGCCACAAATCCGAAGGGTCGGCCCAACAAAATCAGGGCGCCGGCCACACCGGCAATACCGAGCGGCCCGGTCAGAAATACCAGCATGGCGCGGCTGAAACTTTGCAACTGCAGCATCAGCAGCGGACACTTTCTGCAGCGTGCGCTCCAGCTTGTCGGTCACCGGCTCGGCGACCTGCTGCGCCGTGGCGCCCGTCCAGTAGGTGCGCACCGCCATGGCCCGGAAGGTAAACGGCGGATCTTCGTCCTGCCGGAGCTGGAAGTAGGCCGCAAAGCCCAGTACCATCAGTACCACCAGCAGGTAGCGGGTCAGCGCCGGATGGTCCATCGCCCATCTGGACAGATTGAACTTGGAGGCTTGCGTCATGCTGGCCTCACTTCGCGCCAGAAGCAGGGGCAGTCACAGCCGCCGCAGGAGTTGCTACGAAATAAGGAGCTGTTTGTGCAGTTCTGGTGACGGTTTCAGCCCCTTTTTGCTTATAAATACTGACATTCTGTCCGGCTGCCAGTACATGCACGCCCGCGCTGACCACCAGCATCCCCGGCTGCAAACCCGACGCCACAACAACATCGTTGCCGTCGGCGTGGCGATCTGGATCAGCTGCGATTTGACGGCCATGCTGGCCTTATCGAACACCCACACCGCCGTGGTCTTGCCTTCCTGTCGCAAGGCCGTGGTCGGCAGCTTGATGACCGGTGTTCCCACCGCGCCCACTGCTTCAGGCACCACGTAAACGGTTGTTCCCAGCGCAGGCGGCACTTGGGCATTGGTGGAAGTCTTGACGGGATAGGTTCGCGTTACCGGATCGCTGCTCGCAGCCACCTCGCGCAGCTTGCCAGGCAATTCGGTGTTTTGCGCCCAGATACGGATCTTCACGGGCGCGCCCACCTTGATGCCGGCCACCTTGTCTTCGGGCACCGAGAACACCACGTCTCGCACGCCGTCTGCCGCAATGCGCACCACCGGCGTACCCGCCGCCAT
>DFWY01000084.1:25165-29956 GCA_002381615.1 Polaromonas sp. UBA4122 | reverse complement strand
TTGTCCCCGCCGCCACAACCTGACCGGGCTCGGCTTCTATGGCCATAACAACCCCGACGACATCGGCGACCAGCGCAGCGTAGGTGGCCTGATGGCCTTGCATTGCCAACTGCGACTGGGCTTGCTCCAGTTGCGCCTGGGCAGCCTTCAACGCCGCTTCGCGCCGCTCCAGCTCCGCGCCACTGATGAAGTTCTGGTTTTTGAGTTGTTTGCAGCGCTGGAAATCCGCGGCCGCCAAGTC
Organism: Polaromonas sp. UBA4122; assembly: GCA_002381615.1. Taxonomy (GTDB): domain Bacteria; phylum Pseudomonadota; class Gammaproteobacteria; order Burkholderiales; family Burkholderiaceae_C; genus Polaromonas. Next base: position 29,715 of record DFWY01000084.1, on the reverse strand, counting down.
CCGGTTGGTCGCCGACCCGAAAAACCAGCCTGGACTCGACCTGGGCCCTGACTTCCCCGGCGTACTCGTGGCTGAATGAAAACGCGTTGGTTCCAACTGTAATCACTTTCACGGCACGAACCGGTTCCTGTGGCGGAGCGGATTGGGAACTCGGATAGGGGATCAGGCGGCAAAAGACCATGGACACAGCTACTGACTGACCGGTAAGTAATCTAGGATAAATGCAGAGGCCTGTCAGGCGACAATCCACGGCATGAAGCAAGACCTTCAACAGCTAGCCGGTCAAGGCACCATTCAGGGAATAAACCACTACGAGAATTTCCCGGTCGCCTCCGTGCTGTGCCCACCGCACCTGCGCCCGGCTATCGTCGCCATCTACTGGTTCGCCCGCACCGCCGACGACATCGCTGACGAGGGCGATGCCGCACCCCAGGCACGTCTGGACGACCTGGCGGCCTACCGTGCCGACTTGATGGCAACTGCCACCGGCCTGACGCCCTCGCCACGCTGGGCCGCCGTGTTTGAGCGTCTAGGCCCGGTGATCACGCAATTTGCCCTGCCCGTCCATTTGCTGGCCGACCTGCTCAGCGCGTTTGAGCAGGACGTGGTCAAGCAGCGCTATGCCAGCGAGGTCGAACTGCTGGACTACTGCAAGCGCTCGGCCAACCCGGTGGGCCGCCTGCTGCTGCATCTCTATGGTGTTCACGATGAGAGCTCGCTACGGATGAGCGACTGCATCTGCTCCGCCCTGCAACTCATCAACTTCTGGCAAGACCTGAGCGTGGACATTCCCCGCGGACGGATTTACCTGCCCGCCGATGCGTGGAAAGCGCACGGTGTTGACGAAGCGCAGCTCTTGGGCCTGGAAAGCAACCCGAATACTATTAATTTGATAGCTTCTCACGCACGCTACGCAAGGGCTAGCATGCTAAAAGGCTCAAAATTGGTAAAGAAAGTACCCGGACGAGGCAGCTGGGAGCTGCGGCTGGTGGTGCAAGGCGGCCTGCGCATTCTGGACAAAATCGAGGCGCTGAACTTCAACACCCTGCAGCAACGCCCCAAGCTCGGCCCCTGGGATGGGGTGGTGATGGGCTGGCGTGCCTTGTTGATGTGAGCACAATCACATGTCTGCAGGAGCCAGACATTTTTCCGACGGGCCATAGCCCCCTCAGGGGCAGCGCATTACACGCAGTGAAAAGCGTGGGGGCCATTTTCACGTGCAACAATCGCCGCATGACGCCCGAGCAGTATGTCCAGCAAAAAGCCGCCGCTTCCGGCAGCAGTTTCTATTACGCCTTCCTGTTTTTACCCAACGAGCGGCGTGCCGCCATCACCGCGTTTTACGCCTTCTGCCGCGAAATAGATGACGTGGTCGATGAAGTGCTGGATCCCGGCGTGGCACAAACCAAGCTGGCCTGGTGGCAAGGCGAGGTCGCCAAGTCTTACGCCGGCAACCCCACCCATCCGGTCATGAAAGCCCTCATGCCGCTGGCCTTCACCTACCACATCGAGGCGCGTCATTTGCAGGCGGTCATAGCAGGCTGCCAGATGGACCTGACGCAAAACCGCTACCTCGACTTTCCCGGCCTCACGCAGTATTGCCACCTGGTCGCGGGCATCGTTGGCGAAGTGGCTGCGCGCATTTTTGGCCAGACCGAAGACGCCACCACCGCCTATGCCCATAAGCTGGGGCTGGCGTTCCAGCTTACCAACATCATCCGTGACGTGGGTGAGGACGCCCTGCGCGGACGCATCTACCTGCCCGTCAATGAACTGCAGCAATTTGAGGTGAAGGCGCACGAGATTTTGAAGCGTCAGTATTCCGAACGTTTCACCGCACTCATGCAGTTCCAGACCCAGCGTGCGCTGGCGCTCTATGACGAAGCGCTGGCTATGCTGCCGGAAGTTGACCGCCGCGCCCAAAAGCCCGGCCTCATGATGGCCAGCATTTACCGCGCGCTGCTGCGCGAAATTGCCGCCGACGGCTACCAGGTGCTGCACCAGCGCGTCAGCCTCACGCCCCTGCGCAAATTCTGGCTGGCGTGGAAAACGCAGGCCTTCGGGCGCGTGGTCTAAAGCGTGCACTTCAGCACATGAAGGTCGCCATCGTCGGGGCTGGATGGGCGGGCTGTGCCGCAGCCGTAGAGGCCACGCGCCTGGGCCACCAAGCCACGCTGTTTGAGGCCTCCCGCACGGCCGGCGGACGCGCCCGGCGTGTGGCCGCCATGATCTCGGGCCAACCCGTCGCCCTAGACAACGGCCAGCACATCCTGATTGGCGCCTATTCGGAAACCCTGCGCCTGATGAACGACCTGGGCGTGGACGTGGACGCTTCATTGCTGCGCCTGCCGCTGACGCTACGGTTCCCCGATGGCAGCGGCCTGAAGCTGCCCCAACTGTCTGCGCATATACCGGCCCCGCTGGACGCGTTCACCGGCATCCTCACCGCACGCGGCTGGTCCTGGGCTGACAAGCTGTCGCTGCTCAAGGTGGCGCTGGACTGGCAACTCAAAAGGTTTCAGTGCGGTCCCGGGCAATCGGTCACCGACTTGTGCAAAGGCCTCACGCCTGGCGCCATGGCCTCGCTGATCGAGCCGCTGTGCGTGTCGGCGCTGAACACGCCCGCGCAGCGCGCCAGCGGACAAGTGTTCCTGCGCGTGATGCGCGATGCGCTGTTTTCGGCAAGTGGTGGCTCCAACCTGCTGCTGCCGTGCGTGGACCTGAGCGCCCTGCTGCCCGATGCCGCACTGGCCTGGATCGCTGGGCAAGGCAGCCCGGCGCATTTGGGGGCCCGCGTGCAAAGCATTGCGCCTGTCACCTCTGGCTGGGCGGTCACAACCGATACCAGCGCCGCCTTTGACTGCGTGGTGCTGGCCTGCTCACCGCACGAAGCGGCGCGCCTTGTTGGCGGCAGCGGCGTGGCGGCCAAGGCCTGGCTGGCGCAAGCGCGCGGCCTGCAGTTTGAGGCCCTGACCACCGTTTATGTTCATGCAGCTCATCAGCATTTGAACCATCCCATGCTGGCGCTGCACGCCAGCGCCACCGAACCGGCGCAATTTGTGTTTGACCGTGAGCAACTGGGCGGTCCGGCGGGGCTGCTGGCGTTCGTGATCAGCGCCAGCGTGGGCGACAGCGCCACGCTGACGCAGCAGGTGCTGGCGCAAGCGGCCCGGCAATTGGGGCTCAACCCGCTGGAACCCGTGCAAACCATTGTGGAAAAGCGCGCCACCTTTGCCTGCACACCGGGCTTGCAACGCCCCGCACCCGAAGTGGCCGCAGGCCTGCTGGCGTGCGGTGACTACATCGCCGGGCCTTATCCGGCGACCCTGGAAGGTGCCGTGCGATCAGGACTGGCAGCCGCGCGACGCTTGCACTGAATTTTTTCCATCCCCATGGTTGCTATTAAATAAATAGCTGCTCGCGCTCGTCGATATTTGGCTTCAGGCACTTCTTGCTATTAGCCGGACCTCCCGGAACGCGGGCCGCGCCAGGCAGCGGCGCAACCAGTCGTCAACACAAGGGCACTGCGTCATCAGTTCAGTCGCGTCTTGCACCCAGGCCAACACTGAAGCCACGCAAATATCAGCCACGGTAAAGCGCTCAGCCGCCAGATAGCTGCGCGTTTGCAAATGCTGCTCCAGCACGCGCAGCGGGCCCAGCAGGCGCCGCTGGGCTTCATCGGCCAGCTGGGGTTTGCGGCGTTCCGCCGACATGAGCAGCCGGTGCATCAAGAAAATCAGGGCGTCTTTTTCGCACTCGGTCACCACCCAGAAACTCCAGCGCAAAATTTCAGCCTGTTCTGCATGATTTTCTGCCGCCAGCGATGGCGCGCCACTGGGCTTGAAACGACCGGCCAGATACAGCGCGCAGGCCATGGACTCCCAGACCAGCACCCCCTCGTCGTCAACCACCGGGATGTGGCCGTTCGGGTTGATCGCCAGAAATTCCGGTGTGCGCGTGGCACCGCCCAGGTAAGGGATGGAAATGTGTTCATAGGCCAGGCCCAGCTCATGGGCCACCCAGAGCGGACGCGCCGCGCGCGAAGCGGCTGTGCCGTAGATTTTGAGTGTCATGTAAAGCGGCTCCAAAATGGGTCATCAAATTCAGTTTGGGAACAGGTCACACAGCTCGGTCAGCGTGGTCACTGTCTTATGCGGCATGGCGGAGTGCGCCCACAACTGCTCAGAGCGGTTGACCCACACGGTCTGCATGCCGCAATTGAGTGCACCCAGCACATCCAGAGCCGCGTCGTCGCCCACATGCAGCACCTGGCTCGGCTGCACCTCCGCGGCACCGGCGGCCGCGTGAAAAATACGGGGGTCTGGCTTGCCCACGCCAAACTGCTGAGCACTGATGCTGGCCCGGAAATACGCGTCAATGCCAATGCATTTGATGTCTGCGTTGCCGTTGGACACCGCCACCAGCGGAAACCGGCTGGACAAAAATTCGAGTGACTGAACCACGCACTCAAACAGTGTGACCCGATTACGCTCCGCAAAAAAAACATCGAATGCTTGTTCAGCCAGCAGCGGATCTTCCCCGGAGCGGTA
>DFWY01000084.1:17570-25148 GCA_002381615.1 Polaromonas sp. UBA4122 | reverse complement strand
GCGGTCATCGGTGCATGCCGGCTGAGCCAGTCATCAAGCGCCTTCTCGGCCCGTTCGATGGCGGGGCAGACCGGCCAAAGCGTGTCGTCAAGATCCAGGGTAATCGCTTTGATGGTTGTCAGGTCGAGCATAGGTAAGCGAGAATAACCCATGTCTTTCGCACCCGAACCACCCGTCACCCACGGCACGCCACCGGCCGCCTCCTCCACAACAGCCATCCTGCTCTGCAACCTGGGCACACCCGATGCGCCCACCGCACCTGCGCTACGCCGCTACCTCGCCGAATTTTTAAACGACTCGCGTGTGGTCGAAATTCCCAAGGCGCTGTGGTGGCTGATCCTGCACGGCATCATTTTGCGTACACGGCCAAAAAAATCTGCCGCCAAATATGCGAGCGTCTGGATGAGCGAGGGCTCGCCGCTCAAGGTCTGGACGCAAAAGCAGGCCGTCATGCTGAGCGGCTACCTGGCCGTGCGCGGGCACACCGTGGAGGTGCGTTACGCCATGCGCTATGGCAACCCTTCCATCGCCTCACAGCTGGACCAGCTCAAGACCGATGGCGTCACCCGCATCCTCATACTGCCGGCCTATCCGCAATACAGCGGCACGAGCACCGCCAGCGTGTTTGACGCGGTCTACAGCTGGGCCGCCCGGGTACGCTGGATTCCCGAATTTCGCTTCGTCAATCATTACCATGATGAGCCGGGCTACATCGCTGCGCTGGCCGACAATATCCGCGCCCACTGGCGGCACAGCGGCCGGGCCGAGCAGTTGGTCATGAGCTTTCATGGCGTGCCTGAACGCACGCTCAAGCTGGGCGACCCCTACCATTGCGAATGCCAAAAGACAGCGCGGCTGCTGGCCGAAAAACTGGGACTGGAAAAAGACCGCTACAAAGTCACTTTCCAGTCACGCTTTGGCAAGGCCAAATGGCTGCAACCCTATACCGAACCGATGCTGATCAAGATGGCGCAAGACGGCGTAAAAAGGGTGGATGTGGTGTGCCCCGGCTTCACCGGTGACTGCCTGGAAACGCTCGAAGAAATTTCAATGGAAGCGCGCCACGCTTTTCTGGAGGCGGGCGGCAAGGAGTTCCACTACATCCCATGCCTGAACGACAGCCCGCAGTGGCTGGCCGCGTTGGCAGAGTTCAGTGTGCAGCAGTTGGCGGGCTGGCCGACGCAAGCGTCCGCCGGACCGGAGGCGCTGCGAAGCTCACGCGAGCGGGCCATGGCCCTGGGCTCGCCGCGTTAGTGCGACGTTAGCGCGGAGTGCTGCCAGATCGGTTCGCTCTCAGCTTTACAGCTGTCAGCAGCGAAGCGCGGCACGCAATTTGCCCCATAAAAACAGATATTTTCAGCCATGGCGTTGTTGCAAATCAGCACAATGCCTGAGGGCACCTGCGGGTATCGCTGCGTTTACTGAGCAAAAACTCATCATTTTTATTTGTGCCATTCAGCGAGCAATACAGCAACAGTTCAAAATAGCACTTGATGGAAAAACTACGTATCGACAAGTGGCTTTGGGCCGCCCGCTTTTACAAAACACGTTCGCTCGCTGCCCTGGAAATTGACAAGGGGCGCGTTCGCATCAATGACCAGGAAGCCAAGCCCGCGCGCGAGGTCAAGGCGGGCGACATCGTGGCCCTGCGACAAGGCCAAGTGGTCCGCATGCTGATGGTGCGCGGCATCAGCAACCAGCGCGGCGCCGCGCCGGTGGCGCAGCAGCTCTATGAAGAAACCGAAGAAAGCCTGCGACTGAAAGCCCAGGCCGCCGAGCAGCGTCGGCTGGCGAGCGACCCGGCCAACAGCCAGGAACACGGCCGCCCCACCAAGCGCGACCGTCGCACGATGGACAAAGCCCAAGACAAGGCCTGGAACAAGCGCTGGAGTGCGTCGATCGACCAGTAATTTGCTATTAATTTAATAGCCTACTGTTCCCGTATTTATTGGGCTTACTGCTAATTTTACTAAATTTTTTGACAATTTTTATTGTTCACGCGGGAGCCGCATAGCCGCGCCGCAAAACACAAAGTCATAAAAAAAATGGGCGCAGATCATGCACCCATTTTTTTTGCTCGAGGTCCGCAATTTTGTAGCGGACTTCCGGAATGCCACTGGCTTACTGCACGCGGCGTTCGATCGTAATTTTCTCGACTTCCACCCGCCGATTGGGCTCCAGGCATTTGATCAGTGCGGGACGTTTTTTATCCGTGCAGACAACCACCGGATTGGCCTCGCCCTTGCCTTCCGCTTTCAGTCGATTCGCATCAATTCCCTTGCCTGTCAGGTAACTTTTCACTGCGACCGCACGGCGCTCTGACAGCTTCTGGTTGTATTTCCCGGACCCGATGCGATCGGTGTAGCCGGTAATGACAACGTTATCTATCTCGTGATTGCTGCTGAGGGCGTTTGCAATTTCATCCAGCTTCGGTTGCGGCATCCGCAATTCGGCGCTGTCAAAGGCAAACAACTCAGTGGCCGACAAGGTATATTTTTCGAAGCGCGGCGGCGGCGGCGGCGGTGGCGGAGGTGCTGCAACGATGACTTCAGAAACAGGCGCCAGTGCCGCCGGTGCCACGTATGGTGCGGGAGCCTGCGCTTTCGCGCCGAAGCGATAAATCAGGCCGACCGAGACCAGATCGATGTGCCCCTTGTTGCCGACGGCATCGTTGATCCGGTAGCGTTCCGCCTCAACGCGCATGGCGAGAGCGTCGGTGAAAGCGTACTGAAGCCCCAGGCCGAACTTGTAATTCGTATCGTTCTTGCTGGGGTTGGGATTAGTCACTTGGACGGCTCCGGTGCCGCTAAAGGAGTCTCTGGCTTGAGCGTAGTTCAGTCCGGCCCGTCCGAACACAGAAAACTTTTCAGTCAGGGGCACCGTGCCGACCAGGTCAAGATTCAGGCCTCTGAGCTTGATATTGCCGTTCAGTGTTCCCGCCGGTACCGTGGTCGCCGTATAACCGAATTTTCCCAAGTCGAAATAACCACCTTCAACAGCAAAATTCTTGTTGAGCTGGTAGCCGCCAAAAATCTTGTAGCCGGTGGAGCGGTCATCATCGACGATCGTGCTCGAGGTAAAACCACCATTTAAGAGGCCGGCGTTAATTCTCGGGTCGTCGATGGTCGCGCTTGAGCGGCCAACGTTAGCGCCGCCATACCAGCCCGACTCGTCGGCAAGGGCTAATGGGCTGGCCAGTGCAGCAAGTGCCAGCAAACTCAGTGTCCCTGAAGCTCTTATTAATTTCATGTTTTTCTCCAAGAATATTTAAAAACGCTTGCGTCTGTTGCGTATTTCATGCTTTTCTACAAACTAACTTGGTGACACTCATCGAGTGCCACCAATTTTCAGGTATTTCCTGATGCGACCTGTCCTGCGTTCACACCGAATACCTTATGCCTTACTGGCAATCAGCAGGTGCATTAGGATTACCCGGCACGGAAACGACGTTAGAGTCAAATACAAATGCGCCAGCCGCAAACGCCCCTGCCAACAATCTGCCACATGAGGTTGCATGGGTGTTCATCGTGATACTTTCAGAGGCCAGTATGTTGCCCTGCCATACTGAGTCCGTTCCAAGTGTCGCTGACGTGCCGGCCTGCCAGAAGACGTTGGAAGCCTTGGCACCGTTGATCAGGAGGATACGGGCGCTGGGTGCCGTGCCGATTGTGCTTGATGACTGAAAGATGAATGCAGCATTCGGGTCGCCCTGGGCGTCGAGCGTGAGATCACCTGTTATCAAAATCGACGTGAGGGATTGATAGACGCCAGGAACGAACAGGTTGTCTCCCTGCACGAGCGCGTTCCCGGTCGGGGCTCCTAAAGTAGTGCCAGCCGCAATACTGGTGGCCCCGCCTAGTGAACCGACGGCTGGGGGACCGGCCGGAGGAGTGATGCTGAGAAACGCTGCTCGCAAATCGGCCTTGATAGCGGTTGAAGTGACTCCTTGGTTATATAAGGGACTGATTACCTTCCCGGTGAGTGTTGGAGTGGAGCTGTTGCTTCCGCAAAGACCAAAACCTCCGGCAGCATCAACTTGCACAGCATTACAAATAGCACCTGAAATTGGATCCAGTACCACATCCCCGTTAATGTGAGTAATAGGGGCGGTGGTGGTGTTGGTTACCCCGGCGGTAGCCGCAATCCCGAACGACGAGGCCAATCCAAGGTTTACTGGCACAGGAGCTGCAGCGGCTACAGTTGCTGTCTTGAAGGTCCATGCATAGCTGCAGCCGAGGGGGGTGCCCGTACCATTTGCGATGGGAGCCTGGATAACTGCCGTATAGGCGGTATTGGGCAAAAGCGCCGATGAGGTCGTTAAAGTCGCCACCTTGGTGGCAGCGTTATAACTCACCGACGCGGGCACGAGAGCAAGGCCCCCCGTGGGTGCCAGCTTAAAGGTGGTTGCGCTGATCGTTGCCGCATTCATCGCCTCGCTGAAGGTGGCCATGACCAGTTTGCCGCCGTTGGCAACGCCACTGGTGCTGGTCGACACAGACTGGTTTCCGTCCGTGGGATCCGTGACGGTCACCGACGATCCGGCTACAGGACATATAGCGCCTGGGGCGATCGCACCTGGTGGCGCAACGAGGAGGACTGCGGCTACGGGCGCGCCCAAGATGGGATCTCGCCCGCCACCACCACCGCCGCATCCTATCGTCACAACGGCCACAGTGCTCAGCAGCAATGCCAAGGACCACATCCGGCCTCTGGAATAGGAGCTCTCGAATTTTTTCATTTGTTTTCCTGCCTAGGTGAAGTCGGACTTTGGACAATGAGAAACGGAAACACGGTTCTCATGGAACAAGTTTGGACCGTGGCCCGCATTACATCTGTACGCTGCCGCACATAGCGCACCTGTTGGCGTGGTGTCCTACAAATAAGCAAACCATCGATGCCGCTTCACAAGAATAGAACCGACCAGCCGCGTCTTGACTTCTTAAACGACTGTGCAGGCCAACGTCGTCGCAGGTTCAGATTGACGGTGTCGGACGATGTCAGCTCGGAGCGACCCAACACTTTAGCAATCGGGTGGCGTTGCATAAACCCCAGCATTGCCTGGCAGGCTGAGTCTTCCGAACCTGGGGCAAGTTTCCGGACGGCGGAAAAGCTGGAACGGGTCGGTATAGCAATTCGGCGTAGGTCTGCCGGTCAGCGTCATAGCAACTGCACGCCACGGCTTCAAGTCCGCTGCGGTCGAGCACCCTCACCTCAGCACGGTGGTATTCGATCAGCCCGCTGCGTTGCAAGGCATTGGCGGCAGACGTGATGCCGACACGGCGCATACCGAGCATGTAGGCGAGAAACTCGTGCGTTACATGAAAACTGTCGGCGTGGGCATGGTCCTGGCCCAACGCGCAGGGCTACGTCGCCAGCCTATGAGGAAGCAGCCGGTCGTACTCCCTCTTGACCACCGCATAACACTCGCAGGTGCGTTGCTCCAGCCCCGGGCGGTCCAGCACCGAGATGCGGCCGCGCGAATAGCGAATCAGTCCGAGATTTTGCAACTTGAGCGCACTCCCGGTCACGCCTTCGCGGCGCACGCCGAGCATGTTGGCAATCAGCTCCTGCGTCATCAAGAGCTCGTTGCCCTGCAGGCGGTCGAGGCTCAGCAGCAGCGAGCGGCACAGTTGTTGGTCCAGCGAATGGTGCCGGTTGCACACCGCTGTTTGCGCCATCTGCGTGATCAGCGCCTGGGTATAGCGCAGCATCAGATGCAGCACCGGACCGGCTCGATTGAACTCGTCTTTCATCATCTGTGCTTTCAGCCGAAAGCCATAGCCGGCGCGTTGCACGACCGCACGGCTGGTCGTGGACTCGCCCCCCATGAACAGCGAGATGCCCACGACTCCTTCGTTGCCGACGACGGCAATCTCGGCCGAGGCGCCGTTTTCCATCACATACAGCAGCGAAACGATGGCGGTAGTCGGAAAGCACACATGGCTCAGCGCGCTACCCGACTCGTACAGCACTTGGCCCAAGGGCAACTCGATCCATTCAAGTTGCAGCAGCAAGCGCTGCAACTCGGTGTCTGGCAGCGCGGCGAGCAGGTGGTTCTTTTTGGGTTCGGTGGAAGTGGCCATCACGGAACTCTCGGGCGGATTTAGCTTCATGGATTACCTCTGGCAGAGGTCTCGCATCGGGGTATTCGTGTATCCAGTCAACACTACCTGTTATGTGCGCTATCGCATAAACAGGCAGCCAGCCAGCGCGAGCGTAAATTGGGCAGACAACTGGCAAAGGCTTTATCAGCATTGCCCTGGGCTGATGAGTATTTGAAGCGCATGCGCCATATCTACTTGTAGTCCTACTGCCATAAAGCGTGAAAGCGCGACGCGCGTTTCCTGGGACGAATAGAGGGAACAAAGCCATTCAGCCAACCGGGGGAAACTGGCATCTCTCATTCCACAATTTGCTTTTAGGGTCGCACGCCGTGGGGCTGGCCCAGGCGCAAGTGGTCCGCACCGCGCGACTTTTACCCAGCGGACAGAAGGTGTCGCTCAGGGTGGCAGATTGGCCGCTTAAGGCTCCTCGATTGGGCTGCCGGGAAGTATCTGTGCTGCCGGCACCCGTTTAGTGAGCCCAGCGACGGGTTTCGGGCTGGGCATTTCCAGGCGCTGCAAGGCGGGGCCGTCCGCGCTGGCCGCCAGCACCACATGGTGCGGGCCGACCGACTGCAGCACCGTACCCTCGTCGATCCGGCTGCCCACGCGATAGGGCTTGGCCGGCTTGCCGTCAACTACCAGCAGCGCTGCGCCGCCGTGCCCCTGCGCCACCACGCCGATAAGGGAAAAACGGCTGGCTATCAAGACCTTGGAAGAGCTGGCCGCTACGGAATTTGTAGCACCAAGGAAACGGGCGATGGCTGCTTGACGTGCCGAGGCATCGCCTGCAGACGCCAACGCCGTTGCTTCAGGCACGGAAACCGCAGCACCCGGGCCACCCGTGCGTAATCCCCAGTAAACCGCGCTGGCTGCGGCCAAGGCCCAAAGTAGCGCGGTGATCAGGCGCAATGTCCATTTGCTTTGCATGCCTGGATTATGATTGAAAGATGCAACTCTCAAGTCCCACCGGCCACTCCGGTCTTTCCGCCGCCTCCCGCAAGGCATGGCGCCTGACATCACGTTTGAAGCGGCTCACACAATGCGCTCAGCGGGGCTTCACGCTGATCGAACTGATGGTAGTGCTGGTCATCATCGGAGTGCTGGCCGCCCTGATCGTGCCCAATGTGCTCGAGCGCGCAGACGACGCGCGGGTCATCGCCGCGCGCACCGATATCAACAACCTGATGCAGGCGCTCAAGCTGTACAAGCTGGACAACCAGCGCTACCCCAGCGCCGAGCAGGGCCTGCAGGCCCTTGTGACCAAGCCGACGGTCGGTGCGACCCCGCCCAACTGGAAGCCTTACCTGGAAAAGCTGCCCAACGACCCCTGGGCCAGGCCTTACCAGTACCTCAACCCAGGCATCAAAGGCGAGATCGACGTGATGTCCCTGGGCGCTGACGGGCAGGCCGGTGGCGAAGGCAAGAATGCGGACCTTGGCTCCTGGCAGTAAGTTGGCCCCCACGCTTTTCACTT
>DFWY01000084.1:0-17451 GCA_002381615.1 Polaromonas sp. UBA4122 | reverse complement strand
GCGCGGCGCTCGTTGGCCCCCACACTTTTTACTTCGTGTAATGTACGAGGCCTTGCAGGCCGCAACTCGCAAGACGCTTTGCCTCTATCGCCTGTCCAGCCCTGCTCAAGCAGGCTTGGAGCCGCAGGCCCCAGCCCCTCGGGGGCGGAACCTGTTTCGGGCGGCCCGGCGGCGATCCAACCTAGGCGTCGCCACCAGTTTGGGTTTACGCTGCTGGAGCTGCTGGTGGTCATCAGCATCATCGCCATTGCATCGGCCGGGGTGAGTTTTGCCATTCGCGACAGTGCCCAGACGGCGCTGGACCGCGACGGTGAGCGGCTGGCTGCGCTGCTGGAGTCGGGCCGCGCGCTCTCGCGCACCAGTGGCCGGGCACTGCGCTGGCGCGACACACCGCAAGGCTTCAGCTTCGAGGGGCTCAACGCCGACAACCTGCCTCAGAACTGGCTGAACCCGCAAACTGCGGTCCAGTGGGACGCGGGGACCAACCCACAAGTGCTGACGCTCGGCCCCGAACCCATCATCGAGCCGCAGGCCATCACCCTGGTGCAGGAAGGCCACAAGCTGCGCATCGCAACCAACGGGCTGCGTCCCTTTGCAGTCCAGGCCGCGCCCTAAACCGTGTTCTTAGCCATGCCGCGGATGCCCGCTCAGCCAGCTCGCGGTTTCACGCTGATTGAGGTGCTGGTCGCCCTCGCCATAGTCGCCATTGCCCTGTCCGCCGGCGTACAGGCCAGCAGCGCACTCATCCACAACGGGCAGCGCCAAAGCGACACTTTGCTGGCCCAGCTCTGTGCGGAAAACGAACTCATCAAGATGCGCCTGTCCAGGCAAATGCCGGGGGTGGGTGACAGCGACTTCACCTGCGAGCAAGCCGGGCGCAGCTTCGGCGGAACGCTGTCAGTCTTTGCCACGCCGAATCCGAGCTTCCGCCGTGTCGAGGCCCGCGTGCGCGACGGTACCGATGCATCCGCCCACCCGCTGCTGACGGTAGCCACCGTGGTAGGACGCTTCTGATGGCAGCCTCCCTTCGCCCGGCACGCGGCTTCACCTTGATCGAGCTCTTGGTTGCCCTCACCGTGATGGCCCTGCTCGCGCTGCTGAGCTGGCGCGGCATCGATGGCATGGTCCGCGTGCAGGTCGACATGCGCGAGCGCATGGACGGTGTGGTCAGCCTGCAGACCGGCCTGACACAGTGGTCGGCAGACCTCGACGCAGTGGTGGAAACGGGACAGGTCAGCGGCGTTGACTACGACGGCGGGGTGCTGCGCCTCACCCGGCGCGACACCACCATTGCCGACAGCCCCGTGCGCGTCGTGGGCTGGGCCCGCCGCGTGATCGACGACCAGCATGGTGGCAGGGGCAGCTGGGCGCGCTGGCAGTCGCGCCCCCTGCGCACCCGAGCCGAACTGCAGGTAGCTTGGGCGCAGGCCCAACTCTGGGCCCAAAACCCGAGCGATGTGGAAAAACGGCGCGAGGTCGCAGTGGTCGGCCTGGACCAATGGCAGGTGTTTTACTACCGCAACGACGCCTGGAGCAACCCGCTGTCCACGGCCGGCGCGGCAAGCACCAACACGCCCACCGGTGCAGCCGGTTCTGCCGGGCCGGCCAGCAGCGCCCTCGCGCCTTTGCCCGACGCCATCCGGCTAGTACTGACCCTGTCAGCCGGCCAGCCCCTGACGGATGTCCTGACGAAGGACTGGATACGCCCCGTCCTCGGCGGAGGGAAATCGTGAGCCCGGCACGCCGAAGTCGCGGTGCGGCGCTGCTCGCGGCCATGCTCACCGTGACGCTGGTGGCGAGCTTCGCGGCGACTGCGTTGTGGCAGCAGTGGCGGGCCGTGGAAATTGAAAGCGCGGAGCGCTCGCGGGTACAGGCGGCGTGGATACTTACCGGCGCGCTGGACTGGGCCCGCCTGATCCTGCGGGAAGACGCCCGTAGTAGCGGCGGCGCCGATTATTTGGCCGAGCCCTGGGCCGTGGCATTGCAGGAAGCGCGGCTCTCCAGCTTTCTGGCCGCCGACAAAAACAGTTCCGCCAGCGACAGCGCCGACAATCAGCTCGATGTATTCCTGTCAGGCCAGATCGAAGACATGCAGTCGCGACTGAACGTGACAAACCTGATAAAGCCTACAAACCTGACGGATGCCAGCAAGGTGTCCGAGCCGGACCTGCTCTCTTTCGCCAGGCTGTTCGATTTGCTTGGCCTGCCACAGCCCGAGCTGCTCAAACTGGCCGAGAACCTGAGCCTTGCCAGCGACCAGCGCCCCGGCAACCCCTCCAGCGCCGTCGCCCCGCTAATGCCCCAGCGGCTGGAACAACTGGCTTGGCTCGGTTTGTCGCAGACGAGCATTGCGCGTCTCAGGCCCTATGTCAGCCTACTGCCCACGCGTACACCGGTCAATCTCAATACCGCGAGCGCCGAAGTGATTTATGCAAGCATTCCTGGCCTTGAGATGGCCCAGGCCCAGCGCCTGGTGGATGAACGCGCACGCAGCTACTTCCGCACTCTGAGCGACGCCGGCCGCTTCATTGGCGAACTCGCCGGGCGCGTCACTGAAGGCCAGCACAGTGTGGCAACGCGCTTCTTTGAAGTGCGCGCACATCTGCGAATGGAGCACACGCTGATTGAGGAGCGTTCCCTGCTGCAGCGCGACGGTCTTGATGTCAAGACGCTGTGGCGTGACCGGGCTGCGCTTGACCCCCCGCCCGCAACGGCCACAGCCGGTGCACAACCCCTACAATGACCCACTTGATGACCCACTCTCCATGCTTTCGCTGATCGTTGCTCTTGCGTCCCCCACGACCGCCGTGGGGGAGTACCGTTTTGCGCTGTCGAACGACGCTGCGCCCGAGTTGCAGCGCGCGGACGCAGGCTCCGGCGCGAATAGCGCATTGGCCGATCACGGCAGCGCGCCGCTGGCCCTGCTGCCACGCGCAGGCGAAGTGGTGGCGGTGGTTCCAACGCGCATGCTGTCCTGGCACCGGATCGTCTTGCCCAAGGTCAACAGCGCCCGCCTGCGCAACGCTCTCGAAGGCATACTCGAAGAGCGCCTGCTCGATGAGCCGCAAAACCTGCACTTCGCCCTGGCTCCTGGTGCAACGCAGGGCAGCAGCGTATGGGTGGCAGCCTGCAACAAGGCTTGGCTGCAAGCGGCTCTGCAGGCCTTTGAATCCGCGGGGCGACCCGTGGCGCGGGTGGTGCCCGAATATGCCCCACTGCCTGCGGGCAGCCCACCCACCCTGCATGTGACCGGCACACCCGACAGCGCCTGGCTGGTGCGTTGCGCGGACGACGGCGTACAGATGCTGCCGCTGGTACCCACCGTGCGTGGGGCTTTGAGTTTGGGTGATGAGGCCAGCATTGAGGGCGCAGACAGCCCAATCTTTGCAGAGCCGGCCGTGGCGGCGCTGACCGAGCAACTGCTGGGTGGCAAGGTGCAGGTCCGGCACAGCGCCCAGGGTCTGGTGGCCGCCGCGCGCTCGAACTGGAACCTGGCGCAGTTCGATCTGGCCTCCACGGGAGGCATAAGACTGGCCAGGCGCGCCGCGCAGGCTTGGGCCCAATGGGTTGGCAGCGCCGCGTGGCGACCGGCCCGCTGGGGCTTGGCCGCCTTGATGCTGGTCCATCTGCTTGGCTTCAATGCCTGGGCCTGGAAAGAACGCTCGGCCCTGGAGGCCAAGCGCGGGGAAGTTCGCAGCCTGCTGACACAGACCTTCCCCAAGGTGCCAGTGGTGGTGGACGCTCCAGTGCAGATGGAGCACGAAGTCGCGGCCCTGCGCCAGGCGACTGGCGCGGTGTCCAGCCGCGACCTGGAGCCCATGCTGGCAACCATTGCCGAAAATGTTCAGACGGCGGGGCCACCTTCCGCTATTGAATTTGCAGCGAATGAATTGACACTCAAGGGATTCCAAGCGCCGCCAGCCAAAGCGAGCGGCCTGGCCAAGGGGCTGGCGGCCGCCGGTTACAGCAGCCGCGTGGACGGCGAGACCTGGGTGGTACGGGCCGACGCCAAAGCCGCTGCCGGAGCACGGCCATGATCGCCGGCGCGTCGTCCACTTTCTCTACCGCCTTGCAGCGCGGCCAAGCCGCCTGGACCGCCCTGCCGGCGCGCGAACGCCTGCTGCTGGGCTCGACGCTCGCCGTGCTTGTGTTGGCCATGCTCTGGTGGGTCGGCTTGGCCCCGGCACTCGACGCCTTGCACAATTCCGAATCGCGCCACCGCAGCCTGGACGCCCAGCTGCAATCCATGCGCGCGCTAGCAGCCGAGGCCGGCAGCCTGCAAGCCCTGCCCCGCATCAAGACCGATGACAGTCTCAAGGCGCTTGATCTCGCTGTCAAGCAACGCCTGGGCGCCACGGCACAGCTGACCGTGGTGGGTGAACGCGCCACCGTCACACTCAAAGGGGCGTCCGCCGAAGCGCTGACCCAGTGGCTGGCCCAGGCGCGCAGCAACGCCCGGGCCCTGCCGACGGAAGCGCACCTGAGCCTGAATGCCGCGCACACCGGATGGGACGGCAGTGTGGTCCTCGCACTGCCGCCGCCATGAAGCCAACACCTCTCAGTTTCAGTCGCCCTTTCGGTCGCAGTTCCAGCCGCCCGTCCGTCCAGCCTGCCCTGCGCTTTGCCGCTTGGGCCTGGTGCGGCGCGCTGGTCGGTGCCCTGCTCGCCCTGGCCTTGTTTGCCCCAGCCCGCTGGCTGGCCGATGCCGTGGCCGGTAGCACCCGGCAGCAGCTCCTGCTGACCGAGCCGCGTGGCACCGTCTGGCAAGGGTCCGCCAGGCTGGTGCTGACGGGTGGCGCCGACAGCCAGGACATTGCCGCATTGCCCGGCCGGGTGCAATGGACCCTGCGACCCAGCCTCACGGGACTGCGTTTTAGCCTGCTGGCAGAATGCTGCACGCCCGAGGCCCTGCAGTTGCGCGCGACGCCGCGCCTGGGCGGTTTGCGGCTCGAACTGGCGGATGCGCAGTCCCAGTGGCCGGCCGACGTACTGGCAGGCCTGGGCACCCCCTGGAACACACTCCAGCCCATGGGCCAGCTGCGTTTGCAAAGCCATGGGCTAAACGCCGAATGGAACGCGGGTCGCCTTCTCGTGGCGGGCAGCGCCGTGCTGGAAGCGCGAAATATAAGTTCGCGCCTATCCACCCTGCGCCCCATGGGCAGTTACCGCTTGACGCTGCAGGGCGGGCCATCGATCAGCCTGACACTCGAAACGCTCGAAGGCAGCCTGCAACTGACTGGCAGCGGCCAGTGGGTCGGCTCGCGCCTGCGCTTTTCGGGCGAGGCCAGCGCCGCGCCGGAGCGCGAAGCCGCTTTGGCGAATTTACTCAATATCATTGGCAGGCGCAACGGCCCGCGCTCGATCATCACCATAGGTTAAGCTTCATGAAAAGATTTGCTCCGTTTTTTATAGCATTCAGCGCCCTTCTGGCCTTGAATCCTGGCGTCCTGCATGCAAAAAGTCCGGCAGCGCCGCGCGCCGACGAGCCAGTGACGCTGAGCTTCGTCAATGCCGACATCGCCGAGGTGGCGCGCACCATCGGCGTCATCACCGGGCGCAGCGTGGTGGTGGACCCGCGCGTGCATGGCACGATGAACCTGAACACAGACAAGCCCGTCTCCAAGGCCGCCGCCTACGATCAATTCCTGGCCACCTTGCGACTGCAGGGTTTCACCGTCGTGGAATCGGCGGGCCTGTACAAAGTGATACCCGAGGCCGATGCCAAGCTGCAAGCCGGCAGCGTCAACGCGGGTGCGCTCAGTGGCCCCGGCAACCAGATCGTGACGCAAATCTTTCGTCTGAATTACGAAACGGCCAACAACCTGGTGCCCGTGCTGCGCCCGCTGATCAGCCCCAACAACACCATTAACGTGAATCCGGGCAACAACTCGCTGGTGATTACCGACTACACCGACAACCTGCAGCGCATGGCGCGCATTATTGCGGCACTGGATGTTCCAAACGCGAGCGACCTCGAAATCATTCCGCTAAAGCACGCCATCGCGGCCGATATCGTGCCGCTGGTGACACGGCTGATGGAGTCTGGCCCGGCCAGCGCGGTGGGCCAGGGCCAGGCCGACACCTCGTTCAAGACCACCATCTTGGCCGAGCCGCGCAGCAACACGGTCATAGTACGCGCGGCCAACCCCGCACGCACCGCGCTCGCGCGCGCGCTGGTGGAAAGGCTAGACCAACCGGGAGGCGTCAGCGGCAACATCCACGTGGTCAACCTGAAAAATGCCGACGCCACCAAACTTGCTGTAACTTTAAGAGCAGCACTTTCAGGTGAAACGAGGACTGCTGGCGTTGCTGGCGCTGCAGCACCGGCCGCGGCGGCTTCGGCCCAGCCCTCGACCGGCGGACAAATCCAGGCCGACCCGGCCACCAATTCACTCATCATCAGCGCACCGGAGCCGCAATACCGCCAGCTGCGCGCTGTGATTGACCAGCTCGACGGGCGGCGTGCGCAGGTCTTCGTGGAAAGTCTGATTGCCGAGGTCAATGCCGACAAGGCGGCCGAATTCGGCATCCAGTGGCAGGGCGTGCTCGGGCAAAAGGGCGCGGGCACAGTGGGTGTTCTGGGCACCAATTTCGGCAGCGGCGGCAAAAACATCATCACGCTTGCGTCGCAGGGGGCCAGCGGTTCTGTCGCACCGGGCACGGGTATCAACTTGGGTCTCCTTAACAAGACCGCCGGCATATACGTGCTCGGCTTCCTCGCGAACTTCCTGGAGTCGACCGGCGACGGCAATATCCTGTCCACACCTAATTTGCTGACCCTGGACAACGAGGAGGCCAAGATCGTCATCGGCCAGAACGTGCCCTTTGTGACCGGCCAGTACACCAACAACAATTCGGGCGGCAGTGGCTCGGTCAACCCCTTCCAGACCATCGAGCGCAAGGACGTGGGCCTGACCCTTCGCGTGAAGCCGCAGATCAGCGAGAACGGCACCGTCAAGCTGCAGATATTCCAGGAGGTGTCCAGCGTGCAGCCCTCGTCGATCAACTCCAGTACCGGGCTGATCACCAACAAGCGCTCAATCGAGTCCAATGTGCTGGTGGATGACGGCGCCATCGTGGTGCTCGGCGGCCTGCTGCAAGACGAGTATGCCGGCAACCAGGACAAGATTCCGGGCGTGGGCGATGTCCCCTTCTTCGGCAACCTGTTCAAGAGCGAAAGCCGCAGCCGCAAGAAGACCAACCTCATGGTTTTCCTGCGCCCGGTGGTGGTACGCGACGCGCAGGTCAGCGATGCGCTCTCGCTGGACCGCTATGAACTGATGCGGGCGGCGCAAAAAGATGCCCAACCTGCTCCGAGCAAGCTGGTGCCCATCAATGAGGCACCCGTGCTGCCACCGCAGTTGCCGGCTCAGTTACCCCCCGCTCAGCCGCGGCAAACACCGCCCGCCTGGTAAGCATGCGCTACTTGCTGCCCTACGCTTTTGCGCGCACACACCAGCTGCTGCTGGGCGAGGACGCGGGCCAACTGATCCTGTGGCTGCACGCTGCGAGCGACCGGCAGGCCCTGAGCGAGGTGCTGCGCCGGTACGAGGTGCAGGCGGTTGAAACCCTGGCCACTGAGACGCTGGCCCAACGCATCAGCAGTGCCTACGCGCAGGGCGAGTCCAGTGCGGCCACTGTAGTGAGTGAGGTCGAGTCCGACGCCGACCTGTCGCGCATGATGCAGGAACTGCCCGCCGTGGAGGACTTGCTCGAAACGTCTGACGACGCGCCCATCATCCGCATGCTCAATGCCTTGCTCACGCAGGCCGCGCGCGACGGTGCAAGCGACATCCACATTGAGCCCTACGAGCGGCATTCCTCAGTGCGCTTTCGCGTAGACGGCACGCTGCGCGAGGTGGTGCAGCCCAACCGCGCCCTGCATGCTGCACTGATCTCGCGCCTGAAGATCATGGCCGAGCTGGACATCGCCGAAAAGCGCTTGCCGCAGGACGGGCGCATCTCGCTGCGCATTGGCACGCGGGCCGTGGACGTGCGTGTCTCCACCCTGCCCAATGCGCACGGCGAACGCGCCGTGCTGCGCCTGCTGGACAAAAGCGGGAGCAGACTCACCCTGCCCGCAGTGGGCATGCAGGGCGACACCCTGGAGCGCTTTGAGAGCCTGATTGCCCAGCCGCACGGCATCATTCTGGTGACCGGACCCACGGGCTCCGGCAAGACCACCACCCTGTATGCCGCCCTGGGCAAACTCGACGCGTCCAGCGCCAACATCATGACGGTGGAAGACCCGATCGAATACGAGCTGCCGGGCGTCGGCCAAACGCAGGTCAACCCCAAGATCGACCTCGACTTTGCCAAAGCCCTGCGTGCCATCCTGCGCCAGGACCCTGACATCATCATGATCGGCGAAATCCGCGACTTTGAAACGGCGCAGATCGCCATCCAGGCCTCGCTCACCGGCCACCTCGTGCTGGCCACGCTGCATACCAACGATGCTGCCAGCGCCGTCACACGCCTGACCGACATGGGCGTGGAGCCCTTTCTGTTGAGCTCTTCCCTGCTGGGTGTACTTGCGCAGCGCCTGGTGCGCAAACTGTGCAGGCATTGCAAAGGTGCGGGTTGTGTCGAATGCGGTGATACCGGCTACAGCGGCCGCACCGGTGTATTTGAACTGCTGGTGACCAACGAAGCCATCCGCGCGCTGATTCACCGCCAAACCGGCGAGGCCGACATCCGCAACGCCGCCGTCGCCCAGGGCATGACGCTCATGCGCGAAGACGGCGAAAGACTGGTCGCCACGGGCGTGACCTCCCGCGAAGAACTGGTGCGCGTGACGCGAGATTAAACACCATGCCCGCCTTTTCATTCGAAGCCCTTGACGCAGACGGACGGACCGCCAAAGGCGTCATCGAAGCAGACACCGCGCGGGCTGCGCGTGGGCTGCTGCGTGCTCGGGGCCTGGTGCCGCTGGGCGTGGATGCGGTCGCGTACGGGGCGAGCGATGCCGATCACGCGAGCCGCCAGGGCCTGTCGCTCAACCCGACCCTGTGGCGCTCGCGCGTGTTCAACGCCGCGGCGCTGGCGATCTGGACGCGCCAGCTTGCGGGGCTGGTGGCCGCGGGCCTGCCGCTGGAGCGGGCCCTCACGGCGCTGGCCGACGAGGCCGGGGACGAGCGGCAACGGGGACTCGTTGCCGCGCTGCGCGCGGAAGTCAACGCCGGCTCCAGCTTTGCCAAATCGCTAGGCCAGTACCCGCGCGAGTTCTCCGACATTTATGTAGCGGTGGTGGGCGCTGGCGAGCAAAGCGGCAACTTGGGGCTGGTGCTGGAGCGCCTGGCTACCGACCTCGAAGAACGTCTGGCCCTGCAGGCCAAGCTGGTGGGCGCGGCGCTGTACCCAGCCATCGTGACCTGTGTGGCGTTCGTCATCGTCCTGTTCCTGGTGGGCTATGTGGTGCCGCAGGTGGCCAATGTATTTGCGGGCAGCAAGCGCGCCCTGCCTTGGCTCACGGTGGCCATGCTGTCCATCAGCCAGTTTGTACGGACCTATGGCGTCTGGATGCTGTTTGCTATTTTTTTAGTAGCACTCGGTGTCCGCTACGCTTTGACTATGGAGGGTTTTCGCTTGCGATTTGATGCCGCGTGGCTGAATCTGCCGATCATCGGCAAGCTGGCGCGCAGCTACAACGCAGCGCGCTTTGCCTCCACGCTGGCCATGCTGGCGGCCGCGGGTGTGCCGATTCTCAAGGCCCTGCAGGCCGCCGCTGAAACGCTGCACAACCGTGCCATGCGCGCCGACGCGCTCGACGCCCTGGTACTGGTGCGCGAAGGCGCGCCGCTGGCTTCCGCGCTGGCGGGCAAAAAGCGCTTTCCCGGGCTGCTGCCCATGTTCGCCCGCCTGGGAGAGCAGACCGGCACGCTGGCCGTCATGCTGCTGCGCGCCGCCACCCAACTCAGCACCGAGGTCCAGCGCCGAGCCATGCAACTCGCCACCATCCTGGAGCCGCTGCTGATTGTGGCCATGGGCGCGGTTGTGATGCTGATCGTGCTGGCTGTACTGCTGCCCATCATCCAACTCAACCAGCTGGTGCGCTAGATTCGGCACCCTGTTTTCTCCTGGATGCGGCCGGTTTGAAGGAAATACCCACACCTAAAAAGTCGTGCCTGCGGCGTACCTTTGTGGACGTGAAAAAAACAAAAAAGCCCCGTAACACTAGGGCTGGCGGGGCTTTCAGGGTGTTTCTGTAAACCGTTATGGACGGTTAAAAACACAGTTTGGCGGAACTGAACTTGCCCCTGTTGGACGTACCGCTTAGTCACTTCATTATGCGGCCTTCAATAGCTGTGTCGCGTGCCAGCTTTTCTCATAGTGATCTTGCCCCCGAAAAACGTACTTCTTAGCCGATGATTAAGTCCAGTGATCGGAGATTACGAATTGATAAAATGCAAAGAAGGACAAATCCGGGGCAGATAGAATTTGGAATTCAAACTGAGCTGAGAGCACCGACGACCGGCCGCTTTGTAGTGCTACGACCGACCGGCTGTATCTGGCCGATGGCGCTGGCAGAGGTCGCCTATCGAGGCCAGTAGGCCCATGTCAACTGCAGGCATACTCCTGTGGGGGCAGGGGGGACACTAATATATAAGCGGCTGTGAATTTCCATTATTGAGAGTGCTCCATGACTGAATCACCCCTTGCCCCCCTCTTCGAACGTTACTTTAGCGTTGTTCCCGCCAATACCGGGAATCTGCTCGAAAAAGTCTACCAGCTACGCCACCAGGTTTATTGCGATGAGCTTGGCTATGAGCAGCAACGTGCGAGCCAGTTGGAGCTTGACGAGTACGACAAGCGATCAATTCACTGCCTCCTGTTTCACAAATCCAGCCAGACCTATGTCGGCTGTATTCGCCTGATTCTGGCTGCCAGCCAAAAACCTGACATGCCGTTCCCGTTTGAGCATGCCTGCGGCGAGTCGCTTCAGTGGGACTTTGACAGCTCGGCCGCAACGTCTCGCCGGAAAAACGGTGAAATCTCCCGACTGGCCATTACCGCCAACTTTCGTCGTCGTCGAGGTGTAGCAAGCGTTCCTGATGGCGGGAGCGAGAACTTTGATGCCAGCACTGAAAATGAGCGACGCCTCTTTCCCACTGTCGCACTAGGTCTTTATGTGGCAATTGCCGTCATCGGTCTGAATCAGGGACTCGATGGTGTTTTTGCCATGATGGAGCCTCGACTGGCCCGTCAGCTGCGCCGCTTCGGCATACTTTTCCAACAAGTAGGCGCAGAGGTTGACCATCGCGGAATACGGGCTCCGTTCTTCATCAGCCGTGACAAGATCTTCAACAATCTAAAACCGGAGTATCGGGTGCTGCTGAACAACATTCAAAACCAGTTCAATCTCGCCTCTCAGCATGTGCAGTAGAGATGAGCGTCATCTCATGGCCAGTGCTTGTGGAATCCCTGAAGTCAAATGTCAACTGCTGCTCCACACCAATGACCAGTTGAGGCAAAATTATGTTGTCACTGATGAGACTCTGGCCAGCCTGCCGGTGATTGACTGACCACCCATTTCAAGGCCCACAGTTAACGCCAGCGCCATGTTGCTGCAGGTGGGGCCTGGTCACCGATCGTCGGCAGGCTGGTCAACTACTGACCGGTACTAACAACTGCCGATTAATTTTCCTGTGGAACCGCGGCTAATAGCAGCAACTTCAACCATTTTATTTATGTTGGGTAGGATGCTGGGTATCAACGACTACAAAAGAAAACCCCCAAGTAGATCAACTACTTGGGGCTCTAATTGGCGGAAACGGAGGGATTCGAACCCTCGATGAGGCTCTACACCCCATACTCCCTTAGCAGGGGAGCACCTTCGGCCACTCGGTCACGTTTCCAATAGCTTAATTATCTCACGACTTCAGGACCTGTTTGAGGCGACGGGCTGGTCCAGATCAAAAGCCTTGTGCAGCGCACGCACGGCCAGCTCCATGTATTTCTCGTCAATCACGACCGAGGTCTTGATTTCGCTGGTGGAGATCATCTGGATGTTGATGCCCTCTTCACTCAAAACTCGGAACATCTTGCTGGCAATACCCACATGGCTGCGCATGCCGATGCCCACAATGCTGACCTTGCAAATCTTGGCGTCGCCGGTGACTTCCTGCGCGCCCAGCGCGGGCAACACCTTGGCCTTGAGCAGGTCCACAGCCTTGGCGTAGTCGTTGCGGTGCACGGTAAAGCTGAAGTCGGTTTTACCGTCTCTGCTGATGTTCTGAATGATTACATCAACTTCGATGTTGGCGTCGGCGACGGCGCCTACGATCTGGTAGGCAATACCTGGGGTGTCTGGCACACCGAGTACGGAAATTTTGGCTTCATCGCGGCTGAAAGCGATGCCCGATATGATGGCTTGTTCCATGTTTTCGTCTTCCTCAAAACTGATCAAAGTGCCTGACGCGGCTTCTTCGTTGATGTCAATGTCCCAGTCCGTGAAGCTGGACAGCACACGCAGCGGCACCTTGTACTTGCCAGCAAACTCAACCGAGCGGATCTGCAGCACCTTGGAGCCCATGGAGGCCATCTCCAGCATCTCTTCAAAACTCACGGTATGCAGTCGGCGCGCTTCGGGCACCACGCGCGGGTCGGTCGTGTAGACACCGTCCACATCGGTATAGATCAGGCACTCATGGGCTTTCAATGCCGCCGCAATCGCCACGGCCGATGTGTCTGAACCGCCGCGGCCCAGCGTGGTGACGTTGCCGCCCTCATCCACGCCCTGAAAGCCAGTGATGATCACGACCTTGCCGGCGTCCAAATCAGCGCGCACCCGCTCGTCGTCAATCGACTCGATGCGGGCCTTGGTGAAGTCGCTGTTGGTTTTGATGGTGACTTGCCAGCCGGCATAGCTCACGGCCTGCAGGCCTTCAGCCTGCAGCGCAATGGCCAGCAACGCGCTGGAGGCCTGTTCGCCGGTGGCAGCCAGAGCGTCGAGCTCACGGCCGTAGGCATCACCGGGCCTGGCGGGCGCCAGCTCTTTGGCGAGGCCCAGCAGACGATTGGTTTCGCCACTCATGGCGCTGGGAACGACGACCATTTGGTTGCCGGCCCGCGCCCACTTGGCAACGCGCTTGGCCACATTGCGGATGCGCTCGGTCGAGCCCATTGATGTGCCGCCGTATTTATGAACGATCAAAGCCATTGCAGGATGTCAATCAGGAGTTTGTTGCGAACTTTGTTTTTTTGCGGGAAATCGCTGTTAAAAGCGCCCCAGTAGCGCGCCTTTGTAGCAGGCTATTGGCCAGCCGCAAAGCCCTCGATTATACCGAGGACTGCCCCCAATTTAGCCCGGCTCGTCCGCCCCTGCGGTGTAGTGCAGCACGGGCCCTAGCCGCGTCACGTGACCGGTGGCCACCTTGAGGTGAATCTGGTGCCCGCGGGTGGTGCATGCCGCAATTTGCACCAGCAACTGCTCAAGCTGCGCAGCACTGGGCGTGGCCCGGTGCTGCAGCAGCAGCCAGTGGCGCAGGACATTGGCCTGGCGTCGTTGCGATAAAACCTGTAAAGCCTGAATGGCCGGCGGCGTGCCAACCGCAGCCAAATCCTGCCGGGCGACTTCCAGCAGCAAAGCCTGCGCCTGCGCGGCATGCTGGGCACTGCGTGCAAAGGTGGCGCGAAACTGCGGAAAGGCCTCCGCCAGCGCAGGCAACAGGCGCGCCCGAATGCGATTGCGGGTGTAGCGTTCGTCGGTGTTGCTCGGGTCATCGACAAAAGGGATCTGCTGCTGCACCAGCCATTCGCGCAAACTCGCTGCAGGGGTTTGCAGCAGCGGGCGGTAAAACACCACCCCTTCGCGCTCAAACTGCGCCGGCATGGACGCGAGACCCGGCAAACCGGCACCACGGCTGAGCGCCAGCAACAGGGTTTCAACCTGGTCATCAGCATGCTGGCCCAGCAGCACACCGCCCAGGCCCCGCTGCTTTGCCGCACCCGCCAGCGCCGCGTAGCGCGCCCGCCGCGCCGCGTCTTCAGGGCTTTCACCCGGCGCATGGCCAGCATCGACATGCAGAACATGCAGTGGTACCTGCAGGCCTGCACACACCGATTCGCAGACGCGCACAAAGCCGTCGGCGGCGGCCTGAAGACCATGATGAATATGAATGGCCTGAACCTGGCCGGGCCAGCACCGCGCAGCGGCCAGCAGCAATGCGGTGGAATCGGCACCGCCGCTGTAGGCCACGCCCAAAGGCAGCGCCAGGGAAGAAGGGCCCGCCAGCGCCAGCGAGGCGCGCAGCGCCGACAGTGCCGGATTTACTGGGTTCAAGGGATTCACCGCGCTCAGCGGCTCGGGGCGGCTGGCGGCTGGCCCTGCCGCCCAAGGCTTACTTGCTGGCGTCGGCTTTGGTATCGATGAAGCGGCCATAGCTTTGCAGGCGTTCGTAGCGACGGTCCAGCAATTCCTTGACGTTCAAATCGCTGACCTGCCGGAACGCATCGTTGAGCGCCCGCTTCAGGAAGGCTGCCATTTGCTTGGGGTCGCGGTGCGCGCCGCCCACCGGCTCGTTGACGATCTTGTCAATCACGCCCAGTGCCTTGAGCCGGTGCGCCGTGATGCCCATCGCTTCGGCGGCTTCCTGAGCCTTGTCTGAGGTTTTCCAGAGAATGGACGCACAGCCTTCGGGGCTGATGACGGCGTAAATAGAATACTGCAGCATCACCACCTGATCGGCCACCGAAATGGCCAGCGCGCCACCGGAGCCGCCTTCGCCGATGATGGTGGTGATGATGGGCACTTCGAGTTGCGCCATTTCAAAAATATTGCGGCCGATGGCTTCAGACTGGCAGCGCTCTTCGGCGTCAATGCCGGGGTAGGCGCCGGGCGTGTCCACAAACGTAAATACCGGGAGTTTGAATTTTTCGGCGGTTTTCATGAGGCGCAGCGCCTTACGGTAGCCCTCGGGCTTGCTCATGCCGAAATTGCGCAGGCCACGCTCCCGGGTGTCGCGCCCCTTCTGATGGCCCAGCACCATGCAGGCCGTGCCGTTGAAGCGGGCCAGGCCGCCCACAATGCTCAGGTCGTCGGCAAAATGCCGGTCGCCGTGCAGCTCCACAAAATCGGTGAAGATTTCACGGATGTAGTCGAGCGTATAAGGCCGCTCTGCATGGCGGGCGATCTTGGTGATTTGCCATGGCGTCAGAACACTGTAAATGTCTTTGGTGAGCTGCTGGCTCTTTTTGGCCAGCTGATCGATTTCTTCTGAAATATCGACCGCTGACTCGGTTTGCACGTAACGCAGTTCTTCAATTTTTCCTTCTAGGTCGGCAATCGGCTGCTCGAAATCGAGGAAGGTCTTTTTCGCCATGTTCTGCTCCTCAGGCTTTTTAAACTTAAATCTGCTCAGTTGTCGGCTGTGTAACCAGAACCGGCAACGGGTCCAAAGAGCGCCAAATATACCAAGTTGCCACGCTGCAGTATGGCGCCCAGGCGGCAGCCACTTCTTTGGCATCGCTGCGGCTGACGGATTCGCCGGAAAAATAGTTCTGGCTGATGCCGTTGATCAGACCGACATCGTCCAGCGGTAAAACGTTGGGGCGTATCAAGTAAAAAATCAGGAACATCTCGGCCGTCCAGCGGCCAATGCCCCGGATGGCCACCAGCTCGGCAATGATGGCGTCGTCGTCCATGGCCTGCCAGTCCTTCTCATGGACCGTACCCGCGTCAAATTGAATCGACAAATCGACCAGGTACTCCACCTTGCGCGCGCTCAGGCCCGCAGCCCGCATGTCGTCCACCTTGAGCCTGAGCACATGGGCAGGCGTCATTTTTTTGGGCAGCGCGGCAAAGCGGTGCCAGACCGTCTGGGCCGCCTTGACGGATATCTGCTGCCCCACAATGCTGCGCGCCAGCGTGCTGAAGGCGTCGCCGCGCGCCTGAAGGCAGGTGTCACCACACTGCGGGATCAGCCGTTTCATCACCCGGTCTTTTTTGACCAGGTGCTTGCAGGCCTCGGCCCAATACGCGGGCACAGTGGTAGCCGTGTCTGACGCATCAGCCATCTTCGTCAGCTCGATCAGTTCGGTACTGGCAGGGCCGCTTTTAACTATCTTTTTCATAGCTGCTTTCGCCCGCCCTGTATGGGCTGGAGGCAAAAATGGCTTGCAACTTTCACGATTGCACCTCCCAGGTGGTGCCCGCAGGCGAGTCTTTCAACACAATGCCCTTGGCCAGCAGCTCGTTGCGAATGCGGTCTGCCGCCGCAAAGTCCCTGGCTTTTTTGGCGCCGGCGCGCTGCGCAATCAGGGCCTGGATGCTGGCGTCGTCCAGCTCGGAGCCCGCCTGCAAGAAACCGGCTGGCGCGCTTTGCAGCAGGCCCAGACAGCTACCCAGGGCTTTTAGCAAACCGGCCAGTTCGGCTGAACGGGTCTTGTTGACTTCGCTGGCCAGCTCAAACAGCACGGCAATGGCTTCGGGCGTGCCAAAGTCTTCGTCCATGGCCGCCTTGAAGCGGGCGGTGTAGGAATTGACCAAGGGCTCGGCCCAGTCAATCGTCACCGCGGCAGGCGTAATGAGGTCGAGAGCGGTGTACAGGCGTTTGAGCGAATTGCGGGCGTCGTCCAGATGCGCATCGCTGTAATTCAAAGGACTCCGGTAGTGCGCACGAATGATGAAAAAGCGCACCGTCTCGGCGTCGTACTTGGTCAGGATTTCGCGGATGGTGAAAAAATTTCCCAGCGATTTGGACATCTTTTCGTTGTCCACGCGCACAAAGCCGTTGTGCATCCAGATGCGGGCCAGCGGCTTGCCGAAGGCGCCTTCCGACTGGGCGATCTCGTTCTCGTGGTGCGGGAACTGCAGGTCGGCACCGCCGCCATGAATGTCAAACGACTCCCCCAGCAACTGGCAAGCCATGGCCGAGCATTCAATGTGCCAGCCCGGACGGCCAGGGCCATAGGCGCTGGCCCATTGGGCGTCAGCCGGCTCAGTCGGCTTGGCGCTTTTCCACAACACGAAATCCAGCGGATCGTCCTTGCCATCGAGCACCTCCACCCGTTCGCCAGCGCGCAGTTCGTCAAGCGACTTGCCTGAGAGCTTGCCGTAGCCTGCAAACTTGCGCACGGCATAGTTCACGTCGCCCTTGTTCTGGCCGGTTTGGGACTGGTAGGCCAGACCCTTTTTTTCTAGCGTGCCGATCAGGCTGAGCATTTGCGGGACGAATTCGGTGGCACGCGGCTCATGCGTGGGGCGCTCTATGCCCAGCGCGTCGGCATCCTGATGCAGCGCCTCGACCATGCGGTCGGTCAGCGAGCGTATGGTTTCGCCGTTTTCAACCGCCCGCTTGATGATCTTGTCGTCAATGTCGGTCACGTTGCGCACATAAGTGACCTGCAAGCCAGTTAAGCGGAGCCAGCGCTGGACCACGTCAAAAGCCACCATGGCGCGCGCATGGCCCAAGTGGCAGAGGTCATACACCGTCATGCCGCACACATACATGC
>DFWY01000074.1:48386-50741 GCA_002381615.1 Polaromonas sp. UBA4122 | reverse complement strand
TTCGACAAGCTCAGGGTGAACGGAGATTCCTTAAGGTAGCGCCATGAGGGTCTGATCCCAATTAATTCGTGCCAGGTCGGTTTGTGGCTCGGTTGGAGTCGAAGCTGCTATTAAATAAATAGCTGCTTGCGCAGGTGCAGCGGGGGCCAGAGCCATAAAAATCTTGTAATTTTGCCCAATGCCCGTCATTGCGAGCCCTTCGATCCTTCGCCCCTTCGACAAGCTCAGGACAGGCTAAGCTCAGGACAGGCTCAAGCACGTAATCCACATCGAAACATCCCACCACTTATGACCTCTAACCCCAACAGCATTCTTTTAACTGGCGGCGCCGGCTACATTGGCAGCCACACCTATGTGGCCTTGGTCGAGGCCGGCTACAACCCGGTCATCCTGGACGACTTTTCCAACAGCCACCCGGCCGTGCTGGCGCGCCTGGAGCGCATCACCGGCCGCCCGGTGGTCTGCGAGCGCCGCGACGTGGCCGACACGGCCTTTGTGCAAGCCATGCTGCAGCGCCATGCCGTGGCGGCGGTGGTGCACTTTGCAGGATTCAAGTCGGTCGGTGAAAGTGTGGCGCAGCCGCTCAAGTACTACCGCAACAACGTGGGTGGCATGGTCAGCCTGCTGCAGGCGATGGACGCTGCCAATTGCCGCACGCTGGTGTTTTCAAGCAGCGCCACGGTGTATGGCGACCCGGCCAGCGTGCCCATCACCGAAGACTTTCCCACCAGCCATACCAACCCCTATGGCCATACCAAGCTGGTGTGTGAGGACATGCTGGCCGCCCTGCGCACAGCCAACCCGGCGTGGCAGGTGGGCGTGCTGCGCTACTTCAACCCCGTGGGCGCGCACCCGAGCGGCCTGATCGGCGAAGATCCAAGCGGCATTCCCAACAACCTGATGCCTTACGTGGCGCAGGTGGCGGTGGGCAGGCGGCCCTGCCTCAACGTGTACGGCAACGACTACGCCACGCCAGACGGCACCGGCGTGCGCGACTACATCCATGTGCAAGATCTGGCGCAGGGTCATGTGGCGGCGTCGCAGGCGCTGTTGGACGACGGGGAGGGCGGCGACAGCTTTACCGTCAACCTGGGCACCGGAAAGGGCCACAGCGTGCTGGACGTAGTGCGCGCCTTCGAGCAAGCCAGCGGCCGCCCAGTGCCGTACCAAATCATGCCGCGCCGCCAAGGCGATGTGGCCCAGTGCTATGCCGACCCGGCGCTGGCCCAGCGCCTGCTGGGCTGGCGTGCCACGCATTCGCTGGCGGATATGTGCGCAGACGCCTGGCGCTGGCAAAGCCAGAATCCGGAGGGCTATGAATAAGTGCCAAATGTGCCCCTAGCCCATATAGGACGGGTGCAGACAGCTATTAATTTGATAGTTACCAAGCAGCCATCAAACTCAAATAGGCGAATGCGTGCGCAGCCGGTCTTTGAGCGCTGCATCAATGCGTGTCTGCCAGCCGTCGCCGGTAGCACGAAAAGCAGCTGATACATCGGGTGACAGCCGGAGGGTGGTAGGCACCTTGGGCGCAGCCTTCACGCTGCCACCGGGCGGCCCTGGTGACGCATCATGATCTGCTCGGGCGTAGTCACGCGCCCCTCACTCAGAACTGACCTGGTTTACGCGGTTCATGAAATCCAGTTGTGCCGGCTGGCCAGCTGAAGCTCTTACTTCTCGGCAAACCCGGTGAACTGGTAACCCAGTGAAACCCCCAGCACCTTGGCTTTGAAGTCGCCGCGCAGCGCCGCCACCTGTCCCACTGTGGTCATCACGGACAGTGACTTTGACAAGCGGTAACCCATACCGGCGTTGAGCTGGCGCACCAGGC
This sequence comes from Polaromonas sp. UBA4122, assembly GCA_002381615.1. GTDB lineage: Bacteria > Pseudomonadota > Gammaproteobacteria > Burkholderiales > Burkholderiaceae_C > Polaromonas. The sequence continues at coordinate 48,910 of DFWY01000074.1, read as the reverse complement.
CACCGCCCACGGCCAGACCGCCGCCGCCGGCTGCACCCAGCAGCGCTTCGCCCTCGACAAACCAGCGCTGGGACACCGGCCACTGGCTGCCCACGCCGACCAGCCCGGTCATGAAGGCGCCTGCTTTGCCGGCATAGGCGGCCAGACCCTGGCCCGTCAAGAACCAATGGGGCGATACAACGTAGTCGATCTGCACGCCCAGGTTGCTCACTGACTGGTCCACATCGCTGCTGCGCCAGCTGGGGCTGGCTTTGAAGTAAGTCTGGTTCACCACGCGCAGACGCAGCGGCTTGGCGTCAAACCCGCCCAGCGCATTCCATGGCACGGCGGCTGACGAGACGGCGGGCAGGCCAAACTGGTAATTGAGCTTGAGCGCCACGCTGCGCGCCTTGAAGCTTCTGGACGGCGCACGCACCTCGCCCAGCGACAATTCCACCGCGGTGCGCGGCGTCAGGTTTTGTTGCAATGCGATGCCGGCGTCCAGCAGCAATCCCCCTCCGGTGTCCACCCCGCCGCCGCCGGCA
>DFWY01000074.1:28291-48278 GCA_002381615.1 Polaromonas sp. UBA4122 | reverse complement strand
GGCGGGGCCGGCTGCGGCATGGAGCTTGAGGGCGGTGCTGCGGGTGAGCGGCAAGCGGTAGCCGCCGCCCGCCAAAATCTGCATGTAGCCGTTGCTCTGGCCTCCCATGGCACCTTCTGCTTCCAGCTTTAAAAACCAGTGCGGGTCCAGGTAAGACAGCCATTCCACGCCCAGCAACTGCATGCTGCGGTGTTGCGGCTGCCCGTCGTCCTGCACTACGGAAGACGGGATCTGGTAGCTGCGCGCGACCAGGGAAAATTCTTGTGCGCTGGATGGAACGGCGCTGGCCGTGGCTGCGCCGGTCATGCTTTTGCCGTCCGGCGGCGTAGGTCCCCAGCCGCTGCCCAGCAGGCTGTGGAAGGGGTATTCGTACATCAGATAGGGCTGGGTGCTGTGAATCACGCCCGACGGAAACGTGACATGACTCAGGCCAAAACCGATGTTGCCATAGCGGCTGGTTTCATAGGTCAGGCCGACGTCGCCGCGCAGCATCAGGCCCCCACCGGATAGCGTAGAGCCCCCACCGGCCAGCGTGGAGCCCCCACGCCCGCCGCCGGCACCGACAAACAGGCCGGCATGACCCAGCCACGAGGGGCTCAGGCGCTGCCGCACCTCGCCCGCCAGACCCAGGGTGATGAAGCCGCCGCGCTCGCCGCGCAGCGCACCATAGGAACCCACGCCGAGCTTGATGTTGTTGTTCACATCGAACAGCAGGTTGCCTCCCACGACACCCATTTTCTCGGAGCCCGGGAGTGTCCAGGTTTCCGAGGTCACGCGCCAGGTGGTGGGGGTGGGCAGCAGCCCCGCAGGGCTGTCACTTTGCGCCTGTGCCAGGCCCGCCAGCGGCATGCATAGCCCGCCAGCACAGGCACTGGCCAGTGCCAGGGTTCGAAAACAGACGGAGGAGGGAGTCAAAATTAAATGAAAAGTTGGGGGTCAAGATTGAATGGAAATCAACAGTCGGAGTTTCGAATCCTCTCGCCCCGACCAGGTTTTTCTCTTTTTCTGCTGTAGTGTGCGGTTCTTTGCATAGTTCCAACGCAGGCGTGATGATAGGGGTGTTTTCGATTTACACCTTGTAATCTATAAGCGATGATATCCATTTGAGCCAAACCCAAGGAACCATGACTGCTGTCGACACTGCTATCAACCAAGCGTCTTCCATGGCTTTGCCTGGCTTGGGCCGGACGTTGGTAGCAGCTGGCAAGTTGGGCCAAAAGGCTGCTGAAGACATTTTCCGCAAAGCGCAAACTGGGCGTACCCGTTTCATCGCTGAACTGACCGGTTCCGGGGTGGTGTCTGCGTTTGACCTGGCGCACACCATGTCAACCGCTTTTGCCGCGCCGTTGCTGGACCTGGATGCCATTGATGTTCAGCGTTTGCCCAAAGGTCTGCTCGACAGCAAGATTTGCCTGACTTACCGCATTGTTGTTTTGAGCAAGCGCAACAACCGCCTGATAGTCGCGACGGCCGATCCGTCAGATCAGGAGGCCGCGGAAAAGATCAAATTTTCCACCCAGATGGGCGTGGAGTGGGTGATTGCCGAATATGACAAGCTGTCCAAACTGGTGGACGCGTCCACCACCACGGCCGCCGAGGCCATGGAAAACATCATTGGCGACGATTTCGAATTTGATGAGGCCACTGTAGACGCGTCACCTGATGACAACGATGCCAGCGTGTCCGAAGTTGAAGACGCGCCGGTTGTCAAATTTCTGCACAAAATGCTGCTGGACGCGTTCAGCATGCGGGCGTCCGATTTGCACTTTGAGCCGTTCGAGCATACCTACCGTGTCCGTTTTCGGGTTGACGGCGAACTGCGCGAAATTGCGTCGCCGCCGATTGCCATCAAGGAAAAACTGGCGGCGCGTATCAAGGTCATCTCCAGGCTGGACATTTCGGAAAAACGTGTGCCGCAAGACGGCAAGATGAAGCTCAAGATTGGTCCTGATCGCGTGATCGATTTTCGGGTCAGTACCTTGCCCACCATGTATGGCGAAAAAATCGTCATTCGGATTCTGGACCCGAGCACCGCCAAGCTGGGCATTGAAGCACTGGGCTACGAGCCGGCTGAAAAAGAACGCCTGCTGGCGGCTATCCAAAGGCCTTATGGCATGGTGCTGGTCACGGGTCCTACCGGTTCTGGCAAAACGGTGTCGCTTTACACCTGCCTGAATATGCTGAACAAGCCAGGTGTCAATATCTGCACCGCTGAAGATCCTGCCGAAATTACCTTGCCGGGCGTCAATCAGGTCAGCATGAATGAGAAGGCCGGCATGACCTTTTCGGTCGCGCTCAAGGCGTTCTTGCGGCAGGATCCCGACATCATCATGGTCGGCGAAATCCGTGACCTTGAAACGGCCGATATCTCCATCAAGGCAGCGCAAACCGGCCATTTGGTGATGTCCACGCTGCACACCAACGATGCGCCGACCACCTTGACCCGCATGCGCAACATGGGTATCGCACCCTTCAATATTGCATCCAGCGTGATTCTGATTACCGCCCAGCGGCTGGCGCGGCGGCTGTGCCCCAAATGCAAGACCCCTGCAGATGTTCCGCGCGAGACCTTGCTGGAGGCAGGGTTCAAGGACGAGGATGTAGACGGCTCCTGGACGCCTTACCATGCAGTGGGATGTTCCATGTGCACCAATGGCTACAAAGGCCGTGTGGGTATCTACCAGGTCATGCCTATTTCCGAAGAGATTCAAAGAATCATCCTGCGCGACGGCAGCGCCCTGGAGATCGCGGCGCAGGCGGATGCTGAAGGCGTCAGAAACTTGCGTCAGTCCGGTTTGGCTAAAGTTAAACTCGGCGTGACTTCGCTGGAAGAGGTCTTGGGCTGCACCAATGTTTAGGCAAGCCCTGCATAACCCCTCGCAATTAAAAGTCGGGAATTGGGGTGTGACTGTAGTGACGAGATGGTCTGAAGGCCGTCCATAAAACGAGAAGGCATCATGGCAACTGCAGCATCCAAAAATATCAAGGAATTTGTTTTCGAGTGGGAGGGCAAGGACCGGGGCGGCAAACAGGTTCGTGGCGAAATCCGCGCCGCTGGCGAGAACCAGGTCAAGTCTTCCTTGCGTCGGCAGGGCGTGTTGCCCAGCAAAATCAAAAAGCGCCGCATGCGCAGGGGCAAGTCCATCAAACCCAGGGACATTGCCATCTTTACCCGCCAGCTGGCGACCATGATGAAAGCAGGCGTGCCCCTTTTGCAGTCATTCGACATCGTGGGCCGCGGCAATCCGAACGCCAGTGTGACCAAACTGCTCAATGACGTGCGCACCGATGTGGAGACCGGTACGTCTTTGAGTGCCGCATTTCGCAAGTACCCGATGTATTTCAATGCGCTGTATTGCAATTTGGTCGAGGCGGGTGAGGCCGCCGGTATTCTGGAATCCTTGCTGGACCGCCTGGCGGTGTACATGGAAAAAACCGAAGCCATCAAATCAAAAATCAAGTCGGCCTTGATGTACCCCATCTCGGTGGTGGTGGTGGCCTTTGTGGTGGTCGCCGTGATCATGATTTTCGTGATCCCCGCGTTCAAGGAGGTGTTTTCCTCCTTCGGCGCGGATTTGCCGGCACCCACTCTTGTCGTGATTGCGATCAGCGAGTTTTTTGTGGCTTACTGGTGGCTGATTTTTGGCGGTATTGGCGGCGGCCTCTATTTCTTCATGCAGGCCTGGAAACGCAATGAGAAAATGCAGAAAGTCATGGACAGGCTGTTGCTCAAAGTGCCTGTGTTTGGCCCCCTGATTGAAAAGTCCTGCATTGCCCGCTGGACCCGCACCCTTTCCACCATGTTTGCTGCCGGCGTGCCGCTGGTGGAAGCCTTGGACTCTGTGGGCGGCGCATCCGGTAACTCTCTGTACGCCGACGCCACCGAAAAAATTCAGCAGGAAGTTTCGACGGGCACCAGCCTGACGGCGGCGATGGGCAATGCCCATTTGTTTCCCACCATGGTGCTGCAGATGTGCGCCATTGGCGAAGAATCCGGCTCGGTGGATCACATGCTGGGCAAGGCCGCCGATTTTTATGAAGCGGAAGTCGATGAAATGGTGGCCGGTCTGTCCAGCCTGATGGAGCCCATCATCATCGTGTTTTTGGGCACACTGATTGGCGGCATTGTGGTCTCCATGTACCTGCCCATCTTCAAGCTGGGTCAAGTCGTTTGATGGGGATTGGCCTGGCACCCGGGTTCGATGCACTGCTGGCCGGCATTCTCGGCTTGCTGATCGGGAGCTTCCTCAACGTCGTCATTTACCGCCTGCCCAAGATGATGGAGCGGCAGTGGGCCGAGGAATGTGCCGAACTGGCAGGAACATCACTGGAGCCGATCGAAAAATTCAATCTGCTGGTACCGCGTTCGCGTTGCTCCCGCTGTGGCCACGTCATACGCTGGTATGAAAACATCCCCGTCGTCAGCTACCTGTTCCTGAGAGGCCAATGCTCGGCGTGCGGAACGCCCTATGGCTTGCGCTACCCGATGGTCGAAGTGGTGAGCGGCGCCTTGTTCTTCTTTTGCGTCTGGCGCTGGGGCTGGTCGCCAATCGCGCTGGCCTGGTGCGGCTTCTCTGCGGCGCTGCTGGTGCTGGCGCTGATTGACTGGGACACGACTTTGTTGCCGGACGACCTGACCATGCCCTTGCTGTGGGTCGGGCTGATCGTGGCGGCGCTGGGCTGGAATCCTGCGGTCAACCTGTACACCGCCCTGTGGGGGGCGGTTGCTGGCTATCTTTCCTTGTGGGGGGTGTACTGGGCGTTCAAGCTGGTGACGGGAAAAGAAGGCATGGGCTACGGTGACTTCAAGCTGTTTGCGGCACTGGGTGCCTGGTTTGGCTGGCCCGCGCTGGTGCCGATGATTTTGATGGCCTCTGTGATCGGTGCCGTCATCGGTATCGTGATGAAGTTCTCCAGTGGATTGCGCGAGGGCGGCTACGTGCCGTTTGGCCCTTTTCTGGCGGGTGCGGGTTTCACCGCCCTGGTTTTCGGGCCTCAATCGATTCTGCAGTTCGTTGGCTTGTGATGTCATGCACCGGACAACTCGACGCATTGGCCTGACCGGCGGCATTGGCAGCGGCAAAAGCACGGTGGCCCGCTTGCTGGTCGCCTGCGGCGCTGTCCTGGTGGATGCCGATGCCATTGCCCGTCAGGTCACGGCAGCGGGCGGGGCTGCCGTGAAAGAAATCGCCAGCCAGTTTGGCGATCAGGTCATCACGGCAGAGGGCGCGATGGACCGTGACCGGATGCGGCAGCTTGCCTTCAATGATCCGGCCGCCAGGCAGCGGCTGGAGGACATCATTCACCCCCTGGTGCGCCAGGAAACCATGCGGCAATCCGAGCAGGCGGCGACGGGCGGCGGGGCCTGCATCGTCTTTGACATTCCTTTGCTGGTGGAGTCCGGGCGCTGGCGCCAGCAGGTGGACCATGTGCTGGTGGTGGACTGCAGCGAAGCCACCCAGATCGCCCGGGTGATGGCGCGCAATGGCTGGACCCGGGAGGCGGTCGAAAAAATCATGGCCGGACAAGCCAGCCGGGAGCAAAGGCTGGCGGCAGCCGATAGTTGCATTTATAACGACGGTTTATCCCTTGAGGCACTGGACCTGCTGGTCCGGCAGCTTGCCAGCCGCTTCGGGCTATGATGCGCCAATAAACCTTCTCAATGAAGCTGACGAAAATAGCGCTGTGATTCTTTACGAGTACCCTTTCAACGAACGCATACGAACCTATTTGCGACTGGAGCACCTGTTTCGCCGTCTGGGTGAACTGGTGAAGCGGGAGAGTCCGACGGATCATCACTACGCCATCACGACCATTTTTGAAATCATGGACGTGGGCGCGCGGGCGGACTTGAAAACCGACGTGCTCAAGGATCTCGAGAAACAAAAGCAAATTCTCAATGGCTACCGTGGCAACCCGGCCATTTCCGAAGCGGTGCTCGACGAAGTCACCGGCCAGCTCGAAGAGTGTTTTTCGGCCGTGAACAATGTTCCGGGCAAAGTGGGACATTCATTGACTGAAAACGACTGGCTCATGAGCATTCGCAGCCGTGTCGGCATTCCCGGAGGCACTTGCGAGTTTGATTTGCCGGCCTACTATGCCTGGCAGCACTTGGGCACCGCCACACGCCAGCAGGACCTGCAGCGCTGGATTGCGCCGCTGGTGCCACTGGCCGAATCCATACGCGTGCTGCTGAGGATGCTACGCGATTCCGGTGCGCCGCAAAAAGTGGTGGCGCCGGCCGGGCAGTATCAGCAGACGCTGCCTCAGGGGCGCACCTTTCACTTGCTGCGTTTGCGTATTGATCCCACGCTGGGGCTGATTCCGGAAATCAGTGGCAACCGCCTGATGGTCTCGGTTCGACTCATGCGCCACGCAAGCGATGACCGGCTGCACCAGAGCACCGATGATGCTATGTTCGAGTTGACGCTTTGCTCCTGACCTGAGCATTTGATCTGTATAGAGCGGTTTGAAGCCATGCCCGACATGAAAAAAGATAAAGACCCGTTGCCGGTCAAGCGCGTGGTGTGCCCCAGTTGCGGCGGTCAAAGCGTTTACGCGGCCAGCAATCCCTTTCGCCCCTTTTGTAGCGAACGCTGCAAAAACATCGATTTGGGCGCGTGGGCCAGCGAAGATTTCCGCTTGCCGGCAGAACCCCCGCGCGATGACGAGGCCTACGGTGATCCAACATTAAGCGATCCCAAATTGCCATAAGGTTTCAGTTCAGGTTGGGTTCAATAAGCCGAGCGGCGTTCAAGCACATCCAACGGAGGGAGATAGCAATGAAGAGGTCTTTTATCCAGCCAGCACTGGCTTTCCTGGTCGTTGCCGCGGTACTGATGGGCAGCGCTCACGCGCAGTCGGCAGAGCCTGTGAACAAGCCGGCAACAAAGACGAAGAAAAAAGCAGCCAAGACGGCCGCTACGGGCCATGGCAGTACGGTCAAGTTCATGCGTGGTTCCGAGGAAACGATCCAAGAACGCAGCACGCGCCTGAAGCGCGAATGCAAGGGCCGGGTGAACGCGGGCGCCTGCGAAGGCTACACGCGTTAATCAACCGGCCTGGAAAAATGCCCGGGCTGGGCGTTGAGGCCTCAGGCTGCGGGCGTGCCCAGAACTTGCTGGAGCTCACCGTTCTCATACATCTCCATCATGATGTCGGAGCCGCCAACGAATTCGCCCTTCACATACAGCTGGGGAATGGTCGGCCAGTTGCTGTATTCCTTGATGCCGCTGCGGATTTCTTCGTCTTCCAGCACGTTCACCGTGGTGGGCTGGTTCACGCCGCAGGCCTTGAGCACCTGGATGGCGCGGCCTGAAAAACCACACATCGGAAACTGGGCCGTGCCCTTCATAAACAGGACAACGTCGCTGGATTTGACGATCTGGTCTATGCGTTGCTGGGTATCGCTCATGGTGAATTCCTTTGGATGTGTGGCCGTGCGAGGCCGTAGGGGGTTGGTAACAGGCGTTTCGGCCAAGCAGTTTTCAATACATGGAATCTGAACATCAGAATTCAATAAAGCAATTATCCCGCCGTTTGATGCCAGGCGCCGGGCAGGGACTGGCGGGCCCTGGCCGGCTTTGATTCGACTTTGATTTGGATTTTACCCAGAATTAACCCGGCCATTGCCCGCCCGAGCAGCGTTCGATACCTGCCAGATCACGGCGGCTCTGAAGCTGCAAAAAACCATGCTGGGCGAGCAGCTTGCGCACGCGGTCCGCCTGGTCGTAACCATGCTCCAGCAAGAGCCAGCCGCCGGGCAGCAGGTGCCCGGGCGCCTGCTGGGCAATCTGCCGAATGTCGTCCAGCCCATCGGCTCCCGCTGCCAGCGCCTCCAGAGGCTCGTGCGCCAACGCGGCCAAGTGCGGATCGGCACTGGCAATATAGGGCGGATTACTTGCGATCAGGTGAAAGTGTCCGCTAACTTTGTCCAGCCAGCGGCTCTCGATGAACTGCACGTCCAGCCCTAGCCTTTGCGCATTTTCGCGGGCGACGCTCAGCGCATCAGCGCTCGCATCCACGGCAACGACGCGGGCTGGGCGGCCAGCCGCTTGCAGGCTGTGTGCGATGGCCAGTGCGATGGCCCCGCTGCCGGTGCCCAGGTCAAGAATCTGCGGCACTGGCGGCATGCCGGGTGTTTGCAGCAGGTCCAGCGCCCACTGCACCAGTGTTTCGGTGTCGGGCCGCGGTACCAGCACGCGGGCGTCCACCTGCAGCGCCAGACCAAAAAACTCCTTGCTGCCGACGATGTAAGCCAAGGGCTCGCCAGTGGCCCGGCGCAAGCTCAGCGCCCGGAAACGCTGGGCGACCTCTTCCGTCAACTCGTCGGTATCGTGGGCCAGCAGCCAGGCTCTGGCCTCCAAGGGTTTGCCGAGCGCGTGCAGCAGCAGCAACTGGGCGTCCAGCCGCTCCAGCCCCAGGATCCGGGCGGCGGCCAAGGCCTGTGCGCAAGTAGGTTGGTTCATCGCGTCCTCTTGAATAGGCTATAAAAATAATAGCTTATTACGCCCGTGCTGCTTGGTCTGTAGGCCGATTTTGCATATAAAAAAGGGGATAGCCGTCATTCGCCGTTAGTAACTGTTAGTGGCCGTTTCAAGCTCCGCCAGCTGTTCGGCGCCACGCGCAACCTGCAGCGCCGTGATCACATCGCCCAGATCCCCCTCCATGATGAGGCCGAGTTTGTACAGCGTCAGGTTGATGCGGTGGTCGGTCAGGCGGCCCTGCGGGAAGTTGTAGGTGCGGATGCGGTCGCTGCGCTCGCCACTGCCGATCAGGCCCTTGCGCATCGCCGCGTCTTTTGCCGCTTGCTCCGAGCGGTCCTTTTCGATGATGCGGGCCGACAGCACTTGCAGCGCCTTGGCCTTGTTGCGGTGCTGGCTGCGGTCGTCCTGGCATTCGGCCACGATGCCGGTCGGCAGGTGCGTGATGCGCACCGCCGAATCGGTTTTGTTGATGTGCTGGCCGCCGGCGCCGCTGGCACGGTAGGTGTCGATGCGCAGGTCGGCCGGGTTGATCTGGATGGCCACGGCTTCGTCGGGCTCGGGCAGCACGGCCACGGTGCAGGCGCTGGTATGGATGCGGCCCTGGGTTTCCGTGGCTGGCACGCGCTGCACGCGGTGGCCGCCAGACTCGAAACGCAGCTTGCCGTACACGCCTACCCCGTGCGCGTCGGTGGGTCCGTCGATACGCAGCACCACCTCTTTGTAGCCGCCCAGTTCGCTGGGCGATTCGCTGATGATCTCGGTCTGCCAGCGGTTGCGCTCGGCAAAGCGGGTGTACATGCGAAACAGGTCGCCCGCAAACAGGGCCGATTCGTCGCCGCCCGTGCCGGCGCGGATTTCGATGAACGCCGCCCGCACGTCGTCGGGGTCCTTGGGAATCAGCATCAGTTGCAGGGCTTCGTCCAGCTGTGCAATATCGGCTTTGGCGGCAGCGATCTCTTCTTCGGCCATGGCGGCCATTTCCGGGTCGTTCCTGGCCTCTTGCAGCATGCCTTCGGCGCTGATCAGGTCGGCCTCGCGGCTGGTGAGCTGCGTGTAGTGTCCGGCCACCACGCTGGCTTCGGCGTGCTCTCGGGTCAGGTCGCGAAAGCGCGCCAGGTCGCTTACCACGTCGCTGGCGGACAGCAGTGAGTCCAGCTCATGCAGCCGCAGAAGCTGGCGATCCAGTGTTTGGCGAAGAAAGGGTTTCATGGAATATCGGGAGCCGTGAAGGCCAAAAGATGGTGATGGCACACCGGCGAAGTCGCCAGCAACGGGGTCGCCACAGTCAGCGACTGCAGCAGTGGCTCATAAATAGCCCGGCGCTAACGCTCTTTGTGTTCTTTGGGGGCGCTGTGCAGCTGGCCGCGCAGAAACAGCTTGGACACAGTGCGCGCCGTGGCCTCGCGGCTAGTGGCGTCGCCGGCGTGCAGTTCGGCCAGCGCGCCGTGCAGCATTTTTTGCGTCAGGGCGCGGGTCAGCGCATCAAGCACCACGTCGATCGGCTCGCCTTTGGCCAGCAGCTTCTTGGCGCGCACAATTTCTGCGGCACGCCATTCATCGGCTTGCGCATTGAGCTGCTGAATCAGCGGCACGGTGCGCCGCTGGCCCAGCCAGTGCATGAAGTTTTGCACGCCCGCATCGATGATGACCTCGGCTTGCGTCACGGCTGCCTGACGGTTGTCCTTGCCGGTTTGCACCACCTGCGCCAGGTCGTCCACGGTGTAGAGGTAGATATCGGGCAGCGCCTTGACTTCAGGCTCGATGTCACGCGGCACCGCCATGTCCACCATGAACATGGGGCGGTGTTTGCGCAGCTTGACCGCGCGCTCTACGGCGCCCAGGCCGATGATGGGCAGCGTGCTGGCCGTGCAGCTGATGACGGCGTCAAACTCATGCAGCCGACTGGGCAAATCACCCAAATGCATGACCTCGGCGCCGAAGCGGCTGGCCAGCTTTTCGCCGCGCTCCAGCGTGCGGTTGGCAATGGCCATGGCTTTGGGGTTTTTAGCCGCAAAGTGGGTGGCCGCCAGGTCAATCATTTCGCCGGCGCCGACGAACAGCACCTTGATGTCACCCAAATCTTCAAACAGTTGGCCGGCCAGGCGCACCGCGGCCGCAGCCATGCTGATGCTGTATGCGCCAATTTCAGTGGTAGTACGTACCTCTTTGGCGACGGCAAATGAGCGCTGAAACAGCTGGTGCAGCGTGGAGCCCATGGCACCCGCGCCTTCGGCGGCGCGCACCGCGTCTTTGAGCTGGCCCAAAATCTGTGGCTCGCCCAGTACCATGGAGTCAAGCCCGCTGGCCACGCGAAAGGCGTGACGGGCGGCTTGGTCACCCCGCAGGGTGTAGATGTGCGAGCGCAGCAGTGCGGGCGTAACGCCGCCGTTGTTTGCCAGCCATTCCAGCGTCTGGTCCATATCCTGGGTGTCGCCAGCGCAGTAAATCTCGGTGCGGTTGCAGGTGGAGAGCAGCGCCGCCTCGGGCTGGCGGGTCAGGGACTCGCGCAAACCGCGCAAAGTTGGCTCGATCTGGTCCACCGCATAGGCAAAGCGCCCGCGCAGATCGAGCGGTGCGGTGTGATGGTTTAGCCCTAAGGCCCAGACTGACATGCTTCGATTATAAAATTGAAGTGTCCAAGAAAGGGCGCCCGGCTTCAATCAATTATTCTTGAGAGCCTTTTCACAGGCGAATTCAGTGGCTTTACTGGTTTTTCCGTCGACTTTGAATCGTTGTCATGACCGCTTATCTGCTGACCAACCACCTCCTTAATTTCATGGCACCGGCTGCGCTGCTCGCTTTGCTGCTGGTCGTGTTGTCGCGTCTCTTTTTTGGATTTTTCAGATCAAAAAGGCCATTTGTCCAGACTTGGTGGGCACAGACAGCTATTGTTTTCGTAGCAAATTTGGCCATTCTGAGCGCTGGGCTGCTGTTTTTCGGCCACGAAGGGAAGATGCTGACCTACGCTGCGCTGGTGCTGGGCGCGGCGCTTTGCCAGTGGGTGCTGCTGCGTGGCTGGAAAGCCTGAGGACGCTGTTTACTCGTCGGGTTTGAAGGCATCGACCCGGTCGGTGATGATGCCGTCGGTGCCCAGATCGATCAGCCGGCGGGCGCTGGCTTGGTCATTGACGGTGTAGCTCAGGAGCCTGAAACCGGCTTTTTTGGCCTGCGACACGGTGTCGGCATTCCAGAGCGTGTGATTGCAGACAATGGCGATGCATTCCAGCTGCCGGGCTGTGTCCAGCCAGCCGGCCCGCAACTCGTCGAGCAGCAGGCCGCGCGGAAGCTGCGGCTGGGCGGCTCGGGCGGCCGCAAGGGCGAGCGGCTGGAACGAGGTCAATAACGGGGGAATGGGCGGCACGGCAGCATCTTTCCAGAGCCTGGCCGCCTCAAAGGCTACGACAGTGCCGGTATGGCTTTCGAGCCCGGGTGTGGGCTTGATCTCGATGTTCAGGAAATAGCCATGGTCCAGGCAGTAGCGGGCAATGCTGTCCAATCTGGGCAAGGTTTCACCCGCAAATTCCGGCGAATGCCAGCGGCCCGCATCGAGCTTTGACAGCACCTCCCAGGTGTGCTCGCCAGCCACGCCTTGTCCATTCGTGGTGCGCTCCAGCGTGTCGTCGTGCAACAAAAAAGGCATGCCGTCGGCACTCAGTTTCACGTCGCACTCAAACATGCGGTAGCCGTGGCTGGCACCCCGCCTGAAGGCAGCCAGGGTGTTTTCAGGTGCCAGCTTTCCGGCACCCCGGTGGGCCACCCAGTACGGGTAGGGCCAGTTGTTGGCGGTGATTTCCATGAATATGACCAGACTAAAAACTGTGTGATAGATCGATTTAAGCGATGGGGTGTTTGCTTAACAAGCGGGGTTTCCATGAGGTCATGGCCCGCTGCCCCGTGACAAATGCCGCGCTGCGGTAATATTGGACCAGAGCATGGGACATGGGTCCGAAGCAGCTAACTTTTCACGATGAACGCCCCTACTACCCTTGAAGAATTAAATGTTTTTGCCGATGACGCAAAGCATGACGAAGCACGCATCCGCGAGATTCCCTACAACTACACCTCCTTTTCCGATCGCGAAGTGGTCATTCGCCTGCTGGGTGCGCGCGCCTGGGACCTGCTGAATCTCCTCCGCGACGAGCGGCGTACCGGTCGGTCCGCACGCATGCTGTATGAAGTGCTGGGCGATGTATGGGTGGTTCAGCGCAACCCTTATTTGCAGGATGACCTGCTGGACAATCCAAAACGCCGAAAATTGCTGGTGGATGCCTTGCAGCATCGCCTCACAGAGGTTGAAAAGCGCCGCACACCCGATGCGGATAGGCAGCGGGACGCCATCGTGGGTGAGCTGCTTGCGTCGGCCCGGGGCGCGGTTAGCCGCTTTTCTGCCTCGTTTGAAGAAATAGCCGACCTGCGCCGCCAGACGGCGCGCAATCTGCGCAAGCTGACGCTCAAGGACAACATCAAGTTTGATGGCTTGTCACGTGTTTCGCATGTTACCGACGCGACCGACTGGCGTGTGGAATATCCCTTCGTGGTGCTGACGCCCGATACCGAAACCGAGATGGCCGGTCTGGTCAAGGCCTGTATTGAGCTGGGCCTGACGATTGTTCCGCGCGGCGGCGGTACCGGCTACACCGGTGGGGCGATTCCGCTGACCTGGAAGTCGGCCGTCATCAACACCGAAAAACTCGAAGCGATGACTGAGGTGGAAATGGTGTCGCTGCCGGGCGTTGCGCAAACGGTAGCCACCGTGTGGACCGAAGCCGGCGTGGTCACCCAGCGCGTGGCCGATGCCGCGGAGCGGGGCGGTTTCGTGTTTGCGGTTGACCCTACCTCGGCTGAAGCGTCCTGCATAGGCGGCAACATCGCCATGAACGCCGGCGGCAAAAAAGCCGTGTTGTGGGGCACTGCGCTGGACAACCTGGCCTCGTGGCGCATGGTGACGCCCGAAGCCCAGTGGCTGGAAGTCACGCGCGTGGGCCACAACCTCGGCAAAATTCATGATGCCGAGATGGCGAGTTTCGAGCTCAACTACTTTGAAGCCGACGGCAAAACACCGGTTCGTACCGAACGCCTTGATATTCCAGGCAAAACTTTCCGCAAGGAAGGCCTGGGCAAGGATGTGACTGACAAGTTTTTGAGTGGTTTGCCGGGAATCCAGAAGGAAGGCTGCGATGGCCTGATCACCAGCGCGCGCTGGATTGTGCACCGCATGCCCGCGCACACCCGCACGGTCTGCATGGAGTTTTTTGGCCATGCCAGAGACGCCGTGCCCAGCATTGTTGAAATCAAGGACTTCATGTTCGCCGAGCAACAGCGCGGCGGCGCCATTCTGGCGGGATTGGAGCACCTGGACGACCGCTACCTGCGCGCCGTCGGGTATGCCACCAAATCCAAACGCGGCGGCCTGCCCAAGATGGTGCTGGTGGGCGATATCGCCGGGGACGATGCGGACGTCGTCGCCCGTGCTGCCAGCGAAATCGTACGCATCGCCAACTCGCGTAGCGGCGAGGGCTTTGTGGCCATCAGCGCCGAAGCGCGCAAGAAATTCTGGCTGGATCGCAAACGCACGGCGGCCATTTCCAGACACACCAATGCCTTCAAGATCAACGAAGATGTGGTGATCCCGTTGCCGCGCATGGCCGAGTACACCGACGGTATTGAGCAGATCAATATTGAATTGAGCCTGCGCAACAAGATCAAGCTGTGTGACGAGCTGGAAGCATTTTTTCTCAAGGGCAACCTGCCTTTGGGTAAATCGGACGACGCGAACAACATTCCTTCTGCCGAGTTGCTGGAGGACCGGGTCGGCCAGGCGCTTGCGATGATTGCCGAGGTGCGCACCCTCTGGGCCGGCTGGCTGCAGGGCATAGGCACTTTTTTCCCGCAGCTGCAGGACCATACGCTGCGTGCCAGCTGGAAAACCCAGATACGGGCCCGGCTTCAAAGCATCTTCAGCGGCGGCGCATTTCTGCCGATTCTTGAGGAATGCAACGCCATCCACAAGCGCGTGCTCAAGGGCCGTGTGTGGGCGGCCTTGCACATGCATGCGGGTGACGGCAATGTGCACACCAATCTTCCGGTCAACAGCGATGACTATGAGATGCTGCAAACCGCGCGCGAGGCCGTGGCACGCATCATGGTGTTGGCGCGCTCGCTTGATGGTGTGATTTCCGGCGAGCACGGCATAGGCATCACCAAGCTCGAATTCCTGACCGACGAGGAACTGCGCCCGTTCACCGAGTACAAGCAGAAGGTCGATCCCGAAGGCCGCTTCAACAAAGGCAAGCTGCTGCGAAACTGGCAACCCCCTTCGGTAGGGCAGGAGCATGGTGCACAGGATGGGCAAGGGTTGCAGGCCGATTTGACCAATGCCTATACGCCCAGCTTTGGCCTGATGGGCCATGAGTCGCTGATCATGCAGCAGTCGGACATCGGCGCGATCGCCGACAGCGTGAAAGACTGCCTGCGCTGCGGCAAGTGCAAGCCGGTGTGTGCCACGCATGTGCCGCGTGCCAACCTGCTGTACAGTCCACGCAACAAGATTCTGGCGACATCGCTATTGATCGAGGCCTTCCTGTACGAGGAGCAGACCCGGCGCGGCATCAGCATCAAGCACTGGGAAGAGTTTGAGGATGTGGCCGACCATTGCACGGTGTGCCACAAGTGCCTGACTCCCTGCCCGGTGGATATCGATTTTGGCGAGGTGTCGATGAACATGCGCAATTTGCTGCGCAAGATGGGCCAGAAGTCCTTCAGGCCCGGCAACGCCGCCGCCATGTTCTTCCTGAATGCGACCAGTCCGCAAACCATCAAGTTCATGCGCAGCGCCATGGTCGACGTGGGCTTCAAGGCCCAACGCCTGGCCAACGACCTGCTGCGCGGTCTGGCGCGCAAGCAGACCGCCAAGCCACCAGCAACGGTCGGCAAATCGCCGGTCAAGGAGCAGGTGATTCACTTCATCAACAAGAAAATGCCGGGTGGCCTGCCGAAGAAGACCGCGCGGGCCTTGCTTGACATTGAAGACAAGGATTACGTACCCATCATTCGCAATCCGAAAAGCACCACGGCTGAAACCGAAGCGGTGTTTTATTTTCCGGGTTGCGGCTCCGAGCGTCTGTTCAGCCAGGTTGGCCTGGCGACGCAGGCCATGCTGTGGCACGCTGGTGTGCAGACCGTGCTGCCGCCGGGCTACCTGTGCTGCGGTTATCCGCAGCGCGGCAGCGGCCAGTTCGACAAGGCCGAAAAAATCATCACCGATAACCGTGTGCTGTTTCACCGGGTGGCCAACACGCTGAATTACCTGGACATCAAGACCGTGGTGGTCAGTTGCGGCACCTGCTACGACCAGCTGCAGGGCTATGAGTTCGAGAAGATTTTTCCGGGCAGCCGCATCATTGATATTCACGAATACCTGCTGGAAAAAGGCATTACGCTGCCGGGCGGGCAGGGCGGTTACCTGTACCACGAGCCATGCCACAACCCGATGAAGCTGCAGGACTCGATGAAGACCGTCAAGGCGCTGGTGGGCAACAATGTGCTTAAGTCCGAGCGCTGCTGTGGCGAGTCGGGCACGCTGGGCGTGACGCGTCCCGATATTTCGACCCAGATACGCTTCCGGAAAGAAGAGGAGCTGCAAAAAGGCGAAGCCGAGCTGCGGGCTTCGGGCACCTTGGGCGAAACCGAAAATGTCAAGATACTGACCAGTTGCCCGAGCTGCCTGCAAGGCTTGTTACGCTATGGCAACGATATGAAAAACGGCCTGCTCGAAGCCGATTACATTGTGGTGGAAATGGCCAATCAGATTCTGGGCAAGGAATGGCTGCCCACCTATGTGGATGCGGCCAACCACGGTGGCATCGAACGGGTTCTGGTTTAGCCTGCCATGAACGCCAGCGGAAAGATCGCCGGGTGCGCGCTGTGTGAGACCGACGGCGGATTGCTGATTTTTCGCAACGAGCAGTTGCGGGTGATTCAAGCCAACGAGGCGGGATTTCCGGCTTTTTACCGCGTGGTCTGGAACCGGCATATGGCTGAGTTTTCCGATCTTTCGTCGGCTGAACGCGATACCTGCATGAATGCCGTGGTGATGGTGGAGCAGATCCTGCGCAGCGAGCTGCAACCCCGTAAGATCAACTTGGCCGCACTGGGAAATATGGTGCCCCATCTGCATTGGCACGTGATGGCCCGCTTCGACTGGGACAGTCATTTCCCGACACCGGTCTGGAGCGCGCCGCAGCGCCCACCCGAGGTGGAGAAGTTGGCGGCTGTCGCGTCGCGTTGCCTGGAAGTCAACCGGCTGATTGCCGAAAAAATGGCGCTCTGATGCGCCGAGCTTGTTTTTTTTCAGAAAGTGATGCATCACCATGGCAGGTCTTCAAGCCGAGTCACCGACTCCTACTCTACTGACGGTTCACAGCCAGTCCCGCGTTCTCGAAATTGCCTTTTCGGACGGCGCTGAATTCAAAATCCCGTTTGAGTTGATGCGTATTTATTCACCGTCCGCGGAAGTTCAGGGTCACGGGCCTGGGCAAGAAGTGCTGCAAACTGGCAAGCGTGAAGTGAATGTGGTCGAGTTGGAGCCCATTGGCAACTATGCCGTCAAGCCGGTTTTCTCCGATGGCCACGAAAGCGGCATCTTTTCCTGGGACTACCTGTACGCCATGGGGGCTGAGCAAAGCCGCCTGTGGGACGAGTACAACCGCCGGCTGCAGGTCGCAGGGGTGGAGCGCGACGCGCCCATGCTCAAAGCGAGTGCTCATGCCTGCGGCAATCACTGAGATTCCCCGGCGGGTGCAAACCCCTTGTCCGTCGCTTCAGGGCAGGGCGGAACTGGGTCGGGTTACTGTTGTTTTTTTATCATAAACCTGGCAATTCCCTGAATCACCGCAGGGTTGTCGCCAACAATTAGGCTTTGCCCTAGTATTCACTCTATGACCAGTACCCATTTTGGCTTTGAATCTGTTGACGAGCAGGACAAGGCTCGTCGTGTGCGCGGCGTGTTTGACTCCGTGGCACCCAAATACGATCTGATGAACGACCTGATGTCGATGGGTTTGCATCGGGTCTGGAAGGCCTATACGGTGCTGGTGGCCAACGTCAAGGAAGGCCAGCAGGTACTGGATATTGCCGGCGGTACGGGTGACCTCGCCCTGGCGTTCGCGCCCAAAGTCGGGGCCAGTGGGCGTGTGGTGCACACCGACATCAACGAAGCCATGCTCAGGGAAGGCCGCAACCGGCTGTTGGACGCCGGTGTGAGCCTGCCGACGCTGGTGTGTGATGCCGAACATTTGCCGTTTCCCGATGCCATTTTCGATGTGGTCACGGTGGCTTTCGGTCTGCGCAACATGACGCACAAAGAAGCTGCCCTGCAGGAAATGAACCGCGTGCTCAAGGCCGGTGGCAAGCTGCTGATTCTGGAGTTCTCCAAAGTGGCCAAGCCGTTGGAAAAGATTTATGACTGGTATTCGTTCAAGGTATTGCCCAAGCTCGGTAAACTGGTGGCCAATGACGATTCAAGCTACCAGTACCTGGCCGAGTCGATTCGCATGCACCCCGGCCAGGAAGAGCTCAAAGCCCTGATGCGTAAAAGTGGTTTTGGTCATGTGGACTATCACAACATGGCGGGCGGCGTGGTGGCCTTGCATGTTGGAATCAAGTGTTGAAAAGTTACGCGGCTTAAAACCGCGATGAAACTGTGATTAAGGAAATGATATGAAAATTTGGCCGGCAATTTTTTCCGCTGTACTCGCGCTAACTCTGACCTTGGCAGGAACGACTGCCGAGGCTGCGCGTCTGGGCGGTGGCAAGTCATTTGGCAGGCAGTCGTCCAACGTCACCCAGCGCCAAGCAGCGCCGACGGGTGTCAACTCGGCGACCAAACCGGGCGCGCCCGCAGCAACGCCGGCACCTGTGGCGCCGAAGAAACCTTGGGGCGCCATGCTGGGTGGCTTGGCTGCGGGCTTGGGCCTGGCCTGGCTGGCTTCGTCGCTGGGGTTGGGCGGGGCCTTCAGCCAGATCATCATGTTTGCCTTGCTGGCGCTGGTGCTCATGGTGGTGATTGGCTTCGTCATGCGCAAGCTTAAGGGGGGCGCGACCGATACCGCCGGCGCAGCGCGCATGCAGGATCCCTATGCATTTCAGGGGGCAGGTAGTCCCACCAATGCCGCCACACCCAGAAATTACAA
Organism: Polaromonas sp. UBA4122; assembly: GCA_002381615.1. GTDB lineage: Bacteria > Pseudomonadota > Gammaproteobacteria > Burkholderiales > Burkholderiaceae_C > Polaromonas. The sequence goes on along the minus strand of DFWY01000074.1, from coordinate 29,602 downwards.
CCCCGAAAATGTAGGCAACGATGCATCGGCGCGCCCTTGGGAGCGCAGCAACATCGCCTTTGATGGCAACAAGTATGACGCCGCTGCGCCTGCCGCCGGATCCCTCATTGGTTCGGCATTGCTGGGATCCCAGTCCTGGGGTGTCCCGGCAGGGTTTGATGCTGAGGGCTTCCTCAAGGCATGCAAAGCCAATTTCGTCACGCTGCAAGACGCCTGGGACCGCTCCGACATCCAGAATTTGCGCGCGATGATGACGGACGACATGCTCGAGCAGATCAAGTCACAATTGGCAGACCGCGAATCTCATACCGGCGGCGGTGCCAACAGAACCGAGGTCGTGATGCTTGATGCACAGTTGCTGGGCATTGAAGAACTGAGCGATGTGTACATGGCCAGCGTAGAGTTCTCCGGCATGATCCGCGAAGATGCCTCAGCAGGTGCCAGCCCCTTCCGCGAAGTCTGGAACATGACCAAACCGCGCAACGGCGGTGGCTGGCTGGTCGCTGGCGTACAAGCGCTGCAGTAATCTGAATCGGGCTGTCCTGGGTATTTTGCTGCTGGACTGCCCAAAGGGGGAAACGGCCCCCCTTTTAAGATGGCGATGTACACGAAGTGACGGGGTAATTGACGGACGTTCGGGGTAAAAGCCCTTTTATCCTGCAAAATCGGGGCGTATGAATAACACGTCCCCTTTTTCTTTTCTCGAGTCCATTGTCAGCCGTTTTCAGCCTCCCGCCTGGGTGGTGGATGAAGGGCAGCAGCGGCTGGTGCTGTTTCTGAACCATGTCCTGATGCAGGAGAAGCAGGCTCAAGACCGGCTTTTACGTCAAAAAGATCGTGTGATCCATGTTCGATGGGGTTTTTTTGCGATCGATTTGGTAGTAACTCCAGCAGGCCTCGTTGACCGTGCACAGCCTTCCGCTCAAGCTGATCTATTGCTGTCAGTGGCCACCGAGTCGCCCCTGGTCATAGTGCAGTCGGTTTTGGCGGGCAAGGCTCCCCCGGTCAGGATTGAAGGTGATGTGCAATTGGCGGCCGAAGTGGGATGGCTGGCCGAAAACCTGCGCTGGGATGCGGAAGAAGATCTGTCCCGCCTGATAGGTGATGCACCGGCCCATGCCCTTGCTGATGCGGGGCGGCGGCTGCTGACCGGCCTGAAACAGTTTTTGGCGCAGGGGCCGATCTCCCCTGCATCTTCCTCATCCGTGGTTTCGAGCCCCGCGCCAGAACGCAACGCCGGGCCGTCCCAGGCAAGTTCTGTCCCTCTTCGTGGTGAGCGGGGCAGCGTAGTACGCGAAGCGACGAGCGTGG